>VGRO01000207.1 GCA_016875335.1 Deltaproteobacteria bacterium | reverse complement strand
TCGCGCAGGGCAGCCACGCTATCGGGTTCCGGGCATTCGTCGTCGGCCATGAGCCACCTGGTCGGGGCAACCGCCCCGGGATGGCCAGTAGATCGCGCAACCGACGGAATGTAAAGGCCGGATCGGCTGGGGAGATCGGTTTGGGAGGTTGGCTCAAAAGGGATCGAGATTCAAAGGGTTGCCGCAGGGGTTTGCACGGGGCCGATGTTCCTGTCAAGAAGGTGGGCAGAGCGCTTGTCGCCAAGTTCGCCGATTTGCCGCAACTGTGCGCGTCCCCTTGCAGCGATGCCCGGCGGCTGACGGTCGAGAAAAAACGCCGTCCGCGACCCAACTGAACAGCACCAGAAGCCAGAACACCTCGCCCGGATCGGCACTTCCACGGGCTCGCCATGTCTGCGTTCCGGTGGCGCTCCTCAGAGCGCGGCCAAAACGGTCGTGGCTGCTTTGGTTCGGGGACTTTCGATTTGGTCTGGGCGGGCAAATTCACGGCTTGACGCGGATGATCAGCCGGCGCAGTATGGCGATCGCGCGGTCGCCGGAGTTTCCGGCGGGGCGCAGGCGGCGGAACGGTGGGGTTTCGTCGTCGAGGGTTTGGGGCGGAGGGCTCTTGGAGTTCCTTCTACCCCCATCCATTTGGGGCTATGTCCGGCAGGGAGGTGCCCATGATGTCAGCAGTCCGCGGGAAGTCAGACCAGTCCATGGTTTGCCTTCGGTCGAAGATCACAACGACCACGTTCTTCCTGATCCTCGCGGCTACCGTGGCCTCGGGGAACGGCTGCCAGCAGGCCCCACAACCAGCCGTGGACGCCGACCCTGCGGCGATCCCCGGCGACGATGGCAGCGCTCAGGCGGTGACAGATGGAGGCGCCGACCTTGCGGCGGGCGGTGATGACGGTGTGGTCGACGGCGGCTTGCCCCTCGATTCGAGCGGCGAGTCGGAGGTTGCCATGGCGGACTCGGGGGCAGACACAGCGGACCCCGGCACGAAAACGGGTGATGCTGTGCAAGATGGCCAGCCGGATGCGGAACTGCCTGTCACCGATGGCAGCTCCAGCGCTGGCTGCACGCCGGGAACCGCCTGCGACGACGACGAACCTTGCACTCTGGACGACAAATGCAGCCCCAAGGGCGTTTGCATTGGCGGGCCCGATGATAGCTGCAACGATGGGGCAGCCTGCACCGACGACAGCTGCAAGGCCGGATACGGCTGCATCCACAAGAACATTGGCGGCGCCTGCGACGACGGCGACGCCTGCACGGAAAAGGATACATGCGCGAAAGGCAAGTGCAGCGGTCCGGCGATAGGCTGCGAGGACGGCAGTCCATGCACTGCGGACCTCTGTGACAAGATCAAGGGCTGCGTGCACATGCCGACCACCGGGGTGTGCGACGACGGCAACTCATGTACCCAGGGCGATCAGTGCGATGCCGGCAAATGCATTGGCGGCACCAACCTCTGTGCATGCCAGCAAGACGCCGACTGCGGGGCAAAGGAAGACGGTGATCTCTGCAACGGCACACTGTATTGCGACAAGTCGGTGCAGCCCTTCGTGTGCAAGGTGAATCCTACCACCATCGTCACCTGCGACACGAGCAAGAACAGCACGTGCCTCAATCTCACCTGCGTTGCCAGCAGCGGCAAGTGCACGCCCACGTCCCCGCCCGATGGTACGCCCTGCGACGCCGACGGCAGTATTTGCACCCCGAAGGATACGTGCGCGGCCGGGGTCTGCGTCGCAAGCAAACCCATCGACTGCGATGACAAGAGCGTCTGCACTTCAGACAGTTGCGACCCGAAGGCGGGCTGCGTGTTCGCCCAGAACACGCTTCCGTGCGACGCCGACGGCAGCGCATGCACGGAAAAGGACACCTGCGCAGGCGGCAAGTGCGTGGCCGGCGCGGCGCTGAACTGCAACGACAAGAACGGCTGCACGACCGACTCCTGCGACAAGGTCGCTGGCTGCCAGCACACCAACAACACGCTGCCCTGCGACGCCGACGGGAGCCTCTGCACCGACCAGGACGCCTGCGCGGGCGGCAAATGCGGGGCTGGCCCGGCGCTCAAGTGCGAGGACAACAACGGCTGCACGACCGATAGCTGCGACCCGGCCAAGGGTTGCGTGTTCGCCCAGAACACGCTTCCGTGCGACGCCGACGGCAACGCCTGCACCCAGCAAGATGCCTGTGCCGCGGGCAAGTGCATTGCTGGCAACCCAAAGTCCTGCGATGACAACAACCCGTGCTCGGTCGATGTCTGCGACAAGGGGACGGCGGCTTGCAGTAGCACGGCAGCCACCGACGGTGGGGTCTGCAACGACGGCAACGCCTGCACGGCCAGCGATGCTTGCAGCAGCGGCCAGTGCGTCGGCGTGGTCAAGACTTGTGACGACAAGAACCCGTGCACTGGCGATGCATGCAATCCGACCAACGGCTGCACGACGACCCAGAACCAGGCGCCATGTGATGACGGCAACGTCTTGACGGCCCCCGACGTGTGCTCGGGCGGCGTTTGCAAGGGCAACAACGTGCCGACCATCTCGGGCGCGGCGATCCAGCCCGCCCCACTCAAGACCGGAGATACCGCACAGGTGGCCATCACCGGCTGGAGCGACAAGGACGGGGACCTCCCGGGCTATGTGTATGCATGGTACGTGGGATCCAAGGTCGTCGGCACGGACGCGACCCTGCCCGCCATGACCGCCACGAAGGGCCAGGCCGTGTTCGTCAAGGTGTGGCCCAACGATGGCAAGGTCCAGGGCGATCCGGTCGTCTCTCCAACGTTGGTCGTCGCAAACACGGCCCCGACCGCGCCCGTCGTCGAGATCCTGCCAGCAAGTCCAAACGAAGACACTGACTTGACTTGCAAGATCACGGCGCCATCAACCGACGCAGACGGCGACCCGGTCACCTACACCTTTGCCTGGACGGAGGACGGCGTAGCCGTTCCCGCCGCCGCCGGACTCCAGGTCATCCTGGGCACGACCGTATCGGCCAAGAAGTGGCAGTGTACGGCAACTGCATCCGACGGCACCGCTTCGACGCCCGGAACCTCCGCCTCCGTGCAGCCTTGTGCGCTGCTGACTTGGTACCTCGATGCGGATGGCGACAACTACGGGCTGACGTCTGCAACCAAGAAAGCGTGCGTTGCATCGGAAGGCTACGTTGCCACCGGCGGCGATTGCAACGATAGCGATGGCGCGATCAGCCCCAAAGCCGTCGAGAAGTGTGACGGGATTGACAACGACTGCGACGGCGTCCTCGATCCGCCCGATGTGGACCTGGACGGGGACGGCCTCAGCTACTGCAAGGGCGACTGCAACGACGCCAACTTCTTCGTCCACTCGAACATGCCAGACATCTGCGGCAACGCCGTCGATGACAACTGTGATGGCAAGACCGATGTCGGCGACAATGACGGCGATGGCTACTACGGCTGTGGAGGTACTCCTGTCGACTGTAACGACAACACGGCGCTCAGTAACGCGGGCGTAGCTCAGGAGTACCCGGGTGACGGCGTGGACAACAACTGCGACGGCGGCGTGGACGGCACCAACACCGACGACGACGCAGACGGATTCTCCGAGGATCAAGGCGACTGTGACGATAGCCGGCCGTGGATCAACGCCAAGGCCTTCGAGATCCCTGGCAATGGCATCGACGAAGATTGCAACACCATCGATGACAAGGTCGTCAACATTGCCAGCGCGGTCATCTTCCTCGATGGCAAGAAAGGCAGCGATTTCTTCCCGGGCTCTCAGGCGTTTCCCGTCAAGACCCTCGACAAGGCGCTTGCACTTGCGGGGACGACCAAGGCGGTCCTTGCCGCGAGCGGCGCATACACCACATCCGCTGTGCTCAACACGCACGTCATCGGGCGATACAACTCGGACTGGACCTGGCCTGGACCCGCCACGACGATCAACGGCAATCTCAGTCAGGGGTCCTGTGGCGGCAACGTGGCGACCATTGCGGGCGGTGGGTGTGTCCTGGCGTACGTAGACGTCAACGGGACGTTTTCGACCGCCAAGGGAATCTTCCTCGGGGGCGTGATCACGGCTGCCGGCGTTGGCTACCTGTGGACGGGGGCAGGTATCATTGGCGCAGGAGCGCAAGTCCTCTGGGCTGGCCAGCCATCCTCCACGACCACGAGCACCGCGCCTGCGAACGTGGTCGCCACGGGGCCACTTGCCGTGGTCCAAGCACGCATCGTCGGCGCGGTCCTGTCCAAGACTGGGTCCACAGGCGCGCCTGCGACGAAGATTGCGCAATTTTGTTTCAAGAATTGCGTCTGCTACGATGACCCGGACCTATGGTGTCCGCCGCCAGTGTTGGCAAAGCACCAAAACAACCCGGTGTGCCCGGCTCAAGCCGCGTGCCCCTACGTCCGTCGCGGCGGCCCGGGCGGCAGTCCGCATGGCATCGAACTCGTTCGCAGTTCGACCGTGGTCATGGCGTACGGGGCGGAATTCCTCGGCCCACGCGGCGGACCTGGCGGTACGGGGGGCGCCGGCTCGACCTGCGACGAACTGGTCGGCAGTAACTGCAAGTCCGGGGGATCGGCCGGCGGCAAGGGCGGAACCGGGGGTTCTGCAGTGACCTTCAACGTGGGCGGACTGGACCTTTCCGGTAGCCTCGTCCTCGCAGCGGTGGGCGGCGTGGGGGGCACCGGCGGCAAGGGCGGACAGCCCAAGTGCACGGACATGGCGCCAGGCAAGGGCGGCTATGGCGGCAATGCGGGTCAGGGCTCGCTCGTGACACAGGCTGGCCCGCCCGTACTGTTTCAGGACAACTTCGAAGGCTCCATGGCCAACTGGACCATCGACGGGGGATGGCAGCAGTTGGCCACGCCTTTTGCGACCTCAGGCGAAAAAGCAGTGTATTACGGCAAAGTTCAGGACCCTTACTACCCCTGGATCTACCAGTCGAAGGGCTACACAAGTTCGAGCGGGTCGATCACGAGCGTCGGCATCTCCATCCCCGCCTCGGGCAAGTACCAACTTCGCTTCTACCTGAGGCCCGACTTCGGCGGCGGCACGAGCCCAAATCTGACCGCGACTGTCTCAGACGGCAGCAAGACGTCCACAATCTACTCAAGCGCAGGCGGATGGATGTGCCTCGGCGTACCGTACGAGTTGGTTACGTTCGATCTTTCAGCTTTTTCTGGCAAGACCGTCAAAATCCAGTTCACGTTTTCTTGCACCTGCAACCACGACTGCATCACCACCAATAACGTCGGCCTGGGCCCCTACATTGACGACGTCATGGTCGTACGCACGGACGATGCCCCGGCGTTCAAAGTACGGTCGTCGCGAATCGTACTGGGTTCCAGCGCGCCCGGGCTTGTCGGCGACTCGGGCGAGGTGGGGGCCCCTTGCGCCGGAGGGCAAGGTTGCGCCTCGAACGCGACCAACCGAGCGGGCAAGCCGGGCGTGGCTTCCGATACCGCGTTCGTCTTGCCCATGAACTCCGTCGCTTCCTTCTTGCGTGTTCAGGCGACCACCGCGAAGACCAACGTGCCGCTCGTTGTTGGGTTCGGCAGCACGGTCTCTAGGAACGTCCTGCATGGACTGGCGATCGATGCCGGAGCGAACAGCCTGATCGCGTCCAACACGGTCCTCGGCAGGGCCGGACCGATCATCCCGATCAAGGCCGATGGGCTTCAGGTCGTAGACAACGTGCTGCAGGGCAGTGCCCCGGACGACAAGTGTGTCGATGCTTCCTATGGCAAGGTGCCGAAAGACCTGCAAAACAACGTCTACTGGAAATGCGGTGGTGGCCTCTATGTGGACGGTCTCGGCGCGCGCAAGTCCGCCGTGGAAGTCGACTTCATCTCCGTGCCCGGCACCGTCGGCGGCAGTGTCGACGGCGACCCGAAGCTCGGGGCGAACTTCCCTCATTGCCCTACGGTCGGCAGCGCGGCCCTTGACGTGGCGCTGAACAAGATCAAGTCGGCCATGGATGTTCGTGGCGTCCAGGTTCCGCAGGGAATCGGGCCGGACATCGGTGCTTGCGAGTTCAAGCCCTGACGCGACGGCCTAGATTTTGCTGCGGAATGCGGTTTTCGTCGTGCTCCATGGACCTGGGCGGGCGGACCGGCGTCGAATCGGCGGCGGGATGGTTTTTCATCGGCCAGGTCCAATCTCGTGTTGAAGGCGTCGCTCGCAGAGTGCATCGTTGGGGCCGGGGGTAAGAGGGTGTAGCCAAAACCCCGTCCCGCGTGTAAGAACTCCAAACGCCCATGACCCCGTGCCCTCACCGGCAAACACCCTCGCCCCGGACCTTCAGGGAGCGCGGAGGCCCAGCCTGCGCCGCCAAAACGGCCGCTGTCAAGCGCGAGTTTTGGCCAAATTCTGGTGGTTTGAACAAACGGGTGCCGCCCAGGACCGCTAGCCGCAGCCCCGAGCACGTTCATCGCCTTGTTCGCGCTTTCGCCTACGCCGCCCAATCCAAGTCGTCGGCCGGCTGCCAGTCGTCGTCGACCGGCGGTTCGTCAACGCAATCGAATTCCGGACCGCGCGCTTCCTCGGCCGGGTACAGCGCCTCGCCCGGCGGCCCGCGGATGGCAAGGATCTCGGCGTCGGGCTTGCCGTCGTTCCACAGGTGCACGTGGCGCAGGAACCGCTCGACCTCGCCGGGACTTTGGACGACCGCCAAGAGCTTACGCCGCCCGCCACAGGAACACGCCAAAACGTCAAAGAAAAATGCTCGCTTGAGGCAAGCCGCCCACTTCAGTTTGCTGTCCGCGGCCCGTTCGTCTACGGGGGCGGCCGGGGCAGCTTTGTCGCCCTTGCCGTTGCCGTCGCCGTCGCCGTCGTCGTCGTTGGCTGCCTTTGCTTTGACCTTGAGCCGGTGCTTGGCCATCGAGCCGTGTGAGGGCACGATCTTGCTGCGCCCATTGGCCGCCGGCGCGAATAGCCCGTGGTAATACAAAGATGCCCGCCGGGGCAGCGGCCGACAAATTCGACGGCGTCGACGACCCGGTCGAGCTGGATTGGGCGGCGTAGCGTCGAGCAAGGCGGGGCACGCGACCACGGCTTGGACTTGGTGGTTGGTGTGCTCGGGGCTGGCGGCGTGAAGGCGTGCGCTGGCGCTGGGCGGGAGCAGTCTGCCTGCGGCGGGCAAAAACGCGGCTTGACACGGATGATCAGGCGGCGCAGGCTGGCGATCGCGCGGTCGCCGGAGGGTCCGGCGGGGCGCAGGCGGCGGAACGGTGGGGTTTCGTCGGAGCAGGTTTGGGGCGGAGTGCCTTTGCGGTTCCTATCCGCACGATTCCGATGTAGCTCAGCTGGTAGAGCAGGTGCACATGCCTCGTTCTCACCGGCAACCCGAACCCTGGCCCCGTTTCGCGCTTGCGGGGTTGGTTGGAGAATCAGCGCAACGATTCCGACGTAGCTCAGCTGGTAGAGCAGGTGACTGTTAATCACCGGGTCCCGTGTTCAAGTCACGGCGTCGGAGCCATTTCACCCTACGACGCATCGCGTGCGTAGGCGGTCAACAGAGAGCCTCGGTGGTCACCCCACCGGGGCTCTCGCCGTTTTGGCCAGTGAGAACGAGTGGTTACGCGAGGTGGCGATCCGAGTCCGCGGCGCGCCCTGCTCTGCGCCAGAGCCACGGCGTCTCGCGCGAGAGCCCCGGCGGGCGGCTCTGGAGGTCTGCGGGGCTCTGGGACGGCCCAGAGACGCTCAGAGACGCTTCGGAGGCGGTTTACACCAAAGAGCCGATGGTTGACGTCGGCGCGTGGGACATCGCGGCAATGGTTTTCGTCGAGTTGGACCGTCCTTCAATCGCCAGTGGCGTCGGCATGGCCCGCATCCTGGCGGAGCGTCTTCTCATCGCATTCCAGCGCCTCCGCGGCAGCGGCCCAGGTTCCGTGCTGAGCCTTCGCCCATCGCGCGAGGCGGCTCCTGAACCAGCGAACCCGCTCAACTCGTGACCCCGTTCCATGGTCGTCGTTCTTGGTGGCCGAAGAGGATGTGAATCGATGCCACTCCTCAACGGCCCCCCGGATGCCGACTCCGGGATCCGATGGGGACCACCAGGCCATGCAGAGCAATGCAAGTCGCTGTAGGTCGCGGAGGTTGCCCGGGAGTTCTCCACTCTGAAACGCAACTTCAAGCTCCCTCGACCATGGCGCGCTCGGTGGTAGATCTTCGCGTTGTCGGAGCTCATTCCACACTCGCCCCCAGTCCTCTTGGATGTCCTGACGGCACTCCCGGAGCGGTGGTACGGTGACGGACAGGTGGCTCAGGCGATCGAAGAGGTCCGCGTCGAGACGCTCGCGCAGATCGGCTACCCGCAGGTTCGAGGCGCAGACGAGCTCGACGTCGACGCTTTCCTCTCGATCGCTGCCCACCGGCCGATACCGTCGCCGGCGGTCCTGGAAGACCCGGACGAGCTTCCGCTGCGTGGGCTTCGGGAGGTCCTGCACCTCGTCGAGGAAGAGGATGCCGCCGCCGGCCTCGGCGAGGAGCCCGGGGCGGTCGGCGGCGGCGCCCGTGAACGCGCCCTTACGGTGGCCAAACAACAGGCTCTCAGCGAGTTCCGAGTCGAGCCCGCCGCACGGGACGCTGACGACCTTCTTCCGCCCCTTGAGGGTCGCGACGATCGTCTCGACCAGGCGCGTCTTGCCGGTCCCTCTCTCTCCCAAGATGAGTAGCGGCGCACCGACGACGCGCGCGTACCGCGCGAGGTGCTCAAAAGCCAGGCGGCGTGCGGGCGAGCGGGCCTGCGGCTCGTAGACAGCGAGGCTGGGCTCGATGCGCGCGAATCGATGGATCTCCGCGAGGTAGGTCGTAATCGAGAAGTCCACCGGGTCGATGCGGGTCCGCCTCGTCTCGCGGCTGAACTGCGACGACCACAGCTGCGCGCCCTCGGGCAACGCACCGCCGGCGTGGAGGATGAGCCACACGCTATGCATCGCCGGGGTGCCGGGCGACACGTTGATGTGCAGCTCCCCTTCCAAGTTGCGGAGGCGCGGTAGCACCAGAGCGCGCATCTGCTCGTAGATCGCCGTGTGCTGCGTGGGGTCCTCGAGGGGCACCTCGATGACCTCGACCGCGGCCCGCTCGACCTTCGGCGGGACTGCCCGCTCGCGACCTCCCTGGACGATGTAGAGCACGCGCTCGATGCCGACCCGCCGGTTGCGGAGCGCCCGGATCGCGTGCTCAAGGACCTCGAGCCCGGCGCGCTCCGCGTGCCAGCAGAGCAGTGTTCCGGCGCGGCTCATCGGTTCGCTCCCTCGGCGACCACAATGGTGTCGGCCTCGACCTCGGCCATCACCGCGCACGCCCGCTCGAGCTCATCGGGAGAACGGATGGCGACCACGAGGCGTCCGCTCGGCTCGCGGAACACGGGCGGCTCGTAGGCGGTGGTCGGCTGGTCCTTCTCCTCAGTGGGTCGCCGCCGCTCCTTCGCCTTCGAGGCCAGCGTCAGGGATAGGAACCGCAAACAAGGTTGGCCCCGAGGCCGCGCCGGCCGAAACCGGCTTTGCGCCCCGCCGGACCCTCCGGCGACCGCGCGATCGCCATCCTGCGCCGGCTGATCTTCCGTGTCAAGCCGCGTTTTTGCCCGCCGCAGGCAGACTGCTCCCGCCCAGCGCCTGCGCACGCCTTCGCGCCGCCAGCCCCGAGCACACCCACCGCCAAGTTCAAGCTGT
>VGRO01000206.1 GCA_016875335.1 Deltaproteobacteria bacterium | reverse complement strand
GCAGTCTGCCTGCGGCGGGCAAAAACGCGCCTTGACACGGATGATCAGGCGGCGCAGGCTGGCGATCGCGCGGTCGCCGGAGGGTCCGGCGGGGCGCAAAGCCGGTTTCGGCCGGCGCGGCCTCGGGGCCAACCTTGTTTGCGGTTCCTATCCCTGACCCGAACAGGCAGCTGTTTCGGCGGGTCCGCCTCAAAGATCCGATGAAGCAAAAGCAACTGGCCAAGGGCCTGACCGAAGTCTGCGAGGAGGGCGCCGCCCAGCTTTTCCGGCCGCTCATCGGCTCGGACTGGATCGTTGGCGCCGTCGGCGGGCTGCAGTTCGACGTCATCGAGACGCGGCTCCGAGACGAATACAACGTCGACGCCGGCTTTGAAGGCCTGAGTCTGCACGTATGCCGCTGGGTTGACCTGCCCGCCGGGTTCAACCGCCAGAAGTTCGAGGACGCCTACACTCGCGACCTGTACACCGATGGGCACGGACACCTGTGTCTGTTGACCGAGACGCGGTTTCGCGCCGACTACATTGCCGACAAGAACCCCGGCGTAGTGCTGCGCGACACCATGGAACTGCACGGCGCATAGGAGCTGCTCGGGTCTGCAACTGGCAGACTCTTCAAGGCTGTCGAGCCATCCTTGACGGAACGCTCGAAAAGGTGCGATCAACCCTCCATGCCCCTCCCTGCGCCCGCACTTCAGACGTCCCGCCTCTTGGCGGTTGCCGTGGTCGCAGCGGCGGTGCTCAGCTCGTGCCGCGATTCACCCGAATTGGTCCTGCAAAATGCCCGCGACGCGCTCGCGGACCTCGGCAAGGTCGCGTGCTCAAACCAGGACCAACTTCCCGAAGCCATCGAGAATCTTGCGCAGTACGTTGAGCCGCGTGCGGCGGGCCTGTTGCGCACCGCGCCGGCCGTCGAGAAGAAGTCGACGGGTCAGTTCACCGTGTTTGCGACCTGCAAGCCGCCTCCGAACGTGCTGCCCGATGGCGACGTGGTCAGGGTTGAACTCGGCGAAAAGCGCAGCGTCGTGCGCCTCAAGAAAAGGAAGGGCAAGGGCGAGGTCGAAGTGCCGATGGTGCTGGTCG
This sequence comes from Deltaproteobacteria bacterium, assembly GCA_016875335.1. Taxonomy (GTDB): domain Bacteria; phylum Myxococcota_A; class UBA9042; order UBA9042; family UBA9042; genus SXRM01. The sequence goes on along the minus strand of VGRO01000206.1, from coordinate 8,758 downwards.
ACGGCCATTGGAAACTCGACCTGTTGGAGATGCCGACCTTTGGCGCCGCGATCCAACTGCACTAGAAGCGCGTGGCGAGCCGCTGCGCTGGTCGCTGCCTTGGCATCGTGCACCGATGACCCGGCGACTTTTCCGGCGCGGCTGCACGCGAGGCTGCAAGCAGGGGACGCCGACGGAGTCGAACAGTTGCTGACGCAGACGTCGCGACCGCTATGGCGCGCATTGCGGACGGCCCGGGGCGATGCCGGTGTCGGCCTCGGGACAACGGCGAAGGCGCCCGAACTGCTTGGAGTCTCGCCCAATGGTTCGCGGATCGTGCTCAATGTGCGCTCAGCCGGTATCGAACGCGACTGGGTGCTGGTCTCTGACGGCGGTCACTACCGCTTGGATCTGAACGAGACCTCGATCCGTCGGCCGTGGAACTAGCGGTGCGCCGCAGGCAGGAGCCTGGCCGACAACGATGCAGTGCAGAATGCCTGGTTACGCGCAGCAGGCGTCTGGCGGACTGAGCTAGCCACCAGCCAACATCAAGTCATCCCGCCAGGAGTCTGATTGCCCATGCCGCCGAGCACGGGCCCGACCGGCACGAACGGCGGCGCAAACGTCGGAATCGGTCCCATGCCCAGGACGTTGGTCACCTGGGTGCTGGCCGTCCAGATCGTGAAGCACTGCGCGACCCCCTTGGCGACCGAGTCGAAGAGCTCTTGGTGGTGTTGAGCCTTCGGATCGCCTAACTGGCCGACCATCTGGCCCTTCAGCGCTGCGTCCTGCATCGAGGCATTGACCTGCACCAGCGCGACCAGCGGGCACGGCACGTTGGGAGTCGGAGGCGCCATGGGTCCGGGAAACGCCGCGAAGGCCGGGTACCAGGGCATGCCGGCGACCTTGACGGTCGCTTGCCAGGTGGTCATTGCCGTGCCCACTACCGTCGCAATAACCTTCGTGTATTTGGCCTCTTGGGCGGTGGCCTTGGGTCCAGACGCCAGGATGAGCGGTGTCAACGGCGGGCCAACCAGCATGCCGCCACTTGCGGTTGGCCCGGCGACCATCACCGTCGTCAAGCATGCCGTGGATTGATAGGTGCTCCACGCCTGGCAGATCGCGTCGCAGATGCCATCGATGTATTTCTCAAACTTCTCAGAGATCTGCTTGACCGTGTCGACGTGGTACTTGTTGACTGAAGCGGGCACGAAAAGCTTGCTCGGGTCAGGCACGGCCATGCGCTCGCTCGGCTTGAAGGCGTCGGTGTAGTGCTTCGCGTCTGGATCACCTTGCGGCTGCTTCCAGTCCACGGGCAACTTGATGGCGTGCGCCTTGAAGGCCAACTTGGCCAAGTTTTTCATGGTAGCCGACTGCGGGGCGGGCATCGTAAACCTCGTGCGGGCGACAAGCACAGCTGCGCTGGCGAGCTGTGCCACGTCTAGGCTAATGGCAGCCTCCATGGGCCGCAAGGTGGCGGATCTGCGCCCGGCAGGCACATGGGGAGAGCCGGCCCCTTGGGATGCACCGCCGACCGCAACCGGCTGGGATCGCGACCGGCTCGACAATGTAATTTCAGCGATTTGAATGAAGGCTGGTCTTTTAACCAGCGAAAATCACCGCGGTCCACCACCTTCAGCCAAGTCAAGCGCATCGATGCGGCACACCCTGCCCTGCGTCGGCGTTTCGGGCTAGACTGCAGCCTCCGCGGAGCGAACCGGCTCCCAGGGGCGCGCATGGCTATCGTGGATCGCATCTCGCAGTGTATCGGCAACACCCCGCTGGTGCGCTTGACGCGCTTGGCGCCAGTTGGCGTAGAGTTGTTGGCGAAGGCGGACTACCTGAATCCCGGAGGGTCGATCAAGGACCGCCCTGTCCGCGAGATCCTGGACGCAGCCGAAGCCCGCGGCCTGCTGCGGCCTGGCGCGGTGATTCTGGAGGCAACCAGCGGCAACACCGGGATTTCACTGGCGATGATCGCAGCCGAACGCGGCTATTCGTGCGTCGTCTGCATGCCGGAGGACATGAGCCTGGAACGCAGGAAGGTCCTCAAGGCGTTCGGCGCACGCGTCGAGTTGACACCGAAAGAAGCCGGGATGGCAGGCGCAGTGGCCCGCGCTCGCGAACTCAAGCAGTTGCTTGGCGAGGCCGCGCTGATGACCCGGCAGTTTGAGAACCCTGACAACCCGGCGGCCCACGAGAAGACCACGGCCCGCGAAATCTTGGACGACGTCGGCGACCGGCTCGATGTGTTGGTCGGCGGCATCGGCACCGGTGGCACGCTGACAGGCACGGCGCGGAGCCTGCGGCAGCGTTTTCCGGACCTGCGCGTGATCGCAGTGGAGCCGAGCAAGGCCCGGGCATTTGCAGGCCGGCCGTTCCAGCCCCACGCAATTCAAGGCATTGGCGCTGGGTTTGTGCCCGACATTGTCGACCGCGCCGTCATCGACCAGGTGGTCGCGGTCCACGACGACGACGCTCTGCAAATGGCGGCCACGCTCGCGCAAGCCCATGGGATTCTGGTCGGCCCGAGCTCTGGCGCCAACGTTTGGGCGGCGCGGCAGGCGTGTGGCGGTCTGGCGCCGGGCGCGCGGGTTGTGACCTTCTTGTGCGATTCCGGAGAGCGCTACCTGTCCACGTAAACGGCCGCGGAGGCACGCATGAGCGAACCGACCACCCAGTGGCACCGCGATGCACAGACTGCGGCCCTACAGGTCGCATTTGGCGTAGCCGCTGAGTTGCATGACCAGGCTCGCCTCGAGGGCGGGGCGCCGGCGCTGCCCGACCCTGACCAGGTCGCGCAGGCCCTCGATTTGGCGCGTCGCGTCCTGTTTGCGGAGATCTACTCTGGCGCACGGCCGTGCGCGGAGGGCCTTGCGGGCTGTTGCCATGAGTTCTACGAGCGCGTTGTGCGCCTGCTCGTCGCTGAATGGACCGCGGCGCCAGGTCGCGAGCTTGGCCAGAGGGGCGAGCCGTACCCGGAACGGTTGCTCGATCCCGCACAGACGGCGGCGTCTGCGCACGAAACCGCGCTGTCCGTCCTCGAAGCCCTGCCCGGCCTGCGCGTGGCCCTCGAGGCCGATGTGCAGGCAGCCCTGGACGGCGACCCAGCGGCGCGGTCGAGGGCTGAGATCATCTTGTGCTATCCTGGTTTCTACGCCATCGCCACCTATCGACTGGCCCATGTGCTGTGGCTGGCCGGGGCGCCGTTGCTGGCCCGGATGATGGCTGAGCACGCCCACCACCGCACGGGCATCGACCTGCACCCAGGCGCCGGGATCGGGCCGGCACTCTTCATTGACCACGGCACAGGTGTGGTGGTCGGCGAGACGGCAGTGCTCGGTGCGCGCTGTAGGCTCTACCAGGGCGTGACGCTCGGCGCGCGTTCGATCCCGAAGGGCGACGCCATGCGCTCGCGCAAGCGGCATCCTACGCTTGAGGACGAGGTCACGATCTACGCCAACGCAACAATCCTCGGCGGCGATGTGGTGATAGGCAAGGGCGCAATCATCGGCGGCAACACCTGGGTCACCAACTCTGTGCCTGCGGGCGCGCGCATGCGCATCGACGTCGCCGCTCGGGTCGCGGAAGCCGTGGTCATGGTTCCCGACGGCGCCCAACCTGAATAGCAGTCGCCGCTGTGTGCCGTCGCGGAGGGCTCTCGCAACGACCGGCGGCAGACGTGGCCGAGTCCTCATCCGCGGCGCCTCGCGCAGGCCTTGCCCCGACGCCTTGGAAGAGCGGCATGACATCGAGGTGGTTGGCTGCCCAGCCACCTGACTTGCCAACTGGCGGGCGGACAGCCCGGCGACGTGCCACAGGGCGGGCAGCCGAGATCGCGGGCGTTGGGCTCTCTGGCGGCCAAACAGAGGCAAGTTGTGGCTGCCGGACACCCGTGTAGGGTGGCGGTCTGTGGACCCGGCGCGGCCCATCACAGAGGTTGGGCCGCAGTTGAGCTCTGACATTCTGATGGTTTTCAAGCTCCCACGTGCGGCGCGCCGTTTGTGTGTGCGGCAAGGCGGTGGTGGCCAGTGGCTGTCGCGCGGGTGGTGAAGAAACATGATTGTCTATGAGCACGGCCTGTCCGGCACTACGACGCTGTATTTTCATGGCAATCACCTCCCGCCGGCCGCGACCTGTCGGTGCCCGCTTTGTGAATGGACACAGCGCTGGACAAGACAACAGCTTGATTACAAAGATGCTCTCGCCTACAGGTCAACAAATATTTGTAAAGTTGAGCATGTATGAATCATACATACACATCCGCCTCTGTGGGTCGCACGCGATGATCCCGACCGTGCCGCGGCGGGGTCCGCGGCCGCGGCCTGTGGAATGCGCGTTGTTGAAATCCACCTGTTCGCCGGTGCGCTCTGGGTTGCCTTGCTGTGCGGGTCGAGCGGTTGCAGCGTCGCTCCAACGACAGCCGACCAGGGTCTGGGCATCGATGCGGTCGAACCTGAGGAGGAGGATGCCGCCTTGGGTCGACCACGCGTCACGCAACCGGGCGCCGACGCGCACAGGGCGTCGCCTGACAACGGGGTGATCGCCGCCGATATTCCGCCAGACACCAACGCTCGCTGGGGCGCAGACAGCGGACCAGCGGCAGCGGAGACAGCCTCGGAGCTTCCTGGCCCGCAAGATGTGGACGTGGACGCAGGGACTGCGGCCAAACCGGACGCGACGGTTCAGGCCGACCAAGACACGACTGGGCAGGCCGACCAAGCAGCCCCCCCTGAGGTTGGCGACGACGGCTTCGTGGACACCGCGTCGGGCCAAGCCCTGGAGGGCGCAGAAGCCGGCGACACCGCGGTGACTCCCGACCTCGGAGATGCTGGGCAAGACACGCTGCAGGCGGATGCACTGCCCGAGCCAGACGCACCGGCGCCTGACCTCGGCCCTGAATTGCCAGACGTACCGCCGACCGAAACGGGCCCGGACAGCCAGACTGACGTTGGCCCTGACTCGGGAACCGACGCCAAGCCTGCGGAGGACACCGCCAGCGCCGACCTGCCGCCGCCGCCCCAGCTGCTGGTGGTGACGAATGCCGGCAAGGTGTCATGTGACGACGCCAACGCTTGCACGACCGACGACCGGTTCGTGGCGGGGACGTGCATCGGCGTGTGGAAGGTGTGCAGCGACGACAAGCCCTGCACCGTCGACGCCTGCCAGCCCGCAACCGGAAACTGCACGTTCGGGCCGTCGCTGGGTGGATGCGAGGACGGCAATGCATGTACAGTGGGCGACAGTTGCACCAAGGCGGGCAGTTGCGCGCCAGGCAAGTCGGTGACATGCGACGACGGTCTGCCTTGCAGCGTTGACGCCTGCAACCCCAAGACTGGTTGCACGCATGTGGCTGCCAAGAAGGGCAGCGCGTGCGGCGCAGACTCGTGGTGTTTGTCCAACGGCGCGTGCGTGCTCAAGATCTCGTGCATGGGCATGCCAGCGCTGTGCGACGATGGCGAGTCGTGCACCATCGACTGGTGCGAGGGCATGGGCGGCTGCGTGCACATGCCAGCCGACGACAACGACCACTGCGACGACGGCGACCCGTGCACTCCGATGCCAACCGACAAGTGCAAGTCCGGCAAGTGCAAGAACATCAAGAATGTGTGCGGCTGCCAGGTCGACGCTGACTGCGCCCAGATGGACGATGGCGACCAGTGCAACGGCGTTCAGGCCTGTCTGCCGTCGGCGGATGGCTCGCTGCGTTGCCAGCCCAAACCAGCGTCGGCGGTTGTGTGTGCGGCATTGCCGGCGTCGAGCTGCAAGGTCGCGAGTTGCGACCCCACCACCGGGCAGTGTTTGGCTCTGCCGATGCCGAACGGGGCATGGTGCGACGATGGCGACGCCTGCTCGGTCTCCTCTTCCTGTGAGGGTGGCGTGTGCAAGGGGGCACAAGCGCTGCAATGCCAAGCCGCGGCAGGCTGCAACGCCGCAACATGCGACAGCGCTGCGGGTTGCCAGCAAGCGCCCGGGTGTGGCTGCGCGACATGCGACGATGGCGATCCGTGCACCATCGACACCTGTGTAGGGTCGGGGTGTAGCTTCAAGCCCGTGCAGTGCCCGTCGCTCGGGCCATGCCTGGTCACGGCGTGCAAGGGAACAGCCAGCGGGGGCTACCAGTGCGAAGCCACGGCCCTGCTCAGCGTCGCGCCCCTCGCTGTGCCGGTGCCGTGCTCGCCATTCAACTCGCCGTCGACGTGTGCGCCTGGGTACATGTGTAAGGTGCCGGCCGACAATCCTGGGGCCGGTTGGTGCACACCGCTGGCCCAGGTGCCGTGCGACGACGGGCTGGCCTGCACGGTGAACGACGTGTGTGACATGGGGGCGTGCCGGTCCGGGCCTGCCGCGACCTGCGACGACGACAATCCGTGCACCCTGGACGTGTGTAACGCCGCCGGCTGCACTTCGACGCCCATCCCCAACTGCAAGCTCTGCGTGGACCAGAACTTTGAGACCGAGTCGTGGAAGCCGCAGTGGGCGATGTGGACAGACTCTCCCGGTCAGTTGAAGTGGAAGGTGGACAAGAACTTCAGCGGCAACACCACAGCGAACGTCAACTGGACCGGTGGCATGACGGGCAATGAGGACGGTTCGATGGGCGCCTACTTACAGGTGCGCCGACTGTATGCGGACACCGGAACGCCGGCGACGCTTGAGTTCAAGTACCGCGCGTTGCTCGGTTACGACAAGTGCGGGCTCGACGACCTTGAGGTCGTGGTCAACGGGCAACTGCTGTGGCGGGCCTGCAGTTCATCGCCTGGCGGGACGACTGGTCCTTGGCAGCAGGTCAAAGTCGACCTCGGTGTGGTGGCTGGAGGCGGCTTCGACGTGGAATTTCGTGCCATCGCCGGCGCAAGCAAGCAAGGGCTGGGCGCCATCGAGATCGACAAGGTGCGCGTGGCCGGCGCTTGCAACACGGCTTGCCTCGCCGCCCATGTGGATCCGACTGGCGATGCGCGCGATGTGCCGTCATCGCCGATTCCGCACGGTTTCAAGCTGACCAGCACGGCGCCGACGTATTCCATGTGGGCACCGACCGCTACTGGAGGCCAGCTCGGCCCCGGCGCGATGACTGTCAAGTACAACGGCGCGCCGCCTGGACTGGTGCCTGCCACGGCAACCTGGCGGATTCCGCAGGTGCGTCCGGTCGCGGGCTCGGTGTTGCAGTTCTCTGCGCGGACCTTGCTGGTGGGCGATCTAGGCTGTGGTGGGGACGACCTGGTGGTCGCCGTCGGTGGCGTTGCCGTGGTCCAACTGTGTGGTGTGCAGCCCCTGTGGAAGAACTACAAGGTCGACCTTTCGGCGTGGGCCGGGAAGACAGTCGACGTGACGGTGTCGGCGGTGTCCGGCTCAGCGGCGGCGGCGAGTGGCGTTTTCCAGGTCGACAACCTAACAGTGACAGGGAGTTGCTCGTATGCGTGCATGCTGGCCCACTTCGAGTCGGCTGCGGAGGTGGCCGGCTGGTGGAAAGGCACCACCCCCTCCGCGCCGCCTTGGGCCCTGCAATCCGACGGTGCCGCGGTCGGCGATGGCACGATGGGCGTCGATTTGGATAAAGAACTGCCGCAGGGGGCGGTGAGCGCAGTGGTCCCGGCCATGCAGTGGCGCTGGCCGGTGCCGGTGGGCGGCATGACCTTTGAGGTCCAGGCCAAGGTCACTGCCGACACCGAGACCTGCCCGATGCCCATTCTGCGCGTGCGGATGGCACATCACAACGAGGGGTTGTCGCCTGCCGACCCCAAGCTCGCGACCACCAGCTCTTTGATGCACGACGTGTTGGAGTCGTGTGCGCCGTCCACTGGTTTTGTGAAGCACGAGGTCGAGCTCGGCGACCCCTTGCGGGCGCGCAAGGCCATGCCGGTGTTCATCCTCCAGAAGCCAATGGGCGCCGCGTCGGTCGGGGTGCGCATCGACGAGTTTGTGATGCGCTGCAAGTAGCGCCGGCGGCGTGATCGCGGGACCCATCGCTCCGATCCAGGCGAACCTGGTTGGGCGGCGCAGGCGGGCAGGCCCGCCCGGGCCCTACCCCACCTCGCCCGCCTGGAACCACAGCCGCCGCACCTCGTCATAGAACACCCACAGCAGGTCACCGCGCTCGGTCAGGGCGTAGTGGTAGTCGCGCTGGACCTGCCGCACCCACCAACCGCCGCTCAGCCGAAACGGCCCCCACAGTCGCACCACGGCGCCCATGCGCCAGTCGCCGAGCAGCCAGCCGTCGGGTTCGTGCTTGGGCCGGGTCGGCATGCGCAGCGGCGCTGATCGCAACCGGCGCACCAACGGCAGCTCCGCTACAGGCTCCGGTGGCTTGGGCGAGGCCAGCGCCTGGACGGGGTGCAAGCGCACTTGGGCCTCGGGCAGGTGGCACGGCTGCAGGCTGGCGACGACTATCGCCTCGTCGCCGAACGCGGCGCGCAACTGGGCCAGCGCTTCGGCGCCCTTGGCGAGGTCGCGGCGGGTCAGGCCTCCAGCCTCGGCCAGCAGTTGCCACAGGCGCAGTTGGCTGGCGGTGGCAGGCTGGGTGTCCGCACACAGTGTCATGCGTTCGGCGCGGGCGGGCAGTCGGATGGCGTCGAGGCGGATGCGCAGGAGGTCCAGCCACTGTGGTTCGTAGAGCGTCGGCTCCGCCGCGCGTACCGCCGTCTCGACCACCGGAGCTGCCTCGCGGTAACCGGGATCGTCGCGTCTGCGGTCGCGGTGAGGACGCTCCAGCTCCAGACGCAGATGCAGCACCACCGCACTGTGACGTTGCTCGGCCACCCGGCGCAACAACTCGACC
>VGRO01000205.1 GCA_016875335.1 Deltaproteobacteria bacterium | reverse complement strand
AAGCTGCTGGCGATGGGTGCGGCGCCCCTGCTGACGACCCAGCGCGGCTTCGATGGTCTGAGCAGCCCGACTGGTGCGTGGCTGGCGGCGCTTGGGCACCTGCCGTACATGCCGGCGACGCTCGATAGGCAAGGTCGCGCCGCGCGAATACCTGGAGCGATCGAGGCGCGACCGCGGCAGAGAGACTGGTTCACTTGGAATGCTCGGTGTTGCCGACGCGATGTGGTGCAGGCGTTGCTGTCGTTGCAGCTGACGGTATTGGCGCTGTTGATGCAGCCCTTGGTCGGGTCGCAACTGTCGTTGGTGCAGACGTTGTTGTCGTTGCAGTTCAGCGCCGTGCCCTTGCAGGTGCCGCTGGCGCAGGCGTCGTTCTGGCTGCATGCGTTGCCGTCGTCGCACGGCAAGGTGTTGGGGGCATACGCGCATTGGCCCGTCGACGTCGTGCAACTGTCGGTGGTGCACGGGTTGTTGTCGTTGCAGGTTTGCGCCGCACCGGCCTTGCACACCCCGCCAGCACAGGCATCGCCACCGGTACAGACGCTGCCATCGGCATCGCACGGCTTGGCCTCGTTGGCCGGCTGATAGCCACACTTGCCGGCCTTGGTGTCGCACGCATTCTTGCTGCAGAAGGAGTCCGCGCTGGTGTCGCACTGCACGACCGTCTTGGGGTTGACGTTGCATTTGTACGGCAGCGCCGACTTGTCGCAAAACAGCGTGCCGTTGCACAGGTTGCCGTCTTCCTGGCTGGCGCAGTCGGTGTCGGCCGCGCAGCCGCAGGTGTTGGTGCCGGCCTTGCAAGCGCCCGCCGCGCACACATCGCCGCTGGTGCAGGGGTTGCCGTCGTCGCAGCTCGCGCTGTTGTTGGCCTTGGTGCAGCCGGTCTTGGGGTCGCAGCCTTCGGTGGTGCACGGGTTGCCGTCGTCGCACAGTTGCGCGGGGCTGACCGCGGTGCCCTTGCACGCGCCACCGCCGCACACGTCGCCGCTGGTGCAGGCGTTGCCGTCGTTGCACGCGATGGTGTTGGCGGCGTTCTGGCAGCCGGCCTTGGGGTCGCAAGCGTCGTTGGTGCAGGGGTTGTTGTCGTTGCAGTTGACCGCTACGCCTTTGCAGACACCGGCGCTGCACGCATCGCTGCCGCTGCACGCGTTGCCGTCGTCGCAGCCGAGCGCGTTGTGGGCGAACGTGCACGACCCGCTTGCACAGCTGTCGCTGGTGCACGGGTTGTTGTCGTTGCACACCTGCGCCGGACCGGGCACGCACGCCGCGTTCTTGCACACATCGCCGATGGTGCAGGCGTTGCCGTCGCTGCAGGGCACGCTATTCTGCTTGAACACACAGCCGGTCTTGGGGTCGCAGCTGTCGTCGGTGCACGGGTTGCCGTCGTTGCAGTTTTGCGGCGCACCCGGTTGGCAGTTCAGGCCGCTGCACAGGTCGCCGCTGGTGCAGACGCTGCCGTCGGCGTCGCAGGGCTTGCCGGCGTTCTGGGCCAGATAGCCGCACGTGCCGGTCTTGGTGTCGCAGGTGTTCTTGCTGCACACCGTGTCGGCGCTGCCATCGCAGGCGACAACGGTCTTGGGGTTGACGTTGCACTTGTACGGCAGCGCGGTCTTGTCGCAAAACAGCGTGCCGTTGCACAGGTTGCCGTCTTCTTGCGCTGCGCAGTCGCTGTCCTGGGCGCAGCCGCAGGTGTTGGTGCCGCTGGTGCACTGGCCATTCTTACATTGGTCGCCCGTGGTGCATGGGTTGCCGTCGTCGCAACCGGCACTGCTCAGGTTGTACAGGCAGCCGTCGGTCGCCGTGCACGTCTCGGTGGTACACGGGTTGCCGTCGTCGCACAACGCCTTGGGATCCTGCGCAATGCCCTTGCAGGCGCCGCCCGCACACAGATCGCCGGTCGAGCACGCATTGCCGTCGTCGCAGGGGCTGGTGTTGGCGGTGTTGGCGCAGCCGGTCTTGGGATTGCAACTGTCGGTCGTGCACGGGTTGCTGTCGTTGCACTGGGCGGGGGCGCCGCTGCACACCGCGTCCTTGCAGCCATCGCTGAGCGTACAAGCGTTGCCGTCGTCGCAGGGCGCGGCGGTGTTGGCGTATTTGCAGCCGCCCGAAGCCGGGTCGCAGGCGTCGCTGGTGCAGGCGTTGCCGTCGTCGCACTGCACGATGGGGCCAGCCACGCACGCGCCGCCCTTGCACGCATCGCCCTGCGTGCACGCGTTGCCGTCGCTGCACGGTTGCGTGGTGGCCGCCGCGGTGCAGCCGTCCTTGGCGTTGCAGGCGTCGGCGGTACAGGGGTTGCCGTCGTCGCAGGCGACTGCTTTGCCCACCAGGCACTTGCCCGAAGCGCACACGTCGCCGGCCGTGCAAACCGTGCCGTCGGCGTCGCAGGGCTTGCCCTCATTCTTGTGGACATAGGCGCACTTGCCGACCTTGGGGGCGCAACTGTTCTCGGTGCACTCGGTGTCGGCCGCGGCGTCGCAGTTGACCACCGTCGCCGGGTTGACCTTGCAGGCCCACACTGCAGACGACTTGTCGCAAAACAGGGTGCCGTTGCACAAATCGCCGTCTTCGGATGTGGCGCAATCGGCGTCGCTGGTGCATTTGCAGGTGCTCGCGCCCGATTTGCACGCGCCGGCTTCGCACGCGTCGCCGCTGGTGCACGGGTTGCCGTCGTCGCACACCTGCTGGTTGTTGCTGTGCTGGCAGCCGGTCAGCGCATTGCAGGTGTCGGTGGTGCAGGCGTTGCTGTCGTCGCAGTACACCGCGAGCACGACGGCATTGCCCTTGCAGATTCCTGTCTTGGTGCACACGTCGCTTTCGGTGCAGGCGTTGCTGTCGTCGCAGGGCAGGCTGTTGGCGATGTGCTGGCAGCCGCCATTCGGCAAGCAACTGTCGGTGGTGCAAGGGTTCTTGTCGTTGCAATCGGCGGCCGCACCCGCGCACACACCGCCCGCGCAGGTGTCGGCCTCGGTGCAGTCGTTGCCGTCGTCGCACGGTGCCACGTTGGCGGCGTGGTTGCATTTGCCGCTCTGCTTGTCGCAACTGTCGTCGGTGCAGGGCACCAGATCGTCGCAGTTCTTGACCTTGCCGGCCGCGCACTGCTGGTCCTTGCACGAATCGCCGATGGTGCAAGGATTGTCGTCGCTGCACGCGCCGCCCGGCTGATCCTCGTGGGTGCAGCCGATCTTGGGATCGCACGCATCCACCGTGCACGGCGATTGGTCGTTGCAGTCGAGCACTGTGCCGCCAGCGCACGCACCACCCGCACAGGCATCTGACAGCGTGCACGCGGAATTGTCGTTGCAAGGCGAGGCGTTGAAGGCGTACACGCATCCGGTCTGCGTACACTGGTCATCTGTGCAGTTGTTGTCGTCGTTGCACATGATCTTCGGGCCGTAGCAGATGCCACCCGCACACACGGTGTTGGGGGTGCAGGGGTCGCCGTCGTCGCACGGGCTCCCAGCCTCCAACTTCTTGGTTTCGCACACGAACTGCTTACACTCGGCCACCATGCAGCCGCCGAGCCCCGCGACCAGCACCTTGCAGTCGGCGTCCTCCTGGCACGGCAGCTTGAATACGGTCACGTCTTCGGGCAGTTCCGTGGGCTCACTGTCCTGGTCGGTTGCGCCGCCATCCTCTTGCACACCATTTGCTGCATGCGTCAAGGGGGCGACAAACCCCGCAAGGTTTGCAGTTGACGCGCACCCCATCGGCGGCGCAAGCTCGCGGCCCCGCGCGGACCGCCCAGTGGGCACGCTATCACGCGACGCCGCGCCGGCAAGGAAAGCCGATGCCACCCAAACCGTTCCGACCCGCCGTTGGCCAGGCGCCCGCCAAGCCGCTGACCTGCTTCGACACGGTGGTCGCCTTTCTCAAGGCCGACGACTGGCCCTTCGAGGCCGATGACGAAAGCGGCACGGTCACAACGGGCTACTCGGGGGACAACGGCGACTATGAGGTCGTCCTGGAGGCCAAGAACGAGGCGTCGATGTTCGCCGTGCACGTCGACCTGCCCGTCGAGCATCAGGCGGACAACAACGACGACGACGCTCCAGCCGCCTTCGGCGAGTTGGTCGAAATGGTCCTCAAGCTCAACTGCGGCCTGGCCGTCGGCAGCTTCGACCTGGACATCGACGACGGCAGCCTGCGGTTTCGCATCGGCGTACTGGTCGGCGACGCGGCCCCGAGCCCGGCGTTGGTGCGCGACCAGATCTACGCGGCGGTCACCAGCGCCGACCTCTATTTTACGCTGTTGCAGGCCGTCGCCGCGGGAGAGCTGACCGCCGAAGCGGCCTTGGAGAAGCTCGCGGCCGAAGCGAACGCCGAGGACCAGGAGGCGGCCGCTGACTGAGCGTGCCGCCCTCGGGATCCGGGTGCATGGCCTTCACAACCCGTATTCCCGCACCTTCCGATAGAGCGTCCGCTCGCTGATGCCGAGCACCCTGGCGGCCGCGGCGCGGTGGCCGTGGACGCTCGCCAGTGCTTGCGCGATGTGGCGCCGCTCCACCTGTTCGAGCGTGCACAGCGGCGTCTGCGGGGGGACGACCGCGACCACCTCCGCGCTGCGCCCCAAACCCAACCCCGGCGGCAGATGCTCGGGCCGCACCACGTCGCCGTCGGCCACCAGCAGCGCCTGCTCCAGGCAGTGCAGCAGTTCGCGGGCGTTGCCCGGCCAGGCGTGGGCCAGCAGTCTCTCAACGGTGGCTGGCTCCAGCGCTCGGCGCACCCCGAGCCGCGCCGACACCCGATGCACGAAATGGTCGGCGAGCGCTGCGACGTCCTCGCGGCGCTGCCGCAGGGGCAAGAGCGCGATGTGCACGGCGCCCAGGCGGTAGTAAAGGTCCTCGCGGAATTGCCCGCGGGCAATCATGGCCTGAAAACAGGAGCGCCACCACGGGCGCACGACGGAGGACGCCATGGACGAGGGCCTGCGGAATTTCCTTTTGTGCGCGCCGATCTATGCACCCGGACTGATTGTCATCCTGGTGGTGGCGCTGGTGTGGGCGGTCGACCGCGCGGCCCGCAAGAAGGGGCCACCCGACGACAAGGGCGAGGGTCCGCCGGGCGACGCGGCGTAAGCCGACCGGGCGACCCAACGCTGCAAGGCGGGCGGCAGCCGCAAAGGCCAGACGCCTTGTGAAGCCCGGTGTGCAAACTCGACCGCCGCTCGCGGCCCGCGTACACTGCCCACGGCGGCGCCGCACCCCTTTGGCGCCGCTCGCGGGCCGTCAAGGCCGCACAACGGTTGAGGTTTTCATGAACATCGCGATCGGTCCTCGGGCGGGCGTGCGCAATACCGCGTCGTTGTTATCATTGGCCATGGCCTGCTGGCTCGCACTGGGACAGGTCGCGTGCGGCGAGGACTCGATTGCGGTGGTGGGCGCCAACGCGGGCGGCACGGGCGCCGACGCCGTCAGCACCGATGGCGCCGTGACCAACGACGCGAGCCAACCCGGCAGCGACGCGGTCGCGAGCGTCGACGCCGGCCTGCCGCCGGGAGACACTGGCCCCGCAGAAGTCCATGTTGGCGACGACGTCCCGGTCGGCCCCGACGCGCCGCCTCCCGATGACGCGGTGGCCCCGCCCGACGACCAGGTGGTCACCGCCGAGGTCGTCCCCGGCCAGGTGTGCCAGATCGACCAAGAGTGCGGCGGCAAGGTCGTGGTCGGCGTGTGCCAGGTCGCAAAATGCGTCGCCGGCAAGTGCGAGACGGCCGCGGCCCCCGACGGCAGCGCCTGTGCCGTCAGCGACGCCTGCGTCACCAAGGCGGGGTGCGCCGCCGGCGCGTGCGCCGCGGTCGCGGTCAAGGCCTGCGACGACGGCGACCCGTGTACCAAGGACGGGTGCGACCCGGCGAGCGGCGCTTGTTCGGCCACGGCCATCGCAGGGTGCGTGCCGCCGTGCAAGGGCAACGCCGACTGCGACGACAAAAACACCTGCACCGCCGACACCTGCGACGCCGTGACCGGCAAATGCAGCTCCGCCGCCATCCCCGGCTGCCAGGGCTGCGCCAAGGACGCCGATTGCGACGACAAGAACGGCTGCACCGCCGACAAGTGCGACGGCGGCAAGTGCACCTTCGGCACCCTGGCGGGCGCCACCTGCGACGACGGCAACCCCTGCACCCAAGGGGACCTGTGCAGCGCCGACAAGTGCCAAGGCCTGCCCGCCAACTGCGATGACAAGAACCCGTGCACCAAAGACGCCTGCGACCCGGGCAATGGCAAGTGCGGCGCGCAGCCGACCGATGCCGCGTGCGACGACGGCAACCTGTGCACCGTCAGCGACGTCTGCGTCTTGGGCAAGTGCCTGCCGGGCGCCAACGCCGTGTGCGACGACGGCAACGCCTGCACCGCCGACACCTGCGACCCCGCGACCGGCAAGTGCAAGACCGTCGCCTCCCCCGAAGGGTCGCCCTGCAACGACAACGTGGCCTGCACCGCCGGCGATGCGTGCAAATCCGGCAGTTGCGTGGGGTTGCTGGTCCAGTGCGACGACAACAATATCTGCACCATCGACTCCTGCAACCCCGCGACCGGCACCTGCGTCAACCAGCAAATCCCCGGCTGCACCGGCAACTGCGGCGGCGGCGGCCCGGGCGGCGGCAACCAGCAGTGCAACGACAACAACCCCTGCACCACCGATGCGTGCGTGCAGGGCAAATGCCAGAACACCCCGGGCGACGGCGCCCCGTGCAACGACGGCAGCTTGTGCACCACCGGCGACGGCTGCATCGGCACCAAGTGCGTGGGCACCCTGGTGGTGTGCGACGACAAGAACCCTTGCACCAAAGACGGCTGCGACGCCAGCGCAGGTGGCAAGTGCTTCGCGGTGGCCGGGCCGGACAACGCCCCGTGCGACGACACCAACCCGTGCACGACACTGGATTCGTGCCAGAAGGGCGCGTGCAGCGGGTCGGGCGGCCCCACCTGCGACGACGGCAACCCGTGCACCGCCGACGGCTGCGACAAGGCCAGCGGCAAGTGCCAATCGACGCCGATCGCCAACTGCGGGTCGGGCTGCACCAGCGACGCCGCCTGCGACGACAAGAACGCATGCACCAAGGAGCAGTGCCTGGCCGGCAAGTGCGTGTCCACCCCCAACGATGGCCTTGCGTGCAGCGACGGCAACGCGTGTACGGTCGGCGACGCGTGCAAGGCCGCGCTGTGCCAGCCGGGCAAGACGACCGTGTGCGACGACGGCAACGTCTGCACCGCCGACGCCTGCGACCTCGCGACCGGCAAGTGCACGACGCCACCGGCCAAGGACGGCACGGCGTGCAACGACAATCAACTGTGCACGCTCAACGACGTGTGCACCGCCGGCAAGTGCGCCGGCGCCGCGGTCGCGTGCAACGACAACAACGCCTGCTCGCTCGACGTCTGCAACCCGCAGACCGGCACCTGCGTGTTCGCACCGATCCAGAACTGCAACACCAACTGTGGCGGAGGTGGCGGCCCAGGCGGCTTCAACAACTGCAACGACGGCAATCCCTGCACCGTCGATGCCTGCACCCAAGGCAAGTGCACCCATGCGCCGCAAAACGGCACTGCGTGCGCCGACAACAACCCGTGCACGACCCAAGAAACCTGCACCAGCGGCGTCTGCATCGGCAAGCCCGTGAGCTGCGACGACGGCAACCCGTGCACCAACGACGTCTGCGTGCCCGCCAGCGGCACGTGCGCGACCTTGCCGGCGGTCGGCAGCCTGCCGTGCAACGACGGCAACTCGTGCACCACGGTGGACCAGTGCCTCGGCGGCCAGTGTGTCGGCTCGGGCGCCGCGGTGTGCGACGACAAGGACGCCTGCACGGTCGATGCCTGCGATGCCAAGACCGGCAAGTGCCTCTACGAGCCGATCATCGGCTGCGGCGGCAAGTGCAAGGCGGCGACCGACTGCGACGACAAGAACCCGTGCACCTTGGACTTGTGCAACAACGGCCAGTGCGCCTCGGGGCTCGCCGACGGCAACGCATGCAGCGACGGCAGCGCGTGCACCAGCGGCGACGTGTGCAAGTCGGGATTCTGCCAGGCCGGCAAGCCCGTGGTGTGCGACGACAAGAACACCTGCACCAGCGACGCATGCAACCCGGCCAATGGCCTGTGCACCTACAGCCAGATCGCCAACGGCAGCGCGTGCAGCGACGGCCAGTCGTGCACCGACGGCGACACCTGCGCGGGCGGCAAGTGCGCCGGCACCGCCAAGAACTGTGACGACAACAATGTCTGCACCATCGACAGTTGCAACGCGACGACGGGCGCGTGCGTCAACCAGCAGGTCAACAACTGCGGCAACCAGTGCACCAACAACGGCCAGTGCAACGACCAGAACCCATGCACCACCAACCAGTGCGTGTTCGGCAAGTGCGCGTTCTCGCCGACCAGCGGCAACAGCTGCGCCACGGGCAGTCCGTGCACGGTGCAGGACCAATGCCAAAATGGCGTATGCGTGGGCGTCCAAAAGGCCTGCGACGACGGCAACCCTTGCACGCTGAATGTGTGCCTGGTCAACACCCCGAACGGCGCGTGCGCCAACCCGCCCGGCGTCAACGGCGGGGCGTGCGACGACAAGAACCCCTGCACGGCCAGCGACGCCTGCGTCAGTGGCGGTTGCGCGGGCACGCCCTTGCCCTGCAACGACGGCGACCCGTGCACGGCCGACAGCTGCGACGCCGCCACCGGCAAATGCAAGCAGACCGCCATCGCCGGCTGCGGCAAGCAGTGCGCGACCGCCGCCGACTGCAACGACGGCAACGCCTGCACCAACGACGCCTGCACCGCCGGCAAGTGCGTGCTGACCCAACTGACCGGCGCCACCTGCGACGACGGCGACGGCTGCACCACCACCGACAAGTGCAGCAACGGCGCGTGCGTGCCCGGCGCCAAAGTCGGCTGCAACGACAACAACGTCTGCACCACCGACCAGTGCGACCCCAAGACCGGCAAGTGCGTCAACCCACCGGCCGCTGCGGGCACCACCTGCACCGACAACAACGCGTGCACCAGCAACGACGGCTGCAAAGACGGCAAGTGCACCGGCACCGCCGCCGTGTGCAACGACAACAACCCGTGCACCAACGACGTGTGCAACCCGCAGGGCGGCGGCGGGCCATTTGGCGGCGGCGGCGGTTGCCAGTTCCAGAACATCCCGGGCTGCAACAACTGCCTCAGCGACCTGACCTGCAACGACAACAACGCCTGCACCCTGGACAAGTGCACGGGCGGCAAGTGCGCGTTCACCGCCCAGACCGACGGCAGCGCGTGCAGCGACAACACGCCGTGCACCACCGGCGACAAGTGCGCGGCCGGCAAATGCGCGGGCACCGCCACGGTCTGCAACGACAACAACCCGTGCACCAACGACCAATGCCAGCCCATCACGGGGCTATGCACCTACAACGCCATCAACGGCTGTGGCCCTGGCTGCAAGCTGGCCGCCGACTGCGACGACAAGAACCCGTGCACTTTCGAGGTCTGCAACGCCTTCAACGGCACCTGCATCTACCAGAACCTGCCCAACTGCAACCCGACGCCCAAGTGCACGGCCAACGCCGACTGCAACGACAACAACGTGTGCACGAGCGACATCTGCAACCCCAGCAACTCGACGTGCCTGAACGCCCCCATCGCCGGCTGCAACCCCAACCAGCAGTGCAAGACAGACGGCGAGTGCGACGACAAGAACAAGTGCACCGTCGATGTCTGCAACACCTTCAACTCGACCTGCGTGCACGTGACGCTGGCCGGTTGCACGCCGTAGCCGGCTTCTGGACCATGATCCACCGCCAAAAAAAGGTCCTGAATCCTTGGCGATCGAATTAACTCAGGTTTCCCGGGGAAACCGGCGCAAACCTGCACCTTCAGGGTGAC
>VGRO01000204.1 GCA_016875335.1 Deltaproteobacteria bacterium | reverse complement strand
GGCGCCGACCTGCTGCGCGCAGTGGCGCCAGGGCCAGACGGCGGCGCGGAGGCCGACGGCGGCGCGCCGGATGCCGGGGCGCTTGCGCCAGCGCCACCGCCGGCGCCGGCAGCGAAACAGGCAGGACCAGTTGCGCCAGATGCGGGCCGGCCCAGGGACACAGCCGGAGTACCGCCTGCGCCAAGGCCCGCAGCAGCGGACCCCCACTCGAGGCCCGCTGCAGCCAGCGCCAAGGAAGTGGTCGATGGCGCCGATCCGGCCACCCCCACCACCGACCGCGCCAGGGCCACAGATCGCGCCGAAAAGGGTGCCGACAAGCCGCATGGCAGGAAGAGTGAAATGGGCGTGGGCGGCAGCCGACCGGGCAGGTAGCGCCCACCTGCGCACGATCAGGCGATGCGAAGCTACGCCACCGCCGTCCGCCGATTGCAACACGCCGCATCCCGCCCGCGTGGACCGACCGCGTGCCCTGCCTCGACCGCGTGCGCGCCCCAACCCCGCCCGCGTCGGCCGCAGCAGACGAAAGCCGCCCTGCCCCCCACCCCCACCCGCTTGCCCAACAAGCCGTTTTCCGCTACACCGCGCGCCCGCCCGCGCCCCCTGGCGACCGGGTCTGGAGGCGAAGTGTCCGAGGCATCCTTTGTTCAGGTCGGCGGAACAACACGCTATTTCGACCCGTGGCTGCGCGACACCCACCTGACGTACACGGTGACCCACCGCCACGAGTCGTTCGAGACGCCGTTCCAGACCATCGACGTGTTTGAGGCCGAGGGCTGGGGCACGGTGCTGGCCTTGGGCGGCGTGACCAACGTGACCGACCGCGACGAGTCGGGCTACCACGAGATGTTGGCGCACCCGGCGCTGCTGGCGCACCCCAACCCCAAGCGGGTGCTCATCATCGGCGGCGGCGACGGCGGCACCTTGCGCGAGGTGCTGCGCCACCCCGAGGTGCAACGGGCCGTGCTGGTCGACATCGACGGCGAGGTCATCCGCTGCGCCCGCCAGTACTTTCCGCAGTGCGCGGTGGCCCTGGACGACCCGCGCGCTGAGGTCATCGTCGGCGACGGCCTGGCCTACGTCGAAGACGCCGCGGCGGCAGGTGGCCAGTTCGACGTCATCCTGGTGGACTCAACCGACCCGGTCGACGCGGCGGTCGAGTTGTTTACCGAGAAATTCTATCGCCACTGCGCGGCGCTGTTGGGCGACCGCGGCATCCTGGTGCCGCAGAGCGACTCGCCGACGTTCTACCTCGACCGCGTGGCGCATGTGGTCGCGACCCTGCGCGGCATTTTTGCGCACACCCGCCTGTACCTGGGCCAGGTCACCGCGTACCCGGGCGGCGTGTGGGCGTACACCGCGGCCAGCAACGGCATCGACGTGGGCCGCGCCATCGACCCGGCGGGTCCGCGCGTGCGCGCGCTTGAACCGCTTTTGCGCTATGCCAATGGTCCGTTCATCGCCGGCGCGTTTGCGCTGCCGACCTATATCGCGCGGCGCCTGGCCGGGGCGGGGCCGACCGCGCTGCCGACGCTGGCCGACGATCCCGCGGGTTTCGCGGTCTAGGAAACAGCCATGCACACGGCCTCGGAACTGCTGGCCCAGGGCGGCACCTGGCACCTGATTGGTGCGGGCGGCATCGGCGTGTCCGGCATCGCCCGCCTGCTGGCGGCCCGCGGCCTGCGGGTCCAGGGCAGCGACGTGCGCGAGTCGCAGATCACCCGCGCCCTGCGCGCCGAGGGCATCGCTGTCGCCATCGGCCACCGCCCTGACAACCTGGACGGCGCCGACATCGTGGTACTGTCCACTGCGATCCCCAAGACCAATCCGGAGTTGGCGGCGGCCGAGGCGCGCGGGCTCAAAGTCCTGCACCGGTCCGAGGCGCTTGGCGCACTGGTCGGCGAGACCCGTTCGGTCGGCATCATCGGCACCCACGGCAAGGGCACGGTGTCTGGGGCCATCGCCTGGATGCTCGACGCCGCCGGCTGGCAGCCCGGCTTCGTCATCGGCGGGCTGGTGCAAGACTTCGCCACCAACGCGCGACCGGGTGTGCCGGTGGCGGCCGACCAGCCTCACGCCGGCCAGAATTGGTTGGTGGCCGAGGTGGACGAGAGCGACGGCACGCTGGTCAACAGCCAGCCGGTCGTCGCGGTGCTCAACAACCTTGAATTGGACCACCTGCACTACTACCCAGAGTGGCCCAAGCTCGAAGCGGCGGTGTTGCAGTACTTTGAGGCCAACCCGCGGCTGCAGGTCGCGGTCGTCAACAGCGACGACCCGGGCTGCGCCAGGATCCTGGCCAAGCTGCGCATGCCGGCGGGCAGCCGGTTGGTGACCTTTGGCTTTGACGGCGAACCCACCGTGCGCGGCCGCAACCTGCACAACCGCCGCATGACCGGGCGGTTCGACGTCGAGGTGCGCGGCGACGACGGTCTGTACACCGCGCTTGGCGCCATCGAGATCGGCCTGCCCGGCAAGTACAACGCCAGCAACCTCTTGGGCGCCGTCGCCACCGCCTGGTCGCAGGGCGCGCCGTGGCCGGCCATCGTGCAGGCGGCGCGGACCTACCGCGGGCTGGAGAATCGCTTCACCCTGGTCGAGGCCGCGGGCGTCGAGGTGGTCAAGGACTACATCAGCCACCCAACCGGCATCAAGCGGGTGCTGGAAGCCGCGCGGGCCCAGGCCGAGGGCGAGGTCGTGGCGGTGTTCAAGCCTTACCGCTTCACCATGATCCATTACCTGATGGACGACTATCGCAAGGCGTTCGCCGACGCCGATCGCGCCCTGGTGACCGAGCTATATACCGCCGGCGAGGTGCCGATCCCGGGCACCGACGTGCATGTGCTGTGCGACAAGATCCGCGAGGTGACGCGCGAAGTGGTGTACGTCCACGGCCTGGCCGACATCCCGGCGTGGTTGCACGCCCACGTGTCCGCGCCGGCCACGGTGCTGTTCTTTGGCGGCGACGACCTTTTCGCGGTGGCCGACCGCTACATCGCCGACCGGAGGGCGCACGCGGCATGAGCGACACCTGGTCCGCCAACGCGACCCTGACCCGTCGCGCCGTGTGGGAGGACCTCACGGGTGCGAGTTTCTCCGTCGTAGGGCTTGGAAAATCCGGTGTGGCGGCGGCCAACGCGCTGGTCGCGCGCGGCGCAGACGTGCTGTGTGTGGACGACGCCCCCGAGGCCAAGCTGGCGGCCGCCATCGGCCAGCTCGACCGTCGCGTGGCGGTGCACGCAGGCGACCCGCAAGGACCGGTCGGCCGCCGCGGGGACCTTTTCGTGGTGTCGCCGGGGGTGATGCCGCACAGCCGCCGCTTTGGCGAGATCCGTGGCCTGGCGACGGCGATCCTGAGCGAAATAGAGCTTTTCTACCGGCTGGACCGCGCCGCCAACGGCGGGCTCGGCCATCCGATCGTGGCCATCAGCGGCACCGACGGCAAGACCACGACCACGCTGTGGGCCGCGCACCTTTTGCGGCAGGCCGGGCACGAGGTCATCGTCGGCGGCAACATCGGCGACCCGCTGTGTGGCTTCTTGGGCAAGCTTGGGTCCGACGCGGTGGTGGTCGCCGAGGTCAGCGCCTTCCAGTTGTACACGTGCAGCCTGTTTCGGCCGCGCTCGGCCGTGGTGACTAACATCGCCGCGGATCACACGGACTGGTTCGCGGGCGACTTCGACGCCTATGTGCGCACCAAGGTCGCCGTGGCGGCCCAGATGGGCCCGGGCGATGCGTTTGCGATCAACGGCGACGACCCAGAGCTGGCCGACCACCGCTCGGCGCTGGGCGACCGGCGGCTGGCGTGGCAGGTGTTCACCACCCAAGGGGTGCCCGACCGTGGGCTGGGCTTTGACGGCGACCGGCTGTGGTGGTGTCCAGGCGACCGCGCGGCGATCGAGCTGGCGCGTGCTGCGGACCTCGGGTGCGAAGGCAAACACCCGATCGTCGGCACCCACAACGTCGAAAACGCCTTGGCCGCGACCGCGCTCGCCCTGGGACTTGGCGCCGACCTGAACGCCATCCGCAGCGGACTGCGCACCTTCAGCTTGCCGTCGCACCGCATCGAGCCGGCCGGGACCATCGGCGCGGTGCGCTTTGTGGACGACAGCAAGGCGACCAATCCGCACGCCGCGATCGCTGGCCTGCGGGCCATGTCCCCGGCCCCGGGTGAAAAGCTTGTGTGGATCGGCGGCGGCAGCGAAAAAGAGGCCGATTTCGCCGAGGTCGGCGCAGTCGTTGGCGAGCTGGCGACGGCCGCGGTGCTCATCGGCCAGACGGCCGACCGCATGGCTGCCTGCCTGCCCGCGGGCCTGGCGGTCGAGAAAGCGGCGACGCTTCAAGAGGCGGTGGCGCGCGCCTGGCAGTTGGCGCAGCCCGCGGGTGTGGTGCTGCTCAGCCCCGCGTGTGCGAGCTTCGACATGTTCTCGGGGTACGCGCAGCGCGGCGAGGTTTTTCAGGCCGCGGTGGCGGCGCTCAAGGCCGCCGTCGAGCCGGGCGCGCGGTAGCCATTCAACCAAGAAAATACGGGCAATTTCAGCTACCTACGCGCGCGCCGCCTTGGTCTTGAGCCCCTCCCAGGTGCCACCCATCTGCGCGTCGGTGGTCCAGCGCGCGAACCACGGCGCCCAGCGGGTCACCGTGTAGAACCGCGGGTAGATCAAGCGCGGCCGGCGGCGTTCGACGGCGTCCAAGACCAGGTCGGCCAGCTCGCCAGGGGTGCCTTCGGGCAGCATGCCCACCGCGCCCTGGCGGCCGCCGAAGCGTTCGTAGGCGGCGTCGGCCATGGCGGTCTTGACAGGGCCGGGATACACCGTCAGCACATGCACACCCGACCCCTGCAGTTCTGCGCGCAGGGCCTCGGAAAACCCGGCGAGCCCCGCCTTGCTGGCGCCATACCACGCTTGCATGGGCGCGGGCACCAGCGCCGCCACCGAGGCGACCTGCACCAACGTGCCGGACTTGCGCGCGACCATGTCGGGCAGCAGCGCCCGCGTCAGCAAAATCGGCGTGTGCAGGTTCAGGTGCAAGAGCTTGACCCCGACGGCCGGGTCGGTGTGCAACGTCGGCCCGGTGTTCTCCATGCCCGCGTTGTTGACCAGCACGTCGATGGGGCCAAAACTCGCTTGCGCCGGCTCCAGCCAGTCGGTGCAGTGCGCCGAGTCGGCCAGGTCGCGGGTGAAGCACTGGCAGCGGCCGGGGAATTCGCCGGCCAGCCGTTCCAGGTCCGCGGTGCGGCGCGCGACCAGCGTCAGGCTGCATCCCTGCTGGCCGAATGCCCGGGCGATGGCCTCGCCGATGCCCGACGACGCGCCAGTGACCGCAACGTGCATCCCCATTTCATCCCCCACCGGGCGGACCGCGATCCGGTTCAGGCGGCCGCGGCCAGCGCAGCCTGCACCGCCGCCGTCACGGTCGCGAGATCGGCGCGCAAGATGACCACCTTGTCGCGCGCCGTCGCCCCGTGCAGCAGCGCGGCGCGATTGTTGGGCAGGCCACAGGTTTGCGCAAGCCAGCGCAGCAGTTCAGCGTTGGCCTTGCCGTCGACCGGCGGGGCGTGCAGCGCCACTTTGAGCCTGCCGCCGTGCTCGCCGACGGCCCGAGTCTTGCGCGCACCGGGTTGGGCGTGCACGCGGATCTGAACCGCGCCGTCCTGGCCGCCCAGCCAGGCGGGGCGTTCGGGCGCGGTGGGCAGTGCCATCACGGGACCGCGAAAAGGGTCTCGACCTTGAGCGCCGGGTGGGTCGCAATCGTGTTGGTCGCGATCAACCCGACCAGGAAGGCCACGGCAAACAGGGCCAAAAAGCCGACGATCCACTCGTCCCAGCGCCGGCGGTGGAACTTGATCGCCAGCACCAGCACCGCCAGCGCCGCGGCAAAGACCACCAGCGCCACCAGCAGGCGCACGTCGAGCGTGAACCAGCCGGCGAATCGGTACTGGGGATCGCTCATCGGCCCGGTCGCGCGACAGCCGGTGCGTACTGGCGCAGGCGGCGCATGTTGATGGCGTTGACGGTCATGTGGGCGACGATCGCGGGGCTGATGGCGTCGTAGACCGCGACCAGCGCGCCAAATAGCATACCCGCGACCACCGCGAAAGCCGACCACGGCCACAGCCGCCGATCGCCGCCGCCGTGCAGCGCCCCGAAAAGCAGCGCCGCCACCGGCCACGACACCGTCGCTTGCAGCGGGCCGCGAAACAGCAGCTCTTCGCACAGCCCCGACAGCCCGGCGAACAGCGCGATGCGCGCTGGCGTGATGGGCGCGATGGCCGCATACAGTTCAGCGGCCACCCGGCGCAGCGCCGCGGAGCGCGTTTCGAGCAGGGCGGGACCCAGCACCAGGATCCACGACACCGCCACTGCCGCCGCCCACCACGGCACCGGGCGGTCGACGGGCGCCCGCCATAGCGCAGCCAGGCCCTCGCTGCGCTGCGACTGCCACGCGACCGCTGCACCGAACATCGCCGTGTGGAAGGCCAGGACCATTGGCGCAGCGAGCGCCGGGCGCGCGACCGACAACAACGGCGAGCATCGGTGGAAAAAATGGACCGCTCGCCGCACTGCGCTAGCCTGCGCCCGGTCGGGCGAAGGGCGCGCCGCCGTTGCCCGGCGATGCCACCGCAATTGACCCCGGCCGTCAAGCCCGGCCGTCCGCCTCGCAGGACCACCGCCATGCGCTGCGCCGCCCCCCTGATTGGCCCCGTACTGCTCGGCATCGCCGCGCTGCTGCAGGGTTGTGCCCAGAAGCAGGATCTGCAGAAGCTGTCGGTCGGCGTGTTGCAGGCCGGATCGGGCACCGCCCAAAAGACCCAACTGCAGAACGTGGTCCCGAGCAAATCACCGGCCGAGCGCCTGACCCTGATCGTCGAAGACGAGCGCTATCTGGGCGACATCGCGCGGCAACTGGGCACGAGCGTCGATGCGCTGATGGCCCTGAACCAGTTGGCCGATACCCTGCTGCAGCGCGGCCAGGTGGTCCTGGTCGAGACCCGCCGCGAGCTGGTGGACCAGTTCGTCGACAAACGCGAAAAGCGCAAGGCTGCGCGCATCGCCGCCGAGGAAGCCAAGCGGCAGGACAAGCTGCGCAAGGAAGCCGAGGCGCGCGCCGCCAAGCGCCAGAAGCAACTCGAAGCGCGGGCGCGCAAGCGCGGCCTGAAGTACGTCGCAGCCGCGCCGGGGACCAATGACACGGGCCCCACGGCCGTGCCGTTGCGCGCCGGCGAGGAGCGCAAGTTGGACCACGGCCGCCTGCGCGGTGTCTCGCTGCCCGCGAGCTTTGGCGTACAGTAGCGGCCCTGTGCGGTCGGCTGGCCGCCGCCGGGGTGTCGCCATGTCCACACGATCGTCGTTCAGCGCCGTCGCGGCTGTGCGCCGCTCTGCGTTCCTTGCCGCCGCAGCGGCGGTGTGTGCGTGCACCTCTACGGCCGCAGGGACGCTCGCGCACGCGCCAGGCGATGCAGGGGCCGCTGCAGGCGACCTCGCAACGGACGGCGCGGTCGCTGCGCGATTCGAAGGCGGCGGGCTTGCGCCAGACAACGGACCGGCCCGCCGCGGCGATGCCCTCGATGCAGGTGGCGGGGCCGTCGACGCGCCGTCCGCTGACCTGCCCGACGCAACGCCTCGGGGCGCGGACGGTGCCGGCGGGCTCGATGCGGTGGGCGAGGCCGTCACCGCGGACGCCGTGCTCGATGGCGCAGCCGACGCCCCGACCGCAGCCGACGTCCCCACAGGCGAACTGGCCGCGACCGACGCCTCGCAGGCGCCCGGCCCCACGTGGGATCTGCCCATGATCGCCGACCCCGCGACGGCCAACTGCGCGTTCTTCGACAAGCACACGGTGTTCGACGGCGGCCAACTGCTCGACGTCTGGCGCCTGACCTACCAGGCCTGGCAGTACAAAGACGGCGCGCTGCAGCCGATCCCCATCGCCGCTTTTGCCGCTCGGCCGGCGGGGAATTCCAAACTGCCGGGCGTGGTGCTGGCGCACGGCCTGGGCGGTATGGCCCAAGAGAAGCACGCCACCGAGTTGGCCGCTCGCCTTGGCTACTTCGTCATCGCGTACACCGGCCCGGGCGGCGGCGACAAGGCCGACAACAAGAGCGGCGGCGACCCCGCGGGATGGAACAACGGCTACAAGATGTTCGACACGCTCGCCGATGTGCGCGGCAGTTGGTTCTGGGGCCACGCCGTGGCGGCGATGCGCGCGGTCACCTGTCTGGGCGTCCGGCCCGACGTCGATGCCGACAAGCTCGGCATCACCGGGTTTTCGGCCGGTGGCGTGGTCTCGCTGCTGGCCGCCGGGCACGACCCGCGCGTCAAAGCCGCCGTGCCGTTGAGCGGGACGTTGGCCTGGGCCAAGGCGACGGAGGCGCCCAAGGCGTGGCAGCACAGCCTGCTGCAAAAGGCCGGGCTGTCCATCGCCAGCCCCGAATGGAAGAAACTGCAAGCAGAGCTCATCGACCCCGCCGTGGCGCTGTCGACGGCCGGAGCCAAGGTGTTGCTGGTCAATGGCACGACCGACGAGTTTTTCCCGCTGACCGCGCACCTGCAGACCCTGCAGGCCTTGCCGGGGTCGCAGCATCGCACGTCGCTGGCCGCCAATTTCGACCACGGCTGCTACGGTGTTTCCGGCGGCGAGGGCAAGGCCACCATCGAGAACCGCGCCAAGCTGCGCGCCGAGGGCGGCCAGAAGTTGTGGTTCGCGCACTGGTTCGGTACCGACCCGGCCTTTGGCTACGTGCCGCAGCCGCCACAGCCCCAGGTGCAGTTGGTCGGGGCAGCGACGCTGCTGTCGGCCGTGGTGGATCCGGGCGGCGGCAAGTACGACATCGACCAGGTCGAGTTCTGGGCCAGCGTCGACGACGCCTTCCTCTTTGTCGGCACGACCTTGGATTGCAAGGGCAACGTGTGCAGCAAGCTCGCGGCGGTGGTCGCACCCCCCAACGCCCTGTACTACGCCGATGTCCAGTACAAGACCAAGGGCCTGATACCGCAGAAGTTTTCGGTGAGTTCGCCGCCCGTGCTGCCGGCCGGCCTGGTGCCCAAGGTGCGCGGCATCGACACTTGCCTGTGAACCGCGCCACCTGCCTGTGAACCGCGAACCTGCCTGAAAACCGCGACACCTGCCCCAGAACCGCTGGGCTACTCGACCCGCAGCAGCTCCACATCGAACACCAGCATGCCCTTGGGCGCCCCTTCGCGGCCGCCGTAGGCCATCTTTTCAGGGATCCACAGCCGGCGGATCTCGCCCGTCTTCATGCCGGCCACGCCTTGGCGCCAGCCTTCGATGACCTGGTGCAGCCCGATGGTCAGCGCCTCGGCGCGCGGGATCGAGCTGTCGAACAGGTTGCCGTCGGTGGTCCAACCGGCATAGTGGACGCTGACGGTCGATTCTGCGCTGGCCAGGGCGCCGTCGCCGGGACGCAGGATCTTGTAGGCGAGGCCGGAGGGGGCGCGCACCGCGTCGGCCGGCGGGCCCGCGACGTCGACCGGCGCGTCCGTCTTGATCGCGCTGGTGGTGGGCAGAGCGGGCTGGGCCGGCGCGGCGGGGGTCGTGCGCGGAGGCGGGTCGGGCGCGCGCACCGCGACATTGGGGTCGGACTCGCCCCCGGGCGCTGGCGGGATCTCGCGGCCCAGTTCAGAGCGGTCTGCCACTTCCGGAGCCGAGCAGCCGACCATCACCACCACCATCGACAGCAAGGTACGCATGGCGGCGACGGTAGCCAAGCCCCGCAGCTTGCGCAAGGGGGCGCCGCGGGCTAGCGTGGCAATCCGCGACACCGCCGCCGTCGAGTCCGCATGCGCGCCCTGGCCATCCTTGTCTTGATCGCGATCGTCGCCGGGGTCGGCTGGCTGGCCCTGCACCGCAACGACCGACCTGCGCCGCGCCCGTCGCCGCAGGCGCACCCGAGGTTGCCGGACCCGCCGCCGTCCGTCCCGCCGCCACC
>VGRO01000203.1 GCA_016875335.1 Deltaproteobacteria bacterium | reverse complement strand
GAGAGGCCCACTCGGCGTGTCGAATTAACCGCCGGCGCAAACCTGTCACCCTGAAGGTGCAGGTTTGCGCCGGTTTCCCCGGGAAACCTGAGTTAATTCGATCGCCAAGGATTCAGGACCTTTTTTTGGCGGTGGATCATGGCGCCGCTCGTGCACACCTTGCCGTCTTCGCACGCGGCCCCATCGTTGGTCGGCGTCGGGTCGCACGCGCCAGTTGTGGGGTTGCACAGCAAAGCGACACACGGCGAGGTCGACGGCGGGCACACAACCTGGGTGGCCTTCTTGGGCGCGCACAGCGCCGGCAAGTTGGCCAGGTCGCAGCCCCAGGTGCCGTTGCAAGCGTTGCCATCGTCGAACGAACTGCAGTCTCCGTCCTTGGTGCAGCCGCAGCCGCTTTTGCCGGCGACGCACTGGCCCGCCAGGCACGTGTCGTTGACGGTGCACGGGTTGTTGTCGCTGCACGGGGCGCCGTCGGCGGCCAACACGACCTTGCATTGACCGGCCTTGGCCTCGCAGCGTGCTTCGGTGCAGGGTTCCGCCGCGACCAGGCAGTCGGCGTTGGTCTTGCAGGGCAGTGCGGGGGCTGCGTCGGCGGCGACTTCGGGCGGCGCATCGGTTGGGGCCGCCGTGTCGGCATCGACGCCTGGGTCGGCTTGCGCGGGTTGGTCGGGGCCAGCGGCAACGTCGGCAGGCGGGGTCGCGTCGGCCAGGGCGTCGGCCAGGGCAGGGCCGGCGACGGCCGGGCGCTGGGGATCCCCGCAAGCGGCGACGGCCGCGGCCAGCAAAACAGCCGCGCACCCTGTTGATGCAAGACCCGCCATGTCGCACCCGCCCGCGCGCCAGCTGCCCGTGGGCGGGACCGCGCCGCGCAAGGTCAAATGCTGTTGGGGCCGGGGGGGGATGTCAAGGCGGCTGCGTGGGCGAGGGCGCGGTTCCCCGCGAGGTCGCGCTGCGGGCTCGCCTGGACTGGGTTAGGGGCTGGAAACAAGGAGTCGATCACTCACTCAACGACATGGAGCCGCGAGTCGGGCGTTTGGTCCGCGAGCTGGTGACCCAGCGAGCAAGCAGACGGGCCGGAGGAGTGATTCAGTGAATCATTCCCTTGCCCTAATTGCTTGATCCAGCACCGGGACCTGAACCCGGGACCGATAAGAGCCGGCCGCGCATACCTGGAGCGTGGAAGGCCGGTCCGCGGCAGCACGCGGAATCCTAGTGTTTTCTGGAGCCAACACCGGGACTTGAACCCGGGACCTGCTGATTACGAATCAGCTGCTCTACCAGCTGAGCTATGTTGGCGCCCGCATCCTGGCCGCGCGCAGCCGCCAGAAAGGGGGAGCAGTGTACCGTGCCGTACGCTCTACGGCAATCCCTCCGGCAACCTCCCGGCGCGGATCACAAAACGGGACAGGCCCGGACGCGCGAAAAACCGCGTAACCGCCGGAATGTCACGGGCGGATAGGCAGGGGCGATTGGTTCGGCAACATGATTCAAAGGGATCGGGATCCAAGGGGTTGCCGTAGGGGGTTCGCAAGGGGCCGATGTTCCTGTCTGACGACGGGCGAGTCCATCGAAGAATGGATCTTGGCATCCGGTGAGCGCGCATCGCATGTGGCGCCAGCGCATGCCTCCCTGCGCGGTGGCGACGGGTCGTGGTCGGCCGACCTCCCACGCTACAACCCAAACCCGCTCACCACCACCGCCACGCTCTGCGTCCCCGACCCGACCTGGCCCAGGCTATTGCTGCCCCAGCACAAGGTCTTGCCGCCGGCCGCCAGGGCGCAGGCGTGCATGTACCCGGCCGACACCGCGGTCGTGTTGTCCTGCAGGCCCACCACACCTGCCGGCGCGTGGCGACTTTTCGACGTGCCGTCGCCCAACTGCCCTTTGTCGTTCCCGCCCCAGCAGCGCAGCGTGCCCTTGGTCGACAGCGCACACGAATGGTACCAGCCGAGCGCCATGGTCTGCGTGGGCTCCGGCAGCCCCTGCACGGCGACGACCTTGGTCTGCACTACACCAGCCGCGACGCCGACCTGGCCGTGGCTGTTGCTGCCCCAGCAGTGGATGGCGCCGTCGCCGGCCTGGGCGCAGGCGTGTTCGCGGCCGAGCCACAGGCCTTTCCAGCCGATGCCGGCCTGCGCAACGGTGGGCTTGACGATGGCCGGGTCGGCCGAGCCGTTCAACGCGCCGTCGCCGTTGTCGCCCCAGCACCAGATTTCGCCGGGCAGCGTCAGCGCGCAGGTGCGGTCTCCATTGGCGGCCACGGATTTGAAGGTGTTGGCGAGCACCCCGGTGACCACCGTAGGTGCGCTGGTGCCCTGTTTGGTGCCGTTGCCGAGCTGCCCGTAGTCGTTGTTGCCCCAGCACAACAGGTTGTCGCCAGGGGTCAGTGCGCAGCTGTGGCGGTGGCCGGTGGCGACGACCAAGCCCGCGGTGGTGGCCTTGACGGGCAACCCCACGATGCTGAACGGTGTCGGCGACGACCCCTTGCCCGCTGAGCCCAGTTGCCCGTCGTTGTTGTCGCCCCAGCACTTGAGCGCGCCAGCGCCATACCAGCCGCAGTTGTGGTAGCCACCGCCGTTCACCGTTTGCAGGCCCAGCGGCACGAGCGCGCTCGACGTCGGCGTCCACTGCACCACCGGCGACGGGTTGCCACCCTGCTGAAAGCCGTTGTCGCCCCAGCAGTTCAGGTCCGTGGCCTTGCTGCCAGCGCAGGTGTGGTAGGCGCCCGCAGTCAAGAACGCCGCTCCGACCAGGGGCAGCACCACCGGGTCGAGCTTGGCGGTCGCCAGGCCGTTGCCGAGTTGCCCGTTGGCTGAGTCGCCCCAACAAGCCAGGCCGCCGTTCTTGGTCATGGCGCAGGTGTGCCAGGCGCCCGCCGCGAGTTGGGTCAGCAGCTTGGGCAGGCCGCTGACCTCGATGGGCGAGGCGCTCTTGACGCTGCCGCTGGTCGCCAACTGGCCGTGGCTGCCGTCGCCCCAGCAAAGCGTGGTGTCATCTTCCATCAGCGCGCAGGCGTGCGCGGCGCCGCAGGCAATGGCCACGATGGCACCCAGCGGCGTCTTGGCCTTGACCGCCGAGAGCTTGCCGGCGAGGTCGCCAAAACCGAGCTGGCCGTCGTCGTTGGCACCCCAGCACCACACCGAGCCGTCATTGACGGCCACCGCGCATGCGTGCTGGGCGCCGACCGCCAACGCAGACGCGGGTCCGGGCAGCCCCTTGACTTGGACGGGCGCGTGCTGCTCGCCGGGCGTGCCGCCGAGTTGCCCCTTGCCGTTTTCGCCCCAGCAGTACACGCCGCTCGTGTCGGTGCGGCCGCAGGTGAAGTATTTGCCAGCGGCGACCTCCTTCCATTGCAGACCGCCTCCGACGGCCTCTGGCAGGTTCTTGCTGGCCGTGCCGCCGTTGCCGAGTTGCCCGAAACTGTTGTCGCCCCAGCACCACGCCTTGCCGGCCTTGTCCACGGCGCAGGTGTGGCCCAGCCCAGCCGACAAGCTGCGCATGCCCGGGCCGAGGTTGGTTTGGGTTTGGGGCAGTTCGGTCTTCGATTTCTTGCCAAGCGCCAGTTGGCCGTCGTCGTTGCGACCCCAGCATACCAGGTCGCCGTTGGCCATGGCCGCGCAGGTGTGCGCGCCGCCGCTGGCGATGTGCTGGAGCGTCCCCGCCGGCAGGGCGACCTGGGTGGGCATCTCGACGCTGTCGTTGCTCGCCGCCGCACCACATTGCCCAAAGGCATTGTCGCCCCAGCAGCGAACGGTGTTGTTGGCGGCGATGGCGCAGGTGTGGCGGTCGCCCGCGCCCAGGCCCTTGGCAGTCTTGGCGCAGACCTCGGCCGGCGCGCAGGCCGATGCTGCGTCGACCCCGGCAGCATCGGCAGTTCCGGTTTTGGCGTCGGCCTGGGCCGGACTGTCGGCCACAGCGTCACCGGCACGGGCCGAGGCGTCCGGGACGAGGGGTACGTCGTCCTCGGCGTCCTCGCCACCGGCGATGGTCAGATCGCCCGCGTCCTTGGGCTTGACGACTTTGATGCACGCCTTGGTGTCGCTGCCCGAGAAACAGGCGGGCTCGGGCAAGGCCAATGGTGTGCACGTGGCGAGTGCGGCCAGCCATGCAAGCCGCAGGCACGTGCGGCCACAGCCTGCCGGGTGCAGAGCAGAGGTCACCACGCCCACCCCACGATCACGCCCGATCCTGCCGGCCACACCTGGACGGGCGCCGCCACCGCCTTGGGTTGCTGCAGATAGCCGGCCAGCGCCCCCCCCGCAGCCAGCACGCCACCGGTGACAGCGAGGCCCCAGCCGGCACCTTGCAGCGAGGCCGCCGATTGCGCCCGGTCCCGCGCCTCGGCATAGGTGAACGGGATGGGCTTGCTCTTGCCGTTGGCCGCAAGGTAGCCGTGGGTCTCGCTGTCCAGGTTGTGCTCCTGCACGAGTCCTACGGTCAGCAGCGCCGCACCGACGACACCCAGCGCTGCGCCGCCGTACAGGGCCGCCCGTGGGGCCCAGTCGGGGATGGGCAATCGCATAGGCGGCGGTGCTGGTTGTGGCGGGGGATTTCGGCGGCGCTCTTCGGCTTGGCGTTCGGCCTCGGCGCGCTGGCGTTCGCGGTCTCTGGCCTCCAACTCCCGCTGGAACTGTTGCGCCTTGCGTTCGGCCTCGTCTTCGGCGGCGCGGGCCGCGTCTTCGATGGCCTTGCGCGCGGCGTCTTCGGCGGCCTTGCGCTTGCGGGCCTCGTCCTGGGCCTTGAGGCGCTCGGCCTCCGCGCGCCGCTCTCCCGCAGACTTGGGAGGACCGACCGCGCCGATGGCCTTGAGGCGTTGCAGCGCGGCCTTATGCTCGGTGGATCCGGCGGGCGCCAGTCGCGACACGGTTTGGTAGCACTCGGCGGCCTCGGGCTTGAGGCCTGCGCGATCGGCCAGTTCGGCGGCGAGCAGCCACGCATCGACATTGTCCCACAAGATGTCCGCGGCTTGCCGCGCGTGCCGGTAGCCCAGGGCCGGACTCGGCGACTCGCCAGCGCGCCGCATCAGCCGCTTGGCCCGTTCGCTGTGGACCTCGCGCAAGTGCGTGCGGGCCAAAGCCACCTTGTCGGTGCCCCCGCGCGGGTCGCGCAAGAACCCCTCGTAGCGTTCCGCCGCTTCGTCCAACAGGCCGGCCCGCTCGCTGGCCCGCGCCGCGCTGTACAGCCACTCGCCCCGGCTGGCATCGGCCTGAAACGCCTGCCAGAAAAGCCCGGCCGCCGCATCGAAGTCGCCGCGGTCGTAAGCCGCCTTGGCGCGCGCCGCGACCTTTTCGGCGTTCGGGTCCGCCGACGCCGGTGCCGGAGCGACCGCAGGCGCGCACACCGCGGCCAACGCCCCGGCGCGCAGGATCAGGGCAGCGATGACAGCGACAGTGCGAGGGCGGCGGCAAGACAAGGGCACGACCGGCCGCGAAAAAAACACGCGGCGCGGAATGGTGCCTTGGCGCGCCACCGGCGGCAAGGGAACGGAGGGGGGCTTTGTTCAGATCCCGGATAGTACTACGGAAATCTTGGCTGCCGCGATCGTAGCTTCCCATCGGGGCCGCCCATTCCCATAACTGAATGCGCATGGGATCGAACGTGTGAACGGAGGGGGGCTTTGTTCAGATCCTAGATAACATGTGAGAATTTCCTGCGCCGTGATCGACGAGTCCTACCTGGGCCGCGCGTAGCCCGTCAGGCACTGGCCCGTGGTCCAGGGGTCCGGCGATCCCGGCCAGCGCACCAGACGGGTGTTGATGACCTCGCCAGCGCCGTCGCGAATCACCAGTGGCCGGGTCGGGTCGACGGCCATGCGGCGCACCTTGCCGGCGCGGTGAGCGATGAAAAGCACGTGTGGCCCGTGTGCCTTCTCGACGACGCCGACCAGCGTCACACCGTCGTCTGGCTTACCGTTGCCGTTCAGGTCGGCTGTGTCCCGAAAGAACACCAGGTCGCCGGAGCGCGCGCTCGATTTGCCCACGCGGCTGTCGTCGAGGCGGGCCCACAGGGCGGCGGCGTAGGGCTGCTTGGCGTCCACGGCGATGTCCTGGCCGGCGGCGCGCAGCACATGCGCCACAAACGCCCGGTCCTGCAAACCGCTCGTGCCCAGCAACGCCTGGGCGGCCTCGACGCGCTGGGCGGCGCGCACGTCTTCGGTGTTCTGCGGCGGCGGAGCACTGGCCGGGGCGGCGGGCGGCTGGGCCCTGGGGACGGCCAAGGGCGGCGCGGCGGTCGCTCCCTCCTGGGAAATGCGCTCGGGCAGTGTAGATTGCGGCCGTTCGCCAGGCTCGGCGGGGCGCGGTCGAGGGACGGTGGGCCCGGGCGGCGCGGCCCTGGCGACTGGGGCCGCGCGCCCGGCCGGCCGCGGTTCCGGCTGAACGAACGGACGGGCCTCGGGCACGAAGTTCAGGTCGCTGCCGGCCCACACGTAGTCGCGCGGCACCTGGGACGCCGTACCGCAGCCGGCCAGGGCGGCGATCACGACGGGCGCGGCGCTGGCCAGGCGACGGGTTCGGGTTGTACCATGCGGCGGCGCCATCGGCCCTTGGGCTGGCAAGGGCCAGCGGCCATGAGGATCGGTCACGTGGGCGTCTCGTCAAGAAAACTGCGGTCGCCACCCGGATGTGAATCCGCGGCGACGGCAAGCGTTGGGCGGCAGTGGAGGTGTCCGATGTTGCGATGCGGCTTTCGGTTTCTGGCGGTCGTGGCGTTGCTGTGCGCGGGAGCGCTGCCCGGTTGCGTCATCAACAACCATGGCGGTGGCGCTCCGTCGCTGATTGTGCGCTGGACGACCGTGCAGGGCACCTGCGCGTCGCTCGGCATCGTCAGCGTCGAGGTGTCCATCGTCCGCAAGGGCACGGTCACCCATACTGTCAGCGGCCCCTGCGCCAGTGGCGAGGCTGAGGTGCTGGTTCCGATGGGCACCTACGACGTGCGGGCCGTGGGCCTCGACAGCGGCGGCCAGACCGTGACGGCGACGGAATCGGTGGCGGTCACTGTCAAAAGCACCGGCCAGACTGAGGCTCCTCCGCTCAAGCTGCAGGCCAAGGCCGCTACGGCGGCCGCGTCCCTGGCGGTGGGATGGACGGTCAAGGGCCAGGCGCCGGCCAGCGGCTGCCAGAGCGCCGGCATCACCAAGGTCACCGTCAGCGTGTTCGACAAGGCGCAGACGACGGTGCTCGGCGGCGCGACGGCAGAGTGCAAGGCCGGGCAGATCCTGGTCAGCAACCTGCCGGCGGCCAGCGGCGCGTACCTGCAACTCGACGGCTACACCGCCAGCGACCCGGCGGGCAAGCCGAGCTTCGGCAACCCCAAACCCACGGGCGTTTTCACTTTGAGCGCCGGCACGACCACCGCGGTCAGCACGCCGATCGATCTCGTCCAGTTGGGCGGCGCGGCGTCGGCCGGCAAGGGCAACGTGAGCGTGACCTGGACCGTACTGGGCGAGGCGCCGGCCAGCGGTTGCGCCAAGCGCGGCATCACCGACGCGCAGGTCCGGGTGCTCGACGACAAGCGCGCGGAACTGGCCTCGGCGACCGTCGCGTGTACGGCGGGCGCGGCCACCGTCGCGGGCGTCCCGGCGGGCAGCGGCTACGTGCAGATCGACGCCGTCGGTCCGGCTGCCCCGGCCAGTTGGGGCACCGTCAACCTTGCGGGACCGTTCGTCCTCAAAGACGGTCAGGTGGTGTCGCCGCCCAAGGCCCTCGATCTCGGCCAGCGCACGGTGGTCAGCCTGGACTGGGCTTTCGAATCTGGCAGTTGCACATCACATGGCGTCCAGACTGTCTTTGTCGAGGTCCGCGACGGCGCCGACAAGGTGGTCATCCCGATGAACGACGCGTGGGCCGGCAAGCCCTGCGACCTCTCTGCGCTGTCGTCCTACGACGCCCGCGTGCTCGACTTCGGGTTTGCGCAGCCGAATTGCGCAATTCCGCCGGGTGCCAAAGGCCTGGTGGTCTGCAACGTGACCGGCGACAAGATCGGGCTGCACCTCACCGGTGCCGACAGCAAACTCAAGGCGGTGGTCGGCGGCAGCATGCAGATTTCGCCGATCGTGGCCGGCACCCACGTCGCCCTGCCGGTCCAACTCAAGCTCGCGCCCTGCTCGGCGGGCAACCCGTGCAAGGCGCCCTGACAGGGTGTAGCCAAAACCCCGTCCCTCTACGGCCGAAGATCCTGGGCATCTCGCGGCTTACGTCCTGCCCTGTCCGAATCAGTGTGCTACTGGCTCGGTCGGCGCTCTGCGAGTGCGCCTCCGTCGGTCGCTGCGGGCGCGCTCGCGATCTGCCGGCATGCTCTTCGACCTAACAACAGACGAGATTTGGCTACACCCTCTAACGGGCTGCTCTGTACAGCCGTCCCGGACCCGGTCGCCACCTTCCCATCCCAGCGCGACCGGCGTACGCTGCGGCCCATGCCGCTGCACGTCCATGGCCACGCCCGCGTCG
The DNA here is from genome assembly GCA_016875335.1 of Deltaproteobacteria bacterium. Lineage (GTDB taxonomy): Bacteria > Myxococcota_A > UBA9042 > UBA9042 > UBA9042 > SXRM01. Next base: position 1,605 of record VGRO01000203.1, on the reverse strand, counting down.
AACACCTCGCATCGGCGCTGGCGCGCGACCTGGCGGCCTCGTCGCTCGACCCTTTCGCGGTCGCACCCATCGTGGTTGGCAGCCGCGGTATGGAGCGCTGGCTGCGCCATCAACTGGCGACTGCGCACGGCATCGCCGCCAACCTGGCGTTTCCTTTTCCGCGCCAGGCGCTCGACGGCATGGCGCTGCGCATCCTCGGCGTGGCGGGCGGCGGACCCTGGTGGCAGCCCGACGACGCGAGCCGGGCTTTTGGCGCGGAACGCCTGACGCTGCCGGTGTGGCAGGCGCTGCGCGCGCGGGCGGGGCACCCGGCGTTTGCGGACGCAGCAGCCTACCTCGACCTCGCCGCCCCGGCGCAGACCGGCGTTTCGGCGCGCCAGTGGGCGTTTGCGCGCCAGGTCGGCGACGTGGTCGACAAGCTGATGCACGATCGCCACCGCGAGGCTTTGCGCTGGGCCCGCGACCCGGCTGCTGCAGGTGAGCACGCATGGCTCGCGCACCTGCTTGGAGACGTCGGGGCGCTGCACGACCGGTCCCCGGCGCGCGTGCGCGAACGCCTGGACCGTGCGCAGCCGTCGGCCAGCCACACCGAGGGGCACGTCCTGCGGCTGTTCTGCCTGTCGACGCTCGGTCCCGCGGATCGCGAGCTGCTGGCGGCGTTGGCGCGGCATGTGCCGGTCGTCGTGTATGCGCTCGCACCGAGCCACCAATGGTGGACCGACCTGCGCAGCAATCGCGAGGCGGCACGTGCGTTGGCGCGGGCGGCCGACGTCGGTGAGCGGTCGCGCGTCCTCGCCGACCTGGCGACCCAGAATGCGCTGCTCGGCCAGTTGGGCGCGCCGAGCCGCGACATGCAGGCGTGGATCGAGGCACAGGACTATACGGAGGGCACGGGGCCTGCGCCGGTCGGCGAACCAGAACGCAGCACCGCGCTGGGCTGGTTGCAGGGTTGGGTCGGCGACGCCGCGCCCATGGACACCGCGATGCCGCCCGAGCTCGTCGGCGACGGGTCGGTGGAACTGCTGTCGTGTTGGGGCGCGCTGCGGCAGGCCGAGGTGTTGCGCGACCGGTTGCTGGACCTTTTCCAGCGATTCCCAGGCGAGGTCGCGCCGCGCGACGTCTTGGTGATGACCCCGGACGCGCAGCGTTTTGCGCCGCTCGTGGCGGCGGTGTTCGCGCGACGTGGCCGCGGACGTGCGGCCGATGGAACGTCCTTGGAGTTGCCGGCCATCCCCGTGCACATCGCCGACATGGGATTGCGCCGCACCAATCCGGTGGCCGAGGCGTTGATCGCGGTGCTGGCGCTCGCTGAGGGTCGGGTGTCGGCGCCCGCCGTCTTCGACCTGCTGGAACTGGAAGCCGTGCAGACGCGCTTGGGCTTGCAGGCCGACGACGTCGCCGATCTGCGCACGCTCGTGGACGCGTCGGGAATGCGCTGGGGACTGGACGCCAGCGATCGCGGCGCCGCGGGGCAGCCAGAGCTCGATCAAAATACGCTGGAATTCGGCCTGGAACGGCTTGCGTGCGGGGTGCTGATGGCGCCGATCGCTCCGGGCGAGGTGGCAAGCGCGGAGGGCCGTGCACTGGCGCCGCACCCCGTCGAGT
>VGRO01000202.1 GCA_016875335.1 Deltaproteobacteria bacterium | reverse complement strand
CTTATTGCTATGGCGAAGTGCTCACAACTCATGAAGCGTGCGCCCTCGACAGCACCGGCACAAGCGCAGGCAGCGAAGGCTGAGGCAGCGTTGTCGACCGCGGTCTGGCGCGACCCGCGGACTGGGCTGACATGGCAGACGGGGGACGCCGGGCAGGACATGTACTGGACATCGGCAAAGGAATACTGCGCGGGCTTGGCGCTAGGCGGGGGCAACTGGCGGCTGCCGACGATCGAGGAACTGAAAGGACTCGTTCGGAAAGAGCAGCCTGGGCCGCCCTTCATTGTCGCCGCGCTGAAGGCGACGACAACGTCCGAGCAATTCAGGTTCTATTGGTCCGCCACTGCGTATCCGGCGGGCTCGGACTCGGTCGCCGAGGTCATCGATTTCAGTAGTGGCAAAACGTACGGCGACATGCGCCAGGGCCACCGCGTCCGCTGCGTGCGCTAACCCGAAACAGACCCAAAACCCTTACCGCCTTGCCCCTTCGTCCCAGCCTGCGCGCAAGCGCGCCCGCCGCCACTTCGGAACCCAAAGTCTCCACCGGCAGTGCCAGCAAATCGCCGCGCGAGACCGCAAGATGCCACACGCAGCGCCTCCGACCGGCATTGCGCGACCGCTCTGGGGCGCGACAGCGGTGGCCTTTGCCAGCCTACACCGGGTCACCCAGGGCATTCCTGCCACCCGGCCACGCCGCTCGAGTCGGGGCCAAACCGTTGCACTGGGGAACTTTGTCGCTCAGCCGCCGCGCTGCCCTGGGTGCCAAAGCTGCCTTACCCGCCTCCCAATCGCCGAATCGCCTCCGCCACCGTCACGATGCGCGCCCCACAGGCTTCGCCCAAGACCAACAGGTCCGCGTCGCCTGTGACGACCAATTCCGCACCTCCGGCGGCGGCAACGGCCAGGACCATGTCGTCGTCGCGGTCGCGGCAGGTTGGGGGAATTGGCGGCGCTTCCAAGACGCGGGTCGCGCGCGCAAAGGCAGCGACCAGATCGGCCGGGGTCCAACCAAGGCGCGCCGCTCGCTCCCGCAAGTGCGACCGACCAAGGACCCGTTCCAGCTCCGCCAGCAGTTGAGGACTCGTGAGCGCGGCGTTGCCCGGCGCGGCGGCCAGCGCCAACAGCGTCCGCGGCGGCCCTGACCACAGTAGGCCCGACACGACGACGTTGCTATCGAGCACCAGGATCACCGGGGAGCGGTGCCTGCGACCCGCCTGCGCTCGGCCTTGACCTCGGCGGCAATCTGCTCTGGCGACTGCGGCGCCCCAGGCTGCGCGGCCATTTGCGCGGTGGCGGCCAGCAAGGAGGCCATTGCGCGACTGCGGAGCGCGGAGCGGACCAGCGACTCAAATGCCTCCGGCTCAAACAGCCCGGCGACGGTCGCCTCTGCCGCGAGCGACTCGGGCAGCTGGGCCTGAATCGTAGTCACGGGCACCTCAGTAGGCCGCCGTAGCCGGCCAGGAGCGAAAGTGTAGCTATCCGGCGCAGGTCCGGCAATGACCAACGGTTGACGCCGCAAACCCCGCCCAGATAGCCTCCGCTGCGGAGGCCCCATGAAACCAGGCGACCGCATTGGCAGCTACCTGATCTCCCGCGAACTTGGCGACGGCGGTTTCGCCACCGTCTACGCGGCAGAGCATGCGGCCATGGGCACGCCGCACGCGGTCAAGGTGCTGGACAGCAAATACGCGCGCAATCCCAAGGTTGTAGAGCGATTCAAGCTTGAGGCGCGGGCCCAGTTCCGCATGCGCCACCCGCACATCGTGCAAGTGACCGATTTCGTGGACGACGGCCAAAACCTGGCGCTGGTCATGGACGTCGTCGACGGCATGACCCTGCATAAGGCGATGGAGCTGCGTCCCGAACCGTGGCCGCTGGCGGACGCGTGGGCGGTCCTGCGCCCGGTCTTGGAGGCGATGGCGTTTGCGCACCAAACCGGTCTGGACGGCCAAGCAGTGGTGCACCGCGACCTCAAGCCCGAAAATGTGCTTTTGGACTTGGCGGGCGGTCGACCGTGGCCTGGGGTGCCCAAGGTGGCGGATTTTGGCATCGCCAAGGTGCTCGGGGCCACGGACCCGCAGACGCGAACCGGGATGTCGATCGGAACGCCGGGATTCATGGCGCACGAACAGCGGCGCAACTCCAAGGAGGTGACTGCAGCCGCAGACGTGTGGGCGGCGGGGATGATCACCTGGGCGCTGCTGGCCGGCCGGCTGCCGTTTGACCCCGCAGATGAACTGCCAACGCTGGAGGTGTACCTCGGCCGTGCACCTGTGCCGCGCGTGGACGATGTGGTGGCCGACCTGCCGCGGCAGATCGGCGAGGCGCTGGCTGTGGCGCTGACCGTCGATGCCGACAAACGCTTTCAGGATGCTGGAGCACTCTTGCGGGCGCTGACCGTGGATGGAGCGACGGCGGCTGCGCGCCAGCAACCGGCGCCCACGACCGCAACTGCGGTTGCAGCGACGCCGGCGGCCTCTGTGATGCCTGTGGGCTCCGTGGTGCCCGTGGCGCCGGTGGTGCCGGTGGCCCCGCCGGCCCGAATGCCCGCTGCTACCAAACCGTCCGCGGCAGAGGGCGTGTGGGTTGACCCTCGGACCGGGTTGTCCTGGCAATTGGCCGATTCGGGGCAGCGCATGACCTGGACACAGGCAAAAACGTATGCCGAGAGACTGCGACTAGATGGAGGCGGTTGGCGCCTGCCGACGAGGCAGGAGTTGGAGGGGCTGAAAGACGAGCGGGTGCCGGGCGCAACGAAAATCAAAACCGCCCTGAGGAGCACCACTCCGACGAACGGAGCGGCCTATTGATCAAGCACCGCACATGCGGCGACTGTTGCTTGGTTTGTCGACTTCAACTTCGGCATCAGCTTCAGCTACAACATCGCCTCCAACTTCCGCGTCCGCTGCGTGCGTTGACAGCCAACGGCTTCGCCGCACTCCGCGTCGTTCGCCGGGCTTCTCGGAATTCATGACATTACTGCCGCGAGCAGGAACCCGCGCTCCCCCACTTGGGGCATGCAAAGCCTCTTGACGGCAGCGCCGCCCCGGCGTAGCGTCGCCGCCAACACCGGGACCGCCCACAAGGTCCGCAACCCCGACCCAGCGGCCCGGCGGAGCACAGCCGATGAGCGTTACCCTCTGCCCCAACTGCCAGCAGCCCAACCCGGTCGACGGCGCGTTTTGCGGTCGTTGCGGCAGTTCGATGCGCGCCGACCCTGCGCCGGCCGGGCTGCTCAAGACGACGTTGTGCGACCGCTACCGGCTGGATCGCTTGCTGGGTGAGGGCGGCATGGGCAGTGTGTATCAGGCCACCGATCTGCGGCTGAACCGGCAGGTGGCGGTCAAGCTGTTGGCGGCCGATCTGGTCTCGCACCCGACGGCGCGGCGGCGGATGACCCAGGAGGCCAACGCGCTGGCCCGCATCGAGGATCCCCACGTCGTCCGCGTGTTCGACGTCTTCGACCACGGTGCGCGGCTGGCCATGGTGCTTGAGCTGGTCACCGGTGGCGACCTGACCCAGTTCGTCCGGCCCGGCGGCATTGGCGAAGACCAGGCGCTGCAGCTGATGGACGGCATCCTCAAGGGGCTGACCGCCATCCATGGCGCCGACCTGGTGCACCGCGACATCAAGCCCGAAAACGTGCTGGTGTCGGCCCAGGGCGTGCCCAAGCTGGCCGACCTCGGGGTGGCGCGCGACGCCTCGGCGAAGGAGCGTACGCAGTTGGGGGCCCGGCTGGGCACACCTGCGTATATGAGTCCAGAGCAGGCGCAAGGCCAACCGTGCGACGCGCGCTCGGATTTGTATGCGGCTGGGCTTGTGCTCTTCGAGCTGTTGAGTGGCGAACGGCCGTTTGCCGGCCAGTCCGAGATTGACGTGCTGGCCGCGCGGGTGCAGCGCGATCCGGATTGGGCGCGGGTGCACGGCCGTTGCAGCCCGGGCGTGGCGCAGGTCTTGCGGCGTGTCCTGCATCGAGACCCGCTGCGGCGACCGGCGAGCGCCGCCGAGTTCGCAGCGCTGCTGACACAGCCGCCGGCGACGCAGCCAAGCCGCCCGGTCCCGGCCACCGCAGCGCCACCGCCCACCGCGCCGCGTCAACGGACGCCCATTGCGCCATCTGCCCCGGTCACGCGCCAGCGCACGCCAAGCGAGCCAGCTACGGCAGTTGCTCCGTCGGGCTCCCCGCGGTGGCTGCTCGGCGTCGGCGCAGCAGTTGCCATCGCAGTGGTCTGCGCAATTGCGGTGGCGGCTTGGCCGCCCAAGCAGCCACCCGCCGAGGCCCCCGGCGTCACTCAGCCTTCCGCTCGTGCCGTAGCCTCGCGTACCCAAGAAGCCTCCCCGGCCGCGCCCGCACCCACCGTGGGTGCAGCCGAGTCGCCGTTCTTCCCAACTGGCGAGGCGTGCCACTGGACTGTGTCGGCGCGTTCGCGGTGGCTGTTCGCAGGCGAGGACATCAGCGCCAGCCTCGCCGGCTCGGGCCATGCGTTCTCCTCATTGCGCGGCGTCAACGGCGGTGGTGCTGCTTCACAGTTGCTGATCAGTGGGGGCAGCGGCCACACGGTGCGGGTGCCCGGGTCGGAATTGCTGACGGTCAAGACCTGGGCGCCGACGGCGGACCTCGAATGGGTGTTGGCGTTCTGGCACGACGGCGCCCATGCCACCGTGACGGCCACCCGCCTGACCGGGTCCAACGCCGCGACCCGGCAACTGAAGCTGGACACCGCCGCCTTCAGTGACGTGCGCGACGGGCACTTCCTGTGGCTCAAAGCCGACACCGACGTTTCCATGACCCACTGCGTGCTGCTCTTGGGCACCGACCTCGGCGTGCTCAACGCCCGCGGCAAGGGCAAGCCGGAATTCAAAGTGCAATTCGGGCTGCCCCGGACCGTCGCTGAAGGTTGGCCGAGGCGCATCGATGGCGACTGGGGCGCCAGTGGCTGGTGATCGCGGCGCGCCGGCATGGCGCAACAGCGCAAGATCAATGCCGTCGCACGCAAAATCGTGCGGCGTAGTCGAAACAGGTGGGGGTCGTCATGGCGAGCGCAATGTCTGTGTCAGTGGGCGCAGCCGCCGATTGCCAGGTGCGGGTGGACCATCCGAGCGTCTCCAGCCGCCATGCGCGCCTGGAACGGGATGGGGTGCGGTGGAGCGTGGTCGATCTCGGCTCCACCAACGGCACGTTTGTGGACGGCCAGCGCGTCGGGCGAGCCGACGTTACCCAAGCCAATGAACTGCGGCTCGGTTCGTACGCGACGACACTGGGGACGCTGCTGGCCCAAGCCGGACCGCCAACGCCACGTCCCGGCGAGCAGTGGGTGATAGGCGCGGGTGCCGCGGCGGACATCCGCTTGGAGCTGCCGCGGGTGTCGACGCGCCATGCGCAACTGCGCAGCCATCGAGGGCAGCTTTGGCTATCGGACCTCGGGTCCACCAATGGCACGCGCACGGCGGCTGGCCCGGCGACTGGCGACGTGGCCGTGCGGCTAACCGATGAGGTGTGGCTGGGCAGCCTGGCGTTCTCGGTTGCAGAGCTGTTGTGGTACGCCGAAGGCCAAGGGCCGGTGCGCGCGGCGGAGCCACCTCGCCCGTTGCCGTTGGCGGTCGCGCAGCCACAGCCACAGCCGCAGGTGGTGGTCGCAGCGGCAGCGCCCTCTGCACCGATGGTCGTGGTGGTCGGCCAGAACCAAGAGCGCAAGCCGGAGGGCGAAAGTGTGTTCCTCGCCAATTACGGGGTGCGCATCACCAACACGCGGGCCGCATTTCCAGGTGTGACGTATGCAATGGCCAACGTGACCGCAGTCTATACTTCGCAGACCGAGCCAAGGCGCACCGGGCCGGTGTTGCTCATTGGCTTTGGGCTTCTCATCGGTTGCGGGCTGCTGGCGGCCAACCTTGGAGCCAAGGAACTGTTTGCGACGTTTGGGCTCTTTGTTTTTTCGCCCATCGGTTGCGGTGTGGCCTGGTGGGCGTGGCAAAAGACCGTGTACCACGTCGCCATCGAGACGGCTGCCGGCAATGCCCGGCCGCTGTCGAGCACCAACCGCCGAATGGTAGACGAGGTGGTGCACGCGATGAATGAGGCCTTCATCCACCGCGGATAGGCGTTGCGGGCTCGGCCGCTGGCGGCGGGCGTTGCATGGGCTGGCTGGCACGGCGACGCAGGCGGGGCTCCACAGACCAAACCCGACCAAGTGCGCGGCGCAGCGCTACGCGCCCGTCAAGGGGTCCGGTCCATACCTGTTGGAGCCGCTCGTTCCCGGGTTGAACAGCAGCATGAGCGAAAAGACGAAGCCCAAGTAAGGAATAAGGGTCAGGATTGCGAACCATCCCGTCCAGTCACAGTCGTGGGCGCGGCGAACCGACAGGGACAGGCCAAAGAGCCCCGCCGGAAGCGCCAGAATGAGGAGGAACACGACCGCCAAGTCGTCAGATTTGGCCACAGCTGCAATCATGGCGGCGATCACAACGGCCGCAATGACGCCAAACGCCAGGGCAACTGAGCTCCCGAAGTACGCCCCGCGCGGTAAGCGCCCGCTGAACGAAATCGACCACTGGCGCGGGTTGGCGCTAATGCCGTGTAGAACCGGTGGCGGATCTGAACCCGGTGCCTTCCATGGGTCCGCAGCCGCAGCGGGCCGCGAAAACGCGACCACGGGCGCAACTGGCACCGGCGGCGGCGGCGGAGAAACAGTCGGTGGTGCCGCAGGCATCGGGGCACGCGCAGCCCCCGACCGCAGCGCCGTCGCCATCGCCTGGGCACTGCCAAACCGTTGGTGGCGCTCCTTGGCGAGCGCGATTTGCACGACCGCGACTGTCCCCGCGCCGCAGCGGCCGTTCAACAGATCGAGCCGGGGCGCTTGCTGGACGTGGGCCGCGGTGATCTCAAAGTCGCTGCCGGCGTCGTAGGGCTTGCGGCCCGTCAGCAGCTCAAAAAGGACGATGCCGGCCGCGTAAAGGTCGCTGCGCACGTCGACGGAGAAGCCCTGGACTTGCTCGGGGCTTATGTATTCCAGCGTGCCGAGGGTGGCGCCCAGCTGGGTGCGCTCGCGCGCGGTGCTGTCGCGGGCCACGCCGAGATCGGTCACCTTGGGCGTACCGTCCGCGGCGAGCAACACGTTGCCCGGCTTGAGGTCGCGGTGGATGAGGCCAGCATCGTGTATGGCTTGCAAGCCGGCGAGCACGCCCCCCATCAGCGCCACCGCTCGGGCTTCGGCCAGGCCGTTGGGTCCAATGTGCCTGCGCAGATCGCCGCCCGAGACAAGCTCCATCACCATGACCAGCAGCGGGCCTTCGTCAAACACGTCAAACACGCGTACGACGTTGGGGTGCTCGATGCGGGCCAAAGCCTGAGCCTCCTGGGCCATCCGTCGCCGGGCGGACGCGTGGGCCACCAACTCTGGGTGCAGGATCTTCAGCGCCACCTTGCGGTTGAGCCGGCGATCGAGCGCCTCAAGGACGGTGCCCATGCCGCCGCCCCCCAACTCGCGCACAAGGTCGTAGCGGCCGTCGGCGAACTGCTGGCCGATGTAACTCTGGCGCGGCGGGCCGGCGTCGTCGACACCGCGGACAGGCGCGCCGCAGCGCAAGCAAAATAGCGCATCGCTGGTCAGCGACTGCCGGCAAGCTGGGCAGAGCATCGTGAATGGCCCCCTGGGGCATTGGCCCACGCAGGCGATGATCGGCAGCGGTCGGGCATTCGTCAAGGTGGGCTGGACCGACAGGGCGTGCAGGGGTAAGGGTTCCAGATTTCCCAATCGGTTGACGCCAGCCCTGTTTTCTCCGCTCCAATTCGCATGGCGGCACTTGCAGCCTTGCCCGAGGCCACGGTGGCAGGACACCGGCTTGAACCGTCATTGACACCCATCGAGGGGCCGGCCTACGCTCGCCTGCGGAAGCAAACATGGACATTGGAACCCGCATCGGCAGCTACACGATAACCCGCGAGTTGGGCTCCGGCGGCATGGCCATGGTGTACGCGGCCCGCCACACCGGCATCGGCACAGAGCACGCGCTCAAGGTCTTGCTGCCCAACTACGCCAGCCAGCCGCGCACGGTCGAGCGCTTTCGCCAAGAGGCCCGCGCGCAGTTCCGCATGCGCCACCGCAACATCGTGCAGGTGACAGACTTCGTCGAAGACGGCAAGACCCTGGCCTTGGTGATGGATCTGATTGGCGGCAAGACCCTGCACGAGGCAATGCAGCGCAGACCGGGGCCGTGGCCGTTTGGCGATGTCGCGGCGGTGATGCTGCCGGTGCTCGACGCGATGGCCTACGCCCACAGCGAAGGCATCGACGGCCAACCGGTGGTGCACCGCGACCTCAAACCCGAAAACGTGATGCTGGACCTCGCCGGCGACCGGCCGTTTCCGGGCGTGCCCAAGGTCATGGATTTCGGCATTGCCAAGGTGCTGGGCGAAAGCAACGTCGGCACCAAGACCAACGCGCGGATGGGCACCGCGGCCTACATGGCGCCTGAACAGTTCCGCAACGCCAAAGACGTCACCGCTGCGGCCGACGTGTGGGCGCTGGGCATGATGTTGTGGCAGCTGCTGGCCGGCCGGCTGCCCATCGACCCCGACGATCAGGTGGCGCTTTTGGAGATGTACACCGGCCGGACGACCGTGCCGCGTTTGGACACCGTGGGCATCGAGTTGCCGCGCGAAGTGGTCGACGCGGTGGCGACGGCGCTGAACGTCGATCCGAACAAGCGCTTCCAAAGCGCCGCGGCGCTGTTGCGGGCGGTGCAGTCCGGCGCCGAGGCGTGGCACCGCTTTGAGGCCGAACTGGTGCGGCGGCAGGAAAAGGAGAAGGCGCGGGCGGAGCAGGAGGCGCGGCAGCGGGAGGAACAGGAAGCGCGCCTGCGAGTCGAACAAGAGCAGGCGCGGGTGCGGCAGGAGCGAGAAGCGCTGGAGCGGGCGCACGGGCATCAGCAGCGGGGGGCTGTCGCCCAGGTGACGTCCACGTCCAACGCCGCACGGACGACGGTAAACAAGGCGTGGGTAGCATTGGCCGTGCTTATCGCGCTGCTGCTCTTTTTCTTGGCGTACCTCGCAGCAGGCCCCCGGGAAAGCTCGGAGCAGCACGCGCAACCCGTTGCCTTCGCAGGGCTGTCCTGGCAGGGCGAGACCGCAGCGCAGCCCATGAAGTGGGCTGATGCCTACCGCTACTGCGAAGCGCTGGACGTCGGCAACCACAGCGACTGGCGCCTGCCGAATCACCACGAACTAACTACGGTGGTGGACAAGCAGCGCGTAACTGCACCTCTGGTTGTAGCTGAGATCCATGAGAACACCCGGCCTGCCGGGTTGTATTGGAGCGGCACCCGGAACAACAGCGATACCGTGGTCTACGCGTTGTCGTTCAAAGACGGCGAACTTGGCAGCGCACAGACAGCGGAGTATGGCTGGGTGCGGTGCGTGCGCGGCGAACAGTTGCGACCGCCGGCACCAATGCTGGCCGCGAGCGCCGCCCCGACTTCGGCCCCGGCAGTGGACAAGCCACCGAGCAACTGGGCGCAGGTCATCGCCGCAGCAAAGGCGCGCCGGGGCGACACAGACGCGCTGTGGCGGACCGAAGTGGTGGACCCGACCGACAACCCCAATCACTTCGTGGACAATGGCGACGGCACGGTGTTTGACCCGGACCTGGGCTTGACCTGGCAAAAGGAGGACAACGGCAAGGATGTGAACTGGAAGCGCGCAAAGGCGTACTGCAAGAGTCTGACATTACGCGGCAAGTCTGATTGGCGTCTGCCGGGAATCCTGGAACTCGTCACGCTGGCGGATGCGACTAAGCCACAGGGCGCGCGCGTCGCGACCGCGTTCCCTCCAGACAGCGCTTGGAATTGGTCCGCCACGGCGTACCACCCGTCGCCGTCCTCGGACGCTTGGGGCGTCGGCTTCCACTACGGCAACAGCAACTACGTCGACATCTCCAGCGGCCTCCGAGCGCGATGTGTGCGGTGAGGTCCGACAGGCTGCTGATTTCGCCGCAGTAAGCCCGCTCTCGCAATTTGACCCCGTTGCGACGCGGCGCCGGGAACCACAACCGCGCGATCCGCCGCAGCCACAACCCACACCAG
>VGRO01000201.1 GCA_016875335.1 Deltaproteobacteria bacterium | reverse complement strand
TCGGCCGCGGCGGCGGCTGCGCTTCGGCGGGAATCGCGCGCGGCTGGGCGTTGGGGACGCGGTCGACCGGCGTTTCCGCGATCGGCTGGCTGGTCCAGGCGCCCGCCTCCTCCTGGCGCGGACCGCGGTAGTAGGCCTGGGGCCGGCCGTCGTGGCCGGCGATGTTCGCGGCGTGCTGGATGACCACCGACTGGTTGTAGGCTTGCGCGACCTGCGCCGAGGCGATGACCGAGTGCTGCACGGGCCGGTCGACCCACGCCTCCTGGCGCACGAAAATCCAATACGAGTAGTGGATGTCGACGTGGGCGCCCACCGCGTAGTCGGGGCCCATCGGCGCCCAGCCCACGCAGCCGCCGCCGTGGCGCCACACCACCCACGCTGGCGCCCAAGTGTACCCGGGCACCCACACCCAGCCGTAGCCGGTGACCCAACCCCAGCGGCCGTAGTGATACGTGGCGGCCCACGATTCTTCGCTGTGCCACGCCCACCCGTAGGCGGTGTAGAGCCAGCGCCCAAAGAAGTAGGGCCGCCAGCCGGCCGTGCGGTTGGCGTAGGGCACCCAGACCCTGCCGTACTGCGGCGTGCTCACCCACGATCCATAGCCGGTGAGATCGGCAAAGTAGGGGTCGGGCTGGGCGGTCGAAGCGTAGCCCCCGCCATAGGCGGCCGGACCGCCCGCGCCGTAGGCGCCGTAGCCGTAGTAGCGCTCGTCGCGCTCGCGCACGTACACCGGGCCACACGCGGCGGCCAACGCCACGGCGCCCAAGGCCAAGGCGCCGACGCATGCGCGTGGCAGCGTCCAACTGCGGGTGGCGAAAACAACGGGCGTGCGGCGAGTCATGGCGAGCCTCATGGAGAATCTTCCGCTGCAGGGCGGGGTTGCAAGGCAAGCCGCACCAAGGCGGCTGCGCCAACAACGAACGCAGTTTGACCCCGATTCAGCACACCCGCAACCCAACGGCGGTGGGGCCACCGGACCAGTTTTCAGTCGGTTGGCCGGTGTGCTTTGCGGTTTGTCCCAAGGTTTGCGACCCTGCCGCCCCCGGCGACCGCCCCCGTCGCGCCGGCCCGATCCGCATGGCCTACCTGATCACGCGCCTGTGCATCGATTGCCTCGACCGCGGCTGCGTCGAGGTGTGCCCGGTCAACTGCATCTACCAGCACATGGGCGAACCGACAGACGGTCGGCCGAACATGCTGTACATCCACCCGACCGAGTGCATCAATTGCAGCGCGTGTGAGCCCGAATGCCCGTGGCATGCCATCTACGAAGACCGTGAATTGCCTGCTGTTTTTGCCGGAGATGTCGCCGTCAACGCCCAGTGCGAGGCCGATCCCAGGGCCTTTGCGGTGGCGGTGCTGCAGCGCGACGGGCAGGGGCGGTTGCTGCCCAAGCGCCGGCCGACCGCCGACGAGGTCGCCGAAAACCGCCGCAAATGGGAGGCGCCTTGATCCAGCGCGCCGCAGCCGTGGCGATCGGCTGGCTGCTGGTCGGTTGTGGCGGACCGCTGGCCGCCGGCCAACCGGAGCGCACGCCGCTGGAGCAGGCCCTGCACCTGCGCGACCAGGGGCGCCTGGACGACGCCGAACGCGATCTGCGCACCCTGGCCGAGGCCGGTGATCCGCGCGCGCTGCTGGAATGCGCCGAGACGCTGATGATGCGCGGCCGCCACGCCAAGGCCGTAGAACTGCTCAAGGACCGCTACAAGCACGCGCCGGATGACGCGGAACTGGTGGGCGCGATGGCGCGTGCGCTGGACGGGGCCGGCCAAGCGGACGATGCGGCGACGGCCTATGCGCGGCGGCTGCAACTGGTGCCGCGCGATGCGACGTCGGCCCTGCGCTTGGCCGAATTGTTGGTGGGCCGCGGCGATCTGGTGCAGGCGTGCATGGTAGCGGAGGCAGGGCTGCGCGCCCAGCCCGACCACGCCGGGTTGCACAGCGCATTGTCGCGGGCGCTGCTCGGCCGCGGCCGGGTGCCGCAGGCGTTGGAGCACGCCAGGCTCGCCACCAACTACGCCCCCGACGACGCCTCGGCGTGGCTGCAACTGGCGCAGGTGCACTTGCTGGTCGGTGAACTGGAATTGGCCAAGGCCGCATTGGAGCGGTCGCTCAAGATCGATGGCCAGAGCGCCGACGCGCTGCGCGATCTGGGCATCGTGCTGCTCGAATTGGGCGACGCCAAGGGGGCTGTCGTCCAATTGCGCCGCGCCACCCAGATCGCCCCCGACAGTGCCGCGGCCTGGACCGCCTTGGGGGTCGCACGGCACCGCGCCGGCGATCTGGTCGGCGCCATGGCCGCACTGGAAGCCGCGAGCCGGTTGCAGCCGCACGCGCCGCACATCCACGCCAACCTGGCCGAGGTGGCCCTGGACGACGGCTATCCGCGCCGGGCCGTCACCGAGGCGCGCAAGGCACGCGACCGGCTGGGATCGACGGCGGGCGCCGACCTGCGCAAGCGCATCGAGCGCTTGCACGCCCGGGCCGTGGTCGTGGCGTTGCTGGCCGACGCCCTGTGCCGTGGGGACAAGGACGGCGCCGCGCTGCAACAGGCCGCAGAACACGAGTTGCACGATGCCGGCCTGGATGCCTGGCTGACCGAAATCCCCAAGCTCGGCGCCGAATGCACCCATCAGGTCAAGGCGGCCCGCCAGCGCTGCATGTCGCCGGCCGGCACCGCCAACCCGGCGCCCGCTCCCCCACCACCGCCCTGAGCGCGCCCGCGAACCGCCACCGCCCTTCCGGGCCAGGATCTGCTTGCATGACTACCGCCCCGCTCGTCGCCGACCCCGCGGCGCTGTGCCGCCAGATCGTCGCCGCCGTCGAGACCGTCTTTGTCGGCAAGCGTGCCGTGGTCGAGCAGGTGATGGTGGCGGTGCTGGCGCGCGGTCACGTGCTTTTCGAAGACGTGCCCGGCGTGGGCAAGACCACCCTGGCGCGCACCTTCGCGCAGGTGCTGGGCCTGACCCACCACCGCATCCAGTTCGCCAGCGACCTTTTGCCTGCAGACATCGTGGGCGTGGGCATCTACGACCCCGACACCCGGCAGTTCGAGTTCAAGCCCGGCCCGGTGTTCTGCCACGTGCTGCTGGCCGACGAAATCAACCGCACGACGCCGCGCACCCAGTCCGCGTTGCTCGAGGCCATGGCCGAGGCGCGCGTGACCGTGGACGGCACCACGCACCTGCTTCCCCAGCCGCACGTGGTGCTGGCGACGCAGAACCCGCGAGAATTCCACGGCACCTTTCCGCTGCCCGAGTCACAGCTCGACCGATTCCTGCTGCGGGTGTCGGTCGGCTACCTCGACGCCCAGGCCGAAATGGCGCTCATCGCCAACGCCAGCGCCGCCGAACGCAGCGTGCAGCCCGTGGTGGACGCAGCGCAGGTACAGGCCCTGATTGCCGCGGCCGGCGCAGTGCATGTGGCCCCGGAAGTGCTCGGCTACCTTCACGCACTGGTGCAGGCGACGCGCCACCACCGCGGCCTGGAACTCGGGTTGTCGACGCGCGCGGCCATTGGCCTGTATCGGGCGGTGCAGGCCCGCGCCCTGGTGGCGGGGCGGGTTTTCGCAACACCGGACGATGTGCAGGCGCTTTTCGTGCCGGTCGCCAACCACCGCGTCGTGGTGTCGGGTCCGGGCGGGACTGCGGGCGAACGCATTGCCGTGGAAGCGGTTTTGCATCAAGTGCTGGAATCGGTGGCCGCTCCGGCCTAGAAGACGCGCAAGGAGCCCACGATGGAAGACAAGATCCGAGAGATTCTGCTACAGCTGGGTGAGGATCCGGATCGCGAGGGCCTGGTCAAGACGCCGCGGCGTGTCGCACAGGCGTGGCGCGACATGACCGCGGGCTATGCCGAAGATCCGCTGGCGATCATCCGGTCGGCGCTTTTCGACGTGCAGAACGAAGAGATCGTGCTGGTGCGCGACATCGACTTCGCCAGCATGTGCGAGCACCACATGTTGCCGTTCCAGGGCAAGGCACACGTGGCCTACCTGCCGCGCGGCCGTGTGGTCGGCCTGTCCAAGCTGGCGCGGGTGGTCGACGTGTTTGCGCGGCGGCTGCAGGTGCAAGAGCGCATGACCACCCAGGTCGCCCTGGCGCTGCAAGAGGGCCTGAGCCCCGCTGGCGTGGCGGTCGTCATCGAGGCCACCCACATGTGCATGGTGATGCGCGGCGTCAAAAAGCCCAATGCGGTCACGGTCACCAGCGCGATGTTCGGGGCGTTCCGCGACGATCCGGCGACCCGGGCCGAGCTGATGAAACTCATCGGCGCCGGCCGGCATTGACGCCCGCCGCGCCTACTGGGGCGCCGCCACCTTCTGGAACTCGCCGGTCGACGACATGGCCTTGAGCCGGCGCACGAGCTTCTCTGCTTCCTTGGTGGCGCCCAATTCCTTGTACAGCTCGCCGGCCTCTTCGAGCAGCGAGACCGGCGCGCGGTCGCTGGTCAAGACCCCCGCTTCGAGCAGGTCGGCCAACACCACCATGCAATCGGCGCGCTCGACCGTGGCGGCATCTTGCGGCACCAACTGGAACGCTTCTTCCATCCGCACATGGGCCTGCCGCGCATCGCCCGCCGCCGCCGAGGCCCGGGCCGCCAGCAGCAGCGCCCGGATGTGCAAGCCGACATCTTGCGCCAACTGCGCCTGGCGCGCGGCCTCTTCGGCGAAGGCCAGGGCCCGGGTGTAGATGCCGTTGGCCATCTGTATTTCGCCACGTTCGCGCAGCGCGTCCGACAGGCCGGTGAGACTGGGCAAGGCCGCGTAGGCACGACAACTTTTCGCAAGCGCCGCATCGGCCTCATCCATCGCGCCGCGGGCGTGCAGGACGTTGGCCAGCAACACCGATACCTCTGCCGCCAGCAACTGGCGATCGATGCGGCCCAGGGCATTGAGCGCCTCGCCCAATTGCGCTTCGGCGTCGTCCAGTTCGCCCACGTCGCGCAGGGCGAGCGCAAGGCAGCGCAGTGCCTCGACCTCGAGGATCAGGTTGCGGGCGTCTCTGGCCGCCGCCAAGGCCTTGCGCGCTGCGGCGACGGATTTGTCGCCCTCGTTGAGCAGCCGGTAGCCCCCGCTGATGCACAGTGACAATTCGGCGCCAAGTACTGGCGTGTGCAGCACCGCCAGCGCCTGGGTGCCCTCGACCCAGCTCTCCAGCGCCTGTTTGACCTTGCCCTCGACCGCGAGGCATTTGCCGAGGGCCAGCCGCAGGATCGGCGTGTGGTCCACTGCCCGCGACTGCGGTGGTCGGCCGAGGATGAGTCCCAGTTGGGTGTCCAGCGGGGCCGTCGCCTGGGCGCCGCGACCGCACGCAACTTCGGCGGATGCCCACGCCGCGAGCAACGGCACGCCCAACCGATACCAATCTTCGTCGCGCAGGGCGGCACCGAGTGCGCGCAAGGCCTCGATGCCCTCGCGGGCGCGCTCGCTGCCGACTTCGTGGTCGCCGCGCTCGGACAGGCAGCGAGACAGGCTGATCGCGGTTTCGGCAAGGTTGAGCGCAGCTTCCTGCGCCCGGCCCTGGTCCTGCAGCGCCAGCGCGTGGCTGCGCGATCGCTCGAACTCGGCGATGGCCTCGCTCAGTCCACCCAGCTGTCGCGTCAATTCCGCGAATTGCCGGCTGTGGGAGGCGGCCATCGCCAGGCCCCCGGCGTGGGACTCAAGTTCGGCCATGCGGCCGGTCCAGACGTCGGGCCGCGACACCGCCTGGGCAAACACCCAACTCAAGGCGCGCGGGATGTCGAGCGTCTCGGCCTCGATGTCCTTGCGGAGCGCCTCGGGAAAATCGCCGAGCGCGTATTCGACCTGGCTGCTCAGGCGGCTGGCCGGCATCGGCCGCAGCGCGCCCGCGGCGACCAATCGCGCAACCGCGCCGCCCACCGGCGTACCGGTCGCGGCTTCGAGCAGGTCGGGCCACAGGGGCGATCCCAGCCGCACCGCCGCCGCCAGCACGCGCTTGGCCGAACCGTCGAGCAGCCGGTCGAGCGCCGGCGGGTCGCGGGCCGGGACCCGCGAGACCGAACCGGCCGTCAGCAGCCCTGAAAAGCTCGCGGGTACCTCGTCGCTGCGCGCCACCCAGCCGCCGACCACTACCGCCGGGATGTTGCCGAGTTGGCGGATGAGCCTGCGCACGAAGCCCTGCTCGGTGTCGCTGAGGTGATCGACCCGCTCGAGGACCAGGACCAGCGTGCTGCGGCCGGCGATGCCGCGCAGCGCGTCGGCCAACGCGGCGCCGCCGGCCATGCGGGCCACCTCGGGCACCGCGCGGGCATGGCCCAGGTGCGGCGAATCGGGAAACTCGACGCGCAAGAACAGGCCGATGAGGTGGGCGACTTGGCTGGCGCGGTCGGGCCGGTCGGGCATCATCCCCTGGATCCAACTGAGCAGCTTGCGGCGCGCCAGGCTCGGCGGGTCGTCGTCGAACAGGCCGGCGCGGATGCGCACCTCCTCGAACATGCACGCCAGCGGCAGGCGATTGCCCGGCGGCGGGATGCGCACCCGCACCACCACCGGCGAGTCGGCGCGGGTCTGCGCCTCGCTTGCGAACGCGTCCAGGGCCTCGTACAGCATCGCCCGGGTGCGCGCACACACGCCAGCCAACTCCATGCGCACGCGGTCCTTGGCGCGGTCCATGCGCTCGCCGAGCAGATCCAGCGTCGGGCCGAGCGCCGAATCCTGGCGGCGGATCGATTTGGGAATGTTGGCGTGGGCTGGCCGGCTCGACCGCGATTCGGCGGACAGACCTTCGAGCTTTTCGAGTTCCTCGACGAACGCGCGGGCGTCCTTGGGCCGATCTGCGGGGGCCTTGGCCAACACCTTGCGAAAAAAGGCGTCCACTTGCGGCGGGAACACCAGATCGGTGCGCCGCGTGTTGACGCTGACCGGCGCCTGCAGCTGGTGGGCGCGCAGGAAGTCCTGGGGCGATTCGCCGTCGACCGGCAGGAACCCGGTGGCCATCTCGTACAAGATGACCGCCAGCGAATACAGGTCGCTTTGCGGCCCCACCTCCTGGCCGGCCGCCTGTTCGGGGCTCATGTAGGCCGGCGTGCCGACGACCAACTGCGCCTGGGTCAGCCGCGGACTCTGGCCGTCGCCCTGGGCCGCGATGTGCTTGGCGAGGCCGAGATCGACGACCTTGACGTAGTCGTCGACCGAACCCAGCCGGGTCAGCAAGATGTTGTCGGGCTTGAGGTCGCGGTGGATGATGCCGAGCTTGTGCGCCTCCATCAGCGCTTCGCACACCCGCTGGGCGATGCGGCAGGCGCGCGGCAGCTTGAGCCAGCGCTCGCGGTCGAGCAGGTCGCCGAGCGACTCGCCCTCAATGTACTCCATCGCGATGTAGGTGCGGCCGGTCTCGGTGGCGCCGATGTTGAAGACCGTTGCCACGAACGGCGAGCGGATGCGGGCCAGGATCTTGGCTTCTTGCAAGAAGCGCTCGTCGGCCTGCAATTGCTTGGCGAGGTCCGAGCGCAAGACCTTGAGCGCCACGGGCCGGCCCAGGCGGGTGTCCTCGGCCTCGTAGACCGACCCCATGCCGCCGCGGCCGATCAGGCGCACGACGCGGTACATGTTGTCGACGAGTGAACTCGGAGGCAACTCGTCGGCGTCGGGCTTGAAGAAGTGTGGTGCTGCCATGCGCGCGCGCAGGCGGGGGCCTGCGTCCCTGCGGCAACCGTAGCGCAAGCGTTGCGGGGCATCAAGCGCGCAGCCGGCCAGCAGTTGCGCCGGCCGTCCCGGGCCGTGCTAGCCTTGCGCCGCTGGCACGGGGGACGACATGCGCGGCGCGACACCAGGGTTCCAACCAGACGCTGCCGCGCCGCCAGCAAGCGAAGCCCAGGTGCGCAGCCAGGTATACACGGCAATGGTGGCCGCTTTCGTGACATGCCTGCTCGTCGCGGACCTGACCGGCTCCAAGTTCTTCCGTTTGCCCCTGTTCACCGTCGGCAGCTACGAGTTCGTGTCGCACTCAGTCGGCATGTTGTCGTTTCCGGTCACATTCCTGCTCACCGACCTCGTCAACGAGTATTTCGGCGCGGCCAGCGCCAGGCGGGCCACGTACATCGGCCTTGCGTGCGCGCTTTTGGCGTTCGGGCTTATCTGGGTCGGCCGCCACATGCCGGTGGCGCCCTTCAGCCCGGTGCCGCAGCAGGCCTTCGAGTCGGTGTTCGCGATGTCCAATCGGCTCTATGTGGCGTCGCTCACCGCGTACCTGGTCGGCCAACTGTGCGACATCTGGGTGTTCGGCGTACTCAAACGCGCGACGGGCGGGCGGTTGGTGTGGCTGCGCGCCACCGGGTCCACGGTGGTGTCGCAGATGCTCGATTCGCTGCTGGTGACCTTCCTGCTTTTCCAGGGCGTGGCCGGGCCGGATGGCCAGCCGATGCCGGTGGGTCAAATCGCCACCATGGCCGCCACGGGCTACATCCTCAAGTTCGTGCTGGCCCTGGGTTTGACGCCCTTGGTGTACCTGGGCCGTTGGGTCATGCGCGCGCGTTTCGGCCTGGAACCGCAGCCGGCCGCGGAGCGCGGGTGACGCAGATCGGCGCTTGGGCGGCGCTGTGCCAGCGGTGCGCTTCGCTCGCGGCTCCGACCTTGCGCGCGCAGGCCCGAGCCCTGGCCATCGACGAAGCGCCGCCGCAGATCCGGGCGTGGCTGTGGGCGGCGGCGTGCGATTGGGCCCGGGCCGTGCAGACAGCGCGCGAAGACGGCGACCTCGGTGCGGCGGCGCAACTGGCCGACCTCGCCGGTTGGGAGGGCGTGGCGCTGGACCTGTGGCGGGCGTGGTCGGCGCGCGACCCACACGACCCGCGGCCGCGACACGCCCAACTGGCGCTGTGGGCGCGCCGCAGGGTCCCGATCGGATTGGCGCCGATATCATGGGATCGGACATGGCTCGACGCCGCGCGCGACGACCGGGCCGTGCTGGTCGCACGGGCCGTGGCAGGCTGCGCGGCTGCCGACCCGGCATGGGTGGCTGCCCTGGCAGACCAACCACACCGACCGCCTGCGGCGCAGGCCGCACTTGCCATCGCGATCGGCCAGGTCGCGACGGCCGAGGCCATCCTCGACGCCGCGCTCGACCGCGGCGACCCCGGGGCAGACACGCGAGGTGCGCGCGCCACCCTGCACCGCTGGCGGGGCGACGCCGAATCTGCCGAACGGCAGGCCCTCCTGGCGTTGGCCTCAGACCCGGGCAACGCGACCGCCCATGCGACGCTCGGTGCGTTGGCATGCCGGAGCGGGCGATTCGATGCGGCGGTCGACCACTTGGCGCGCGCTGCGGCGAGCGACCCGGCGGACGACGAAGCGCTGGCGTGGCTGGCGCGCGCGCACCTGGGCCGCGGCGACCGCGACCGCGCGCAGGCAGCCTTGGACCGCTGCGTCCTCGCCGCGCGGGGCTTCTCGCTGCCGGCGGCGCTGCTGCGCCTGCTGGCGAGCGACGCGGGGCCGACGGTCGGCCGCATGGAGGGGGTGCTTCCGGCGCTCCTGGCGCTCTGGCCGGATCGGTTGCGCGGCCTGGACGGCGAGGCCTTGTGGCGCGCAGCCGAGGCGCTGCTCGGGCCCACCCTGGACCGGTTGGGCAACAACCTCAGTGATCAAACGAGCTTGGGCCAGGGCCGCGAACTCGTGCGCTGGACACCGCCGCCGAGTCCGCGCCACGCGTGCCGGGGGGTGTTGGAAGCCGCGCACGTCGCCGCAGCCGAGGAGGTCACTCTGGCCCTCGACGCGTTGATCGCCGCCCACCCGACTTCACCGATTCCGCTGGCCTACGCGGGGGAATGGCAATTGTGGATCGGCGACCTGGACTGCGCGGATCGGTGCCTGCGGGCGGCCGTCGATCGCTGGCCATGGGTGCGCTGGCCGCACGCCGGCCTGGCCACCGTCCGCCTGCTGCGCGGCGAGTTCAGCGAGGCCCTGCGCTGGCTCGATCTCGGCCGGCAGCGGTTGGGCGGCGAGGGGCCGCCCTGGCAGGTCCTGCGCGGCGAAATTGCATGGCGGCAAGGTCGCTTGGACGCCGCCGTCGACCACCTGCGCAGGGCGGTGGCGGCCCAGCCGTCGCGGGTGGCGGCCCAGGTGCTCCTTGGCCTTGCCGGCGGCGATCGCGGCGACCGGCAGGCCGCGGCAGGCGCCGTGGCGTGGTTGGCAGACGCCGCACCCGGTCTGCACGGCGACG
>VGRO01000200.1 GCA_016875335.1 Deltaproteobacteria bacterium | reverse complement strand
ACGCCCGCCACCGCCGGAGTGCCCGTCTGGCGCAGGTCATGGGCGACCAGCGCCGCACCGCAGCCCAGGCAGAAACGGTACTTGCCCTCGTTGGCGCGCCCGCAGCGCGGACAGGTCACCACCGCCGGCCCCGCGCTCGCGGCGATCGGAACGTTGCCGCCAGATTGTGAAAATCAATGGCTTTCATGGGGGTGCCGCACTTGGGAGTCGCACCACAGGGCGACCGGGGCGCTGCGATGTTGCCACAGGGAACGGACGGGCGCCACACGGGCCAGTGCAAGGGGGCGATGTCCGGCGGTGGGGACGATCGGCGAACGCCACGTCCCTGCACGCAAGCCTGCTCTACAACGCAGACTGCTCGGCCAACCGCTGCACCTCGGCCTGGCGCAGCACCGTCTGGCCGCGCAGGCACACGTCGAGCAGTTGCAGGATCTGGGGACGCCACACCCCGTCGCGGTCGTGGCGCAGCGCCTGGCCCAGCAACTCGAACGCCACGCCGTGGCGACCGCGCTCGGCCTCGACGTAGGCCAGACTCCAGAGGCTGCGGGCATGGCGCGGCCAGATCGCCAGCGCGTTGCCATACGCTCGCCGCGCCGTGTCGGCCTGGCCTTGGGCATGCAGCGCGTCACCGAGCGCGCACCACAGGTCCGGGCTGTAGGCACTGTTCAATTGCACGGCGCGCAAGGCAATCACGTGGGCGACGTCGGGCTGCCGCAGCGCGTCCAGGGCGACCCGGGCGGCATCGAGGTGCAGCGTCCAGTCGGTCGGCTCGCGCACGATCGCCTGCCGGATGAATTCCAGCGCCTCGGCCGCATCGGTGTGGGCCGCCGCGCGCTCGAGCAGGGCGTGCGAGGCGAAGATCGACTCGGTGTCGAAAAGTTCAGAAAAAACCTGCTCGGCCTGGACATTGCGGTCGCGCGCCAGCAACCGGCTGCACTGTCCGCGATCGCCGTCCTGGCGCGGCGCCACCACCCGCAGACCGAGATCGGTCAGCCATTGATCGAATTGCACCAGGTTGACGGCGGCCGCCGAGACCTGGCCGTAGTGCGACAACCCGCGGGCCGTTGCCGCCAGTTCTGGCGCATGCAGTCCGACGTCGCGCAACAGCACGATGCCGCCCTCGGCCACCGTCTGGGCGAGCAACTGCGCAGCCCGCAGGGCGCCGGCCGAGTGGATGACCACCGTGCCCGTTTCCAGCGCGGGGTGGTGGCTTCCCAGCGCGGCCTGCTGCGCGTCGGCAAAGCGGCCCAGTGCGGCGCAGTCGGGGTGGTTGTCGAGCGCGACCGGCCAGGCCCGCAGTTCTTCTTGCAGAAGCGACCACGCTTGCGCGATCGGCTCCACGGTTTCTGGGCGCTCTTGCGCGGCAAGGCTCTGCAATTCTTCGATGCTCGCGTCGCACACCGACGGCAGCAGGGCGGCGTCGCGCAGCCACGAGCGCACCCACAGCGCCTCCCAGCGGTCGCCATCGGCCAGACGCCGCCGCCGGAAGACATCCATCGGCAGCAGGTCGAGCACGTAGTACGCCACGAACACATGGACCCGCCCGCGCAGGTCCAACTGCACGCCGCTGTCCAGTTCGACGAAGGTGTCTGGGGCCTGCACGTCGCAAAAGCCGATGCGGACGTGATCGGCGTGTTCGGCGAAAAGCCCGCGCTCTTGGGCGGTGCGCGCCACTTGGGCGCTGACGTCGGTGGCAAGCGCGATCAGCCTGCCGTACCAGTCGGTGCCTCGCTCGGCACACAGGCTGCGAAACGCGTCGAGCAGGTAGCGCAAGTGCAGCCCGGTGCCCATGCCGATTTCGCACAGCACGATCTCTGCAGGCAGCGTCCCCTGGTCCGCGCGATCCTGGCACCACGCCGCCAGCACCTGTGCCGTGCGCTGCGACATGGCGCCGTTGTCGTGGACCCAGTGCGGCACGGTGTCGTCGGCGAACAACTCGCCAGCGTGGCGCAGCCAAAATTGGCGGCCGACCCGCTGCGACAGACACTGGCCGAGCGGGGTCCAGTCCTCCAGGAGCACGCGATCGGCGGGGGCCGGGTCGGCGGGCGGCAGGTCGGCAACCCCGGGTTCCCGTGGCTCCGTCCCTGCTCGGGTGTGCGCCGCGGCGGGCGTTGACTCCGCCTCGGGGGGCGGTGCGGCGGGCGGTGGGGGCGCTTTGCGGCGGCTCATGGCGATCCTGGTGCGCGGGCGCGACGGCGCGCTGGCAAGGATGACACCGTTGCCGCGCGAACGGAATGGCAGCCCTGGACGGCCTAGACCGAGCCCGGTCCTTGGTGCGTCGCAGACCGCATCCACGCAGCCGCTGCGTCCCAACCGCGGCGCAGGAGCAGCCATGATCGCACGATCTCGCACGTTTCTCGCCCGGTCCCTGGCCGTTTGCGCGCTCTGGGCGCTCGCCGTCGACGGCCTGTCCGCCGCCCCCGACGCCCGCGACACCCGCTATTTCCGCCTGGACAAGGCCGGCAAGCTCCTGGGCCCCGCAAGCCATGTGCCGCCCGTGCTGGCGCTCACCCTGGCGTCGGTGACGCCCGATCAGCCGCAGTTCTGGCCCGAGGAGACGCTGCGGGTGCGCGTGTTGATGCCCGGCCGCGGCGGCCAGGCGCTGTCGGTGCGCTGGAACAAGCGCGATGCCGCTGCCCGCGACCTGACCGGAGCCGCGCTCGATGCCGACGGCGTGGCGGTGATCGAGCTGGCGAACGGCAGGGAGAAGCGCCACGAGCTTGGCGAGTACCGCGTCGAGATCAAGACCTTGGACGGCAAGGCGCAAGGATCGACCACCTTCGCCGTGGTCGAGGGCACGCTGGGCGCGGTGTCGCTGGCCTATGCGTTCGACCGCGTGACCTCGGCGGCCGACCTCGACGCCCGCAAGGCCGGCTGGTACCTCGGCAACGGCGGCGGCGCCGGGTCGCGCTGGGGCAACGGTCTGTCGTTCAAGAACGAGCTGCGCGTCGACAATGTGCCCTACGACGGCGAAGTCGAGCTGATTCCGCGCTGCATGCTGAGCGGCTGCAACGGCGTGGTCGCCGGCCCGCACCAGCACCTGCGCGTCGACAAGGGCCAGTTGGCCGCGACGCTCAACGTGGGGGGCCACTCCGGCCCGTTCCAGGTCGAGATCGTCACACCACAGGGCAGCCTGCGCCACCAGTTTGACGGCAGCGGCCACGTCGAGCGCGAGATGATCCCCATCAGCAGGGGCGTGCGCTTTGCCCACCGCGTCGGCCTTGCGCCCTACACCCACACCACCCAGGTGCCGGGCCGTGCCTTTTTCGTCGACCGCTTGCCGCAACCGGCCGACGGCGATGCCTTCGAGGTCGACAGCCCCATCGCCACCGGCGGAAAGGTGCTTTTCCGGGCCCGCCAGGACCTCAAGAACTTGGTGGCGCTGGTGTATGCGCCGCGCGGCGACGGCACGTTCGCGCCGAACCCGGCCGCTGTGCCTGCCGCCGTGCGCGCAGGGGACATCGTGGCGATCGCCATCCACGGGCCGCTGGCACTGGTCGCGCTGGGTGGTCAGGTGCGCAGCGCCGGCAAGGACGAGTTTCGCGAGGGGCATGTGCTGGCCTTTGTGCCCGGGGGCCTCGACGTTGCCCTGGACGCACCCAAGGTCGCGGCGCCCAACGGCCAGGCGCGGGTCGCCATCGAACTGCGCGATGGCCAAGGCAACCCGGTGCAGGGATCGCTGTTGGTCGAGGCCTACGACATCCGCGTGGCGGCCCGCGACCCGCTGGCGCAATTGCACAGCGCCGTGGGCGACACTGCCCGCCGCGCCGGCCGCCACCTCGACAGTTGGGTCGATCCCATCGAGCTCGAGCGCCAGCGCTTGGAGCAGGAGCGGCAGCGCAAACAAGAAGAGCGCGAGGAACGCGAGCAAGAAAGACGCCGTCAGCGCGAGGAACGGCAGATGCGGCACACCGCGCGCAGGGAGGCGGCCAAGGCCGATGGCGTCGGCTACGGCCACGTGCGCGTCTATGGCGTCGGGGCGGCCGGCAGCGCCGCCAGCGTCGGCTACGGGTCGGGCGCAGCGGCGGGGTCCAAGCTCATGGTGCGCACGGGTCACGTCCATGCACCGGTGAGTCAGCACCCCCAAGACGATGGGGACGAGGGCGAGGTTGTGCGCGAGGGCGAGGTCAAGATCGCGTTTGTCGGCGCGGTCCGCACTGGCGCGGACGGCAAGGCCCAGATCGATGTACCGCTGCCCCCGCAGACGGGCCGGCTGGCCTGGCGGGCGACCGCCATCGCCGGTCTGGACTGGGCCAGCGCCGAACGGCAGACCGACCTGGTGCGGCAGGCCTCGGTCGAGATCAAGGCGCCGCGCGCGCTGGTGGCCGGCGGCACGCTCGATCTGCAGCTGGTCACGCAGTCCAAAGCCACCCAGACCCTGCACCTGCAGGTGTCAGGCGCCGGCTTTGCGCGCGCCGTGTCGCTGCCCGTGCCGTCGGGCAAGCACACGCACCTGTTGGCGTGGCCAGCCCAGGCGGGCGAAATCGTGGCGGCGCTGGTCGACGAGGAGGGCAAAGTCCACGACAAGCGCAAGGTCGCGATTGCCGATGTCGCCAAGCAGAAAGTGACGTGGTCGCGATTGGCCACGGGCGGTGGCAAGGTCGTGACCGCCAAGGCCGGCGAGCGCGTCACCGCCTACGCCACGCCCGGCGCGCTGCTGCACGGCACCGTCGGCCAGATGGTCACCACGATGGAGAGCTGGTTTCCACACGCCGAGGCGCTGTCCGCGCAGGTTGCGGTGCGGGCCACCTTGCTGGCGGCGATCGAGCGCCGTTTGCTGGCCGACGACGGCCACTTTGGCCCACTGCGCGGCGGGTTCGAGCAAGCGGTGCTCCAGCTACATCGCGCGCTGTACGACGCCCAGACCCGGATGATTCGGCCCTACCCCGGTGTCGCACCGAGCCCGCTGTGGTCGGCCTGGGTCGCCAGCAACTTGCACATCGCACGCCGTGCATTCGCCCAGGTGCCGCAGGCCCGCAACCGGGTGGGTTCGGCTGCGGCTGCGGCCCTGGACCAGCTGGCCAAGGACCTCGGCGACGGCATGGTGGCGCGCGGCGAGAAGACCGAGCCGTTTGGCTTCTCGGCGGCGCGCGATGGCGCCGAGACCGTCGAGATCGCGGTGCAGGGCGGTGGTCGCTTCGAAGTCGTCACCGACGACGCGGTGCAGCAGTTCGTCGTGGACCAACTCCTCCCGGCGCTCGACGACTGCGGCGACGCGTGCGGCGATTCCAAGGCGCTCGGCAAGGCGCTGGACCACTTCCGGTTGGTGCGCGCCTTCTCGCGGGTCGGCCGCTTGCAGTGGCTGGTGGCCCAGGCCAAAGCGGCGCTGGCGGCGGGTCCCAAAGGCCAGGCGGCGTTCGACAAGCTCTTCGACATCACCGCCCAGGGGTTCGTGTTGTCGCAAGAGCCCGGGATGCTGCAAGGACCCGCCCTGCTGGGCGGCGTCTATAGCCAACCGATGGCCTTGCCGCGCTTTGTCGAATTGCTCTTGCAGATGGGCCTGCGCGGTGGCGAAAGCGGCGCCATCGCCGCCACCGTGGACGACACCACCCGCAAGGTGCGCTGGGGCGAAGGGGTCGACGTCAAGCAGTTTGCCGAACTGCGGCTGCCGCGCGGCGCGATCGCGCGCATCGACCGGCCCGGAGTGGTGGACCTGCGGGCCTCGGCCGACAAGCCGTTTGCGCGGGTGTCGCTGGCCAAGACCGAGCTCGGCGTCGGCGAAGCCTCAGAGCTGCTGGTAGAGCTGGACGCCACGGTGGACCCCCTGGAGTTCTACGCTCTGGTGGCCGTGCCGGCCACGGTCGCCATCCGCCAGACCCAGGATGCGCTGAGCGACTACAAGGGCCAGCTAGCCTACGGCCAGCAAGCGATGGGCGCCGCCAAGATGCAGATCATCGCCGTGCCGTTTCGCGGATCGCGCTCGATGCGCATCTGGATCGAGGGTCTGCTGCCCGGCCACGCGCCCGGGCTGGTGGCGGTTCGCCATGTGCACGACAGCGACCGCGGCTGCGCGGTGGCCATTGCACCGATCCGGGTCCGCGCGGAAAAAGCCGTGGCGGCGGGGCAGGTGGCGCGGCCCGGCAACTGATCGACAGCCTCAGCTTTGTCTTGCGATTTCAAGCTTCTGAACGAAGCCCCCGACGAAAAGCGCAGCGGTTGACGCCCTGCGGCCATCGGCGTACAACCCGCGCAGACTGCCCGCCTTGCACCGTCGCGCCGGTGCGACCGCACGTGCTGGCTCTGCCCGAGAGGTCGCCGATGTTCCCCCGCGTCTCCCTGTTTTCCCCGCTATGCCGGTTCCGTGCTGGCGCTGGCCACCGCGGCGCTGTTGGGCGCGTGCGGCTCGTCGCACATGATTCAGCGGCCGACCAAGCCGGCGATCGCGGCCCAGGCCGGCCGGGCGACGTTGCTCATCATCCGCACCACGTCATTCGGCTGGGGCATCACCATCGACGACTACCTGGACGGCAAGATGATCGGCCAGACGCGCGGCCGCTGCTTCTTTATGACCGACGTGCCGCTCGGTCCGCACTATGTCGTCGGCGACGCCGAAAACAAGGCGGTGGCCAAGATCAACTTCCAGGCCGGCCGCGTCTACGCGCTGTCGCAAGGCATCTATCCCGGCCTGTGGAAAGCGCGCACCGGCTTTTCGGCGATGACCGCCGCCGACGCCAAGAAAGAAATGGCCGACAGCAGTTGCGACTACCGCGAATACAACACCGCCAAGCCCGGCAAGGATCTGGACCCCAAGGACTACAAGGAGGCGGTGGACGACTTCGAGGAGGAGGTCAAGAAGGAACCCGGCCGCCACAAGGACACCTTGGACTATCAAGGGTTCGACGCGTTGTAGCGCCAGCGCAGCCCGCGGCTGTGACAGCCATCGCCGGGTCCATCCGATGCCCGCACTGGGTCGGATGGTGCGCTGGGCAGGCGCGGCGTCATTGCACGACCACCCGCGGCAGGTGCTGGCCCAGGCGCGTGGTCACCTCGTAGTGGATCGTCCCCAGCCAACCGGCCATCTCGTCGGCGCTGATGCGGTCGCCTTCGCCGTCGCGGGCCGCCTGCGCGCCGAGCAGCACCGCCTCGTCGCCGACCGCCACCTGCGGACAATCGGTGACGTCGACCGTGACGATGTTCATGGCGACGCGGCCGATGACCCGGGCGCGCTGGCCGCAGACCAGGACCTGGCCGAGGTTCGACAGGCCGCGGTCGTAGCCGTCGTAGTAGCCGATGGGCAAGAGCGCGAGGCGCGTCGGTCGCACCGTGCGGAAGGTGCGGCCATAGCCTACGTATTCTCCGGTCGGCACGTCGCGCAATTGGGCAATCCGCGCCTTCCACGTCAGGACCGGCTGCAACTCCAGATGCCGGCGGCCGAGTTCGCTGGCGCTCAGCCGGGTCTCCTTGCTCGGCCACAGGCCATAGACGCCGATGCCCGCGCGCACCAGCCCGCCGCACACCTCGGGCCACAACAGCACGGCGGCCGTGTTGCTGGCGTGGCAGAGCAGGTGGTCGTCGGGGTGGCCTGCGGGCGGCAGGCCCAGGGCGGTCCGCACGGCGGCCGCGGTCGTTTCAAAGCGTTCGAGTTGGGCGCGCGCAAAGCGGTGGTCGGTGGTGTCCTCCACGTCGGCAAAGTGCGTGCTCAGCCCTTCGAGGCGCAGGTGCGGATCGCGACCGATGCGCACCGCCATCCGCACGGCGTCGTCATGGCGCAACCCCTGACGGTTGTTGCCGGTCTCGACTTTGACGTGCAGGTTGGCCCGCAACCCGGCCAGACGGGCCGCTTCGCTGCACGCAGCGACCACCGCTTCGTCGTAGACCACGAGGCGGGCGTCCAGTTGCACCGCCCGCGCCGCGTGGTCGGGCGGCAGCCAGCCGACGTTGTACAGCGCGGCGGGCAGGCCCTTCTGGCGCAACTCTTCGATCTCTCGCAGGTCACACGTTCCCAGCCACGGCACGCCTGCGGCGACCAATTCGCGCGCCACCGGCTCAAGGCCGTGGCCATAGGCGTTGCCCTTGACCATGGTGCATAGCAGCGGCCGGCGACCGCCACTCTCGCTCGCGCTGCGCAGGACCTGCACGTTGTGGCGCAGGGCCTTGCGCGAAAGTTCGATCCAACTGGTCGGCTGCACGGGTTCCTTTGCGGTCAGGGTCCGCTGTCGCAGGCGGCGCGCAGGTGGTCGCCCGCAAACCGCGCGACGGCGTCGTATACCCGCGGGTCGGCGTCGGCCGGCAGGTTGAATCGAGCGGAAAACTGCCCGCTGGCCTCGGTCGCCACCACGCCGAGCATGCTGCCTGCGGCCGGCCTGGCCGGGTCGATGAGCCACAGCTCGATCGGCAACTGGCCCACTGCAACGGCGCCGCAGCGCACCCGGCCGGTCAGCGCCAGAGGTTCGCCCAACCACGCCATCGGCGCTGCGGCGTCGATCGTCAGCCGGCACGGCGCGCGGGCCGCAGACGGCTTCGCACCCTGGGCGCCCGGTGGCACCGGTGGCGCCGCCAGGGCCTGGGCGCGCTGGTGCAGCCAGGCCCGCCGCGCCTCGGATTCGCTCTGCGGGGCAGTGCCGCGACCGGCCTGGTCTGCCGCGGTGCTCATGCCGGCGCCGGCTCCAGCACCGGCGACGCCTGTGCTGCCGGCGTTGGCTGACTGTGCCATGCCCTCGGCGCCCTTGATCTGCCCGGCGCCCGCCCACGACTGGCCGATCGGCGCGCCGTCGACGAGCACGCGAGCGGTGGCGTTCAGGTAGGCCTCGGGCTTGGGAAAGGGGTCGGCGTGCAGCGGTTGGTGCAGATGCTTGCCCTGGGCGCCGTGCAGTTCGAGCGAGTCGGCGCCGCCGCCCAGGTCCACGCGCTGCCACGCGCCGCGGCCATGGGTGCCAGGCGCCCACACCTCGGCAAAGGCGTGGGCGTCGTTTTGCACAAAATGCGCCGAGATGCCGAGCGAATGCGCCATGACGACGAACCCAAGCGCCCGATGGCGGCACACGCCCTTTTTCGACAACACGAGGTCGGCCAGCGCGTCGCCCGTCGAAGGCGGCGGCTCGCCCGGCGAGAAGCCGCGGAACCACTCGACGAGCCGGGCCACCGCTGCACCGCGCTCGGTGTGATGGCTGACGCCGATCCTTGGCCACAACGCCGCCGCCTGCGCCTGCAAAAGCGGCGGCAGCGTCGGTCGGTCTGGGTCGTCGTCCGCCGTGGCCACGCCGAGCGGTGCGGAAAAGTAGTCGGTCGGCGCGTCCATCAAGAACCGCAAGTCCACCAGACCCGGTTCCGTCGATCGCACCGTGAAGTTGCCGGCTTCGTCGCGCCACAATTCGAGCGGCACGGGGGGTTCGGCATGCCACGACAGGACCTGCGAGGTCGGCGCCACGCTCGGCAGCACCACGGGAACGCCCGGCTGCAGGCGCACCTGGACATGACCCCAGAAAAGCTCGTGGCCCGGTCTGGGCGCGCCTCCGACCGGCCGGCGTGCGTTGCCTGCGCCCGACTGGACCGCGCGCAGGTCGTCGGTCACCCGATCGAGCGCCACCTCGCGCTTGAAGGGCGTCACCTCCGGGTCGAACACCATCTGGTAGTGCAGTTCGTGGTCGCCCCCGGTGCGGCGGTCTGCTCCGGCGCTGGCGGGTGGCCGGGCCTCGTAGAGCGGCGCCCCACTGCCGGGTGGCGCCGCCTTGGGGGCGGCGATGCGGCCGAAGGCGGTCTCGATGGCGTCGGGCAGCGCACCGACCTTGCCTTGCGGCGCGCTGACGACCTGGTCGCTGCGGCCCGCGCTGCCGGTCGCCGGCGGCAAGTACTCGTGCAATGTGGGCAGAGGCCGCTGGGCGCTCGCCGACAGCGAAACGACGATGGAGGCCACGACGACGGTGGCCGCGATCGCTGCAGCCCACCTCAGGTTGGTGCGCGCACTGGGCATCGGTGGACCTGCCCGCCGGACGCGGGCATGACGCCAAAGGTAGCCGCTTTGGCGGACCCGGCCAAGGTCAGACGCTCGGCGCGGCTTTCGGTTCGCCGGCCCCCGCCCACTGAGCGAGGCGCCGTGCCACCACCGCCGCCGCCCGGGCGCCACGGCCCGGCTGCGCGCGCACCGCCACCAACCGGCGGTCGTGCCAAGCAGCGCCGTAGGCAGCCAGCGAACTGGCCCGGCAGCCGCGCGACAACTCCAGGCACGCGATCAGCGTCGCG
>VGRO01000199.1 GCA_016875335.1 Deltaproteobacteria bacterium | reverse complement strand
CCGGCGTGGCGACGGTGTGCGCCCAACCGCTCGGCCAGGTCACCGCCAACGACAGCGCGGCTTCGCCGGGCTTGAGCGCAAAGTGGCTGATGGGCGTCTGCATGGTCTGCGACGGCGCCTGCACGCCGTGCTCGTGGACGATGGTGCGCAGGTTGGTCTTGAGGTGCAAGCGCGCCCCAAGCCCCCACGGGTTCGACGTGTTGCCTTGCAACTCCACGCGCAGATCCGCGCCCTTGTGCGCCAGGTCGTTGCGCAGGATGCGCGGCGGCACAGCCTGGCCGCCGAGCACCAGGTCGTCATCGCCGTCGCCGTCCAGGTCGCCCAGCGCCATCGCCCGGCTTTCATGCTCGGCTGGCAACCCCCACAGCGCGCTTGCGTCCACGAACTGCTGGGTGCCGTCGTTGCGCCAGGCGACCGGGCGCATCTTGCCGACATCGGCGGTCGCCCAAGCGCCGAAATCGTCGCCGTGCGACAGCAGGATATCGATGTGGCCATCGTGGTCGAGGTCGGTCAAGATTGGCGTCCAGGCGACCATCAGGCTACCGCTCTTGGCCAGCGGCGCCCACACCCCGGCCTGGAATCCGGCCTGCTTGCGACTGCCATCGGGTTGGCTGAGCAACAGGTGGTTGCTGACGGCGCCGTACAGCCACGGGTCCGTCGCCTTGAGCGTCTTGGGGTCTCCGCCCTTCTTTGCGAAGTCGCCAAGCTCAATCTCCGAGAAAAGGTAGTCGAGCACGCCGTCGCCGTTGAGGTCCGCGTGCGCGCCGCCCATGGGGCTGCCGGTCGGCTTGCCGGGCGCGGTGAACAATGGCCCCGACTTCTTCATTGCGTAGGTCGGGCCCAGGCCGTCGATCGCCTGGTGTCGAAAGAAGATTACGCCAGGATCGGGATTGCAGGACTCCGTCAGCACCAACAGGTCTTGCAGGCCGTCGTCGTCGTAGTCGGTCTGCAGCGTCGCCCAAGCACTCGCGCTGACTTGCAGTCCGAGCGACGCCGCGGATTCGATGTAGCCGCCCGCGCCGCGCGACAGCCACACGGCCAACGCCTTCTTGCCGGGGGTGCACGAAAAGACCGAGCCGACCAGATCAATGGTGCCGTCGTCGTTGACGTCGGCGGGCAGCAGGTGCAGCAACGGCGCGTCGTTGATTCCGTACGCCAAGCCGACCGCCGCCGCGACGTTCTTCCACTCGCCCGCGGGCTGGCGCTCCAGGGCGACGAGACCGCCACCTGCCAACAGCAGCGTCGGACCGAGCGGACCCGGCGCCGCCGCCACGGACGACGGCTTGCCGACCAGGGTTGCCAGGGGCGCGGCTTTGAATTCCCACGGCGCGACCTGCACCCACAGCACCCCGAGGCTGACGCCGTCGCTCCACCACACGTCCAGGTCGCCGTCGCCGTCGGCGTCGATGGGCAAGCCGCTCGCGCCAAAGGGCACGGTCAAGGGACTGCCCTGGTCCACCTGCAAGCTCGACAGCGGTAGCAGCGAGGAGATGTCGGTGAAGCTGCCAGTGGCCACCAGGGGGACCTTGGGTGACCCCGGCGGCGCCAGGATGACCGAATCGTCGATGGTCGCGGGACATGTGGAGCATGTGGCCGATTTCAGTGAAGCACACACGACCACGCCGTCAGGACAAAACACCATGGCACAGGACTCGCCGACCTCGACGGACGGAGACGGCCATGGTGGCTGCCAGGCGAACCCCTCGTCCGTCTGGCCGTCGCAGTCGTTGTCGGCGCCGTCGCACAGTTCGGGCTGCGCCACGCACGCGCCCACCGTGTCCACCGGGCCGAGGTCGGTCGCTGTGCTGGCGTCCGCGCCGTCGACATCGATCGCCGCCGCGCCATCCGCGCTGTCGTCCGCAACGGTCGCATCGGCCAGATCCGCCGCTTCGGCCCCCGCTTCGGCGGCATCCTGGGCCGCGGCTTCGACGCCCGCGTTTCCGTCGGCCGCCTCGACGTCGGCCAAGGCCACCTCGACCGCGTCCTGCGCCTCGGCTTCCACCGCGGTGGCGTCGTCCACGGCCGCGGTCGCATCCGCAGGAGCAGGCGCGGTCTCGTGGGGCAATTCCGTGGACTGCGCCGCCTCGCCGCCCGCCCGCGGTGCGAGGTCAGCGGCGACGCGCGGCGCATCCGATGCCGCCGCTGCATCGCCAGGATCGGTGTCGTTGACCGCGAGGTCGCTGGCGTCACCGGCCGTCGGACGGAGGTTCTGGTTGCAATGGGGCCACAACCCAACCACGGCCAGGGTCGCGGCGAGGCGAACGGCCCTGCCAAGGCTGGGCCACTGCAGTCGCTGCAACTGGACGATCTCCGGCACCGGCGCAACCTCGACGCGCCGGACCGACAGCGCGTCTGGCGTTCAGCCATGGTGCGGACCGGAGCCGCGGGCGTCAATAGGGCCCTGTGCGGCAGAGAGGTACCGCTCGATCGCTTTGCGCCACGCGTCGGATGGCCGACCGTAGTGCGCGAAGCTACCCGGAGGCCATCCAGGCGGCAGCCGCGGACGCCGCAATCGCCAGGACCGCCGTAGCCGCCCATGCCAAACGGCGCAGCGCGCCGGTCACGGCCAGCGAACCCCAAGCCTCGCGCAGCAACCCCAACGGACCGACCCGCGACTGGCCGTGGGCACGGGCTTGTTTGGCGTAGGGCACCAGCACGTGGGGCGCAGCGACCGTGGCGACGACGGCGGCCAGGTTTGCGTGCGCGACCGGGCGCGCCAGGACGTCGCGCACGACGCTGCTGCGCAAGGCACAATAGCTGCCTGAGCCCGGTACCGTGTCGACGGCGGCGAGCAGACGCTGCAGCACGCGCAGGAGCACACTGCCCAGACGAACCCACGCCGGGTCGGCGCGCGAGGACTTGACGGCGTACGCCACCGCAGCCTCAGGACACGCATCCAGCGCGCCGAGCAGTTCAGGGATGACCTCGGGCGGATCCTGCAGGTCCCCGTCGAGCACCACCACGATTCGGCCCCGAGCCGCGCGCAGTCCGGCCAGAGTGGCGGCATACTGCCCCCCGTTGGTCGGCAGGCGCAGCAATCGCAGGTGCGATGCCAGCGCAGGGTCCGCCGATAGCGCTTCCAGGGTGGCGGCCGTGGCGTCGGTGCTTGCGTCGTCGACGATGAGCACCTCGAATTCGTCGGTCACCCCGAGGGCCGCCGCCACGCAGCGCTGCGCAAGCTCGTTCACCGACTCCGCCTCATTGAAGACGGGGGCAACGACGCTCAAGGAGACGCGGGTGCTCGGTTCCACGGGTCCGCCTCAGAGCAGAGGGCTTGCACGGTCGCGATCAGCGCTGTCGCGGCGCTGTCATCCAGACCGTCGTGCAGGGGCAGGCACAGGATCCGCTCGCCGACATGCGCCGTCACAGGCAGCGCGTGGACGACGGCACCGTTGACCGCGGGGGCCAGCGTGGGCCAGAAATAGCGCCGCGCCTCGACGCCCTGCGCGCTGAACCGTTCGACCCACGCGTCGCGCGCACCCGGCGCCGCCCCGCGCACCAGCGCGCCAAAATTCTGGAAGTTCGAGGCCAAACCAGCAGGCATCGCCTGCGCCTGCAGGGCGGCACCGCGGCCGAGGGCGCGCATCAGGCGGTCGGCCACGGACCTGCGCCGCTGCACGCGATCGGTCAACGTCCGCAGGCTGTGGCGCGCGACGGTCGCCGACAGTTCGGGGAGCTTGAAGTTCCACCCCATTTCGCGGATTCGGCCATCGGCGCGAATTCCGTGGTTGGCCAGCTCGCGCGCCGCATCGACCAACTGCGGGTCGCGAAGCAGCAGCGCACCGCCCTCGCCCGCCACCACGGTCTTGGTCGCGTGCAGGCTCAGCGCGCGGGCGTCGCACACGGCCGGGTCGCGATCGGTCCCGGTGGCCACCGTCCCCAAGCCGTGGGCATCGTCCAGGACCAGGGCACAGCCGTGCTGCCGGGCCAGGCGTTTCAGCGCGGCGAGATCCGGGGGCACGCCAAACACCGTCACCGGCAAGAGGGCGGCCACGTCCGACCTTTCGGCCAGCACGCGCGCTACGGCGCCACAGTCGAGCGTCCAGTCGTGTGGGTCGATGTCCGCGTACACCGGCCGCAGACCGGCGGCCAGAACCGAGTTGCGCGTCGCCGCAAAGGTGAACGCCGGCAGGACCACGACATCGCGCCGCGCGTCGGCCGGCCGCGTCAGGTGCAGCGCCAGCGCAAGGGCTGCGAAACCGCTCGACGCGGCGACGACCGCTTCCGTCCCGGTCAATTGGCCGATTTCCCGTTCCAGCGACACGACCTCTGGACCACAGTTGGTCAGTCGTCCACTGGTCAGGATGCGCGCCACGGACGCCAGAAGGGCCGGGTCGGGAGCCACATCGGGTCGTACGAAAACGACAGCGCGCGCTGGGGCCGCCACGCCGTCCGAGCGCGCCATGCCCCAATGGGCCAGCACGCGCCCGACCCCCACCTCCAGTGGCGTCGGCGCGACATAGCCGGTCAGCCGCTCCAACTTGGCGAGGACCGGCACCCGGCGCGGGATCTCCTCAAAGCCGGGTCCAAAATGCTGCTCACCGCTGATCGGGGCGGTGCCAACGGGGGCGCCGGACAACCGCAATACGCACTCGGCCAGCTCTGCCATCGTCACGGGCTCGCGCCGGCCGACATTGACAATCGCGCCGCAAACTTCGCGGCTGTGGCATTGCTGGTCGGTCAGCAGACGCGCGGCCAGTCGCAACGTCGCCTCGACCGCGTCGTCGATGTAGCAGAAGCTGCGCACGGCATGACCGCCGTCCACCAACCGCAGCGGCTGACCGGCGGCGAGTTGGCCGAGGAATTGGCTCAGCACACGGCCTTCGCCCGGTGCGTCGAGGTCCGGCCCGTACACGTTGAAATAGCGAACGACCAGCGCAGCAAGCCCCGCCCGAGCGTATGCCAAGGTGACCTGTTCAGCCGTCGCCTTCGACAGCGCATAGCTCCAACGCGGCCCGTGAAGGTCGCCCAGTTGCACGGCCGCACCCTCGCGCAAATCGACGCCGAGCGTGCCATACACCTCGCTGGTCGAGGCCAAAACCAGCGCACAACCGTGGATGCGGCAGGCCTCAGCCACGGACCGGGTCCCGTCGAGGTTGACTTCGATCACGCGCAAGGGGTCGGCGAGATACCGTTGCACGCCGACCACCCCGGCGAGGTGCAGGACCAGCGCGCACCCGGCAATTCCATCGGCCATCGCCTGGCGGTCGCGGACATCGGCAGTCAGCGTCCGCAGCCGGCGGTGCCCGTCCAGATGGGCCAAGCGGTCAAAGGGCGCGACATCGACAGCCACGACCTCGGCGCCCTGGCGCACCAATTCGCGCACCAGTGCGGCACCGATGAAGCCGGCACCGCCCGTCACGGCGACGCGGAGGCCCCGCCACGACAGCGCCGCTTCCGTGGCGCTGTCCGCCGGCTGCTGGTTGTCCGCTTGCGCGCACATCGTTGGCCAGTCTAACATTGTGAGGGATTGTGATCAAATGCAAACATTCGAAGGCCGCGCCGGGTGCGGTCGGTTCAGGCTCAAGTGGCACCGTCGCATGTGAATCTGCCTTTTTTCGGTGGCGGCCGGTACCGCGTGTCCGCAGCGGCGCTGGCGGTATCCGCTGCAATCTGTGCGCTGGCCGCGGCCGTGGCGGTGGCGCAGGGCCGTCCCGCGGATTGGCCCTGGCGCGCCGGAGACCAGGTCGCTGACTGCGTCGTGACCACGTGCACCAATCACCCGGAGTTCTACCGGTGCACGCTGCGCTGCCCGCGCGGCGACGCTGGGGTCGAATTGGTGGGGGCCGATCCGCGGCGACCGTCGCCCGAATGGTCCAGTGCGCGCTACCGGTTGCAGCCGGCGCCCGGTGCATCGCCGCCTGAAGGACTGCTTTTCGCGCTCCGCGAGCGCCTTTTCGCCTGGGACCGCGCCCCTCGCGACCGTCCTGGGCAGTTGGGCGTGCAGCGCGCCGATTCGGCAGACGCGTGGCGTTTCGAGGAACTGCTGCTGCTTCTTGCGGTCGCACTGGCGGTCTGTGGTGCCATGGCCTTGCGATGTGCCACACCGACCGCGCTGGCTCTCGCACGCGCGAGCGCTGCGCCAGTGGCGGGCCTCGCCGCCGCGGTGGCGGCGTGGGCGCTGCTGCGGTCCACGGTTGTGCCCCTGGCGTGGCTGACTTCGCTGCACGAGGGCACGACGTCGGCCAACGTAGCGCTGTTGCACGGTCACACGCCGCACGCAGGGCCACTGCTTGCTGCGCTGGTCCATCTGTGCGCGGCGGGCGACGCGGTGTCGGCGCGCGATGTTGTGGCGACCAATTCGTGCGCGATCGCCGCCTTGGCGGTCGCAGCCTTGGCCCTGTGCGCCAGCGCGCGGCAGTGGACGTGGGTCGCCGGGGCGGCCACGGTGGCAGCGGCCCCCATCGCCCCCTGGCTTGCGTGGTCGGAGTCGGAGGCCGCGACCGCGACGCTGTTCGCGGCTGCGGCGCTTCCCGGGCTCGTCGTGCTCGGCCGGTCCGGTCCTGTGCGCGACCGCCGGGCGGGCTGGGCGGCCGCACATTTGGCCCTATGCACGGCCCTGTGCGCACTGTGCCGCACCGAACTGGCAGGGTTCGGGCTTGCGGCCCTGGCGTGGCACGCAAGTCGCTTCGTGTGGGGCGATGCCGCGCTGACCGCATGCGCACGACGCCTCGGCGCGGTGGGGCGAAGGCATCCGGTGGTCGTCGCAGTCGCACTCGCTGGCGCCGCGGCCTCGGCTTGGCCGGTCAACGAGTTGGTCCAGCCGGGTGCCCGGTGGACCTGGTTCGCCGCGGGCATCCACCCGACCAACCCGACCATCCTTGCCGCACCGGCGCTGGCCCTGTCTCTGCTACCGATCGCAGCGTGCGCACTGGTCGGCCTGGGCATCGTTCGGCTGTGGCGCGACCATCTGCTGGGGTGGGGCTGGGCGCTGGCGGCCAGTGTGGTGCTTTTCCGCGTCTGGTTCGCGGCATCGCACCGCGTGTACTTCGAGATGGTGCGCTATGGGTTGGGCCTGGCGCCACTGGTCGTCGGGCTGGCCTGCCTGGGCGCCGTCGAATGGACCGACCGGTTGCGGCGCTGGGGACCGCGGTGGCCAATGGTGGTCGCGTGGCTGGCGATGGCGGCAGCGCTGGCGGTTCCAACCTCGCCTTGGCCAGCCATGCTTGTGTGGCCGATCCGCGAGGGCGCCTTGGCGGACGCTCCGCTGCTGGATCGCGACCAGCAGGCCGAGGTGCGGGCGCTGGCAGAGGTCGGTGATCTGTTCCCAGGGTGCGCGTGGCTGACCGCGATCCACCCGGCGCAGGAACGCAAGGACGCTGGCACCCAGTCCATGTGGCTCGCCTTTGGTCCGCCGGTGCGCTCGCCACGCGCGCTGCCACCAGGCCACGATGCCGCGTCGGCCTTGCGGTCCGTGGCGCCCACGGCGCCGTGCGGGATGCTGTACCGCGGCCTGGATTGTCACCTGGTCCAGGGGCCCGATTGCGCGGCGCTCGAACGCGGCCTTGCCGTGTTGTGGTCGTCGCGCAGGCCGGCGCGCACCTACGCGGACCCGATAGAGTATGGCGAGTTGCGCCGAACCATCGAGTTCGCAGTCCTGCGGCTGTGGTGAAGGGGACGGGCGGGGCGTTCGCAGGGTGTTGCTGCCAACCACCGTGCAACCTGCTACATTGCCGCCCCTTTGCGGCAGACGCCGCTGGCTGACCCGATCCCGCCATGCCCGCCACGCCCGACCAGGCCGACCAGGCCATTTTGCACCGAGAAATCGCCCGTCGCCGCACGTTTGCCATCATCT
Source organism: Deltaproteobacteria bacterium (assembly GCA_016875335.1). GTDB lineage: Bacteria > Myxococcota_A > UBA9042 > UBA9042 > UBA9042 > SXRM01. The sequence goes on along the minus strand of VGRO01000199.1, from coordinate 2,734 downwards.
CGCACCCGGACGCTGGCAAGACCACGATGACCGAAAAGCTGCTGCTTTTTGGCGGCGCCATCCACCTGGCAGGTGCGGTCAAAGCCAAGAAAAACCAGAAGTCGGCGACAAGCGACTGGATGGCCATCGAGAAGGAGCGCGGCATCTCGGTCTCGACGGCGGTCATGACGTTCGAGTACCGCGGTCTGCAGCTGAACCTGCTCGATACGCCGGGGCACAACGATTTTTCCGAGGACACTTTTCGCACGCTGACGGCCGTGGACGCCGTACTGATGGTCATCGACGCCAGCAAAGGCGTGGAGACCCAGACCAAGAAGCTGCTGGAGGTGTGCCGCCTCAAGCGCACGCCCGTCATCACCTTCATGAACAAGCTCGACCTCGAGGCGATGGAGCCGCTGGAGTTGCTCGACAACCTCGAAAAAGAACTGCACATGACCTGCACGCCAATGACCTGGCCCATCGGCAAGGGCAAGGAATTCCAAGGCGTCTACGACCTGCGCGACCGAACCTGCAACCTGTACCTCGCCGCCGAACGCGGCCACAAGAACGAGCGAGAATCGCTCGGCGACCTCGGTTCCGTGCGCGCGCGCGAAGTGATTGGCAAGCACCTGGCGCAGATCACTGAGGAAATCGAGCTGTTGCAGGGCGCAAGCGAGCCGTACGACGAGAAACGGTTTCTGCGCGGACAGCAGACGCCCGTGTTTTTCGGCTCTGCGCTCAACAACTTCGGCGTCAAGGAGTTGCTCGACTGTTTCTGCGACCTGGCGCCACCGCCACAACCGCGCGAAACCCGGGCGCGCGTTGTCGAACCCGAAGAGCCGGCGTTCACCGGCTTCGTCTTCAAGATCCAGGCCAACATGGACCGCAACCACCGCGATCGCATCGCGTTCGTGCGGGTGTGCTCCGGCGCGTTCCGCCGCGGCATGACGCTGCGGCATGTCCGCACCGGCAAAGACCTGGCCGTGCGCAACGCGATGACCTTCCTGGCGCGCGACCGCTCGATCGTCGAGTCGGCCTTTCCGGGGGACATCATCGGCATCCCGAACCACGGCACCATCCGCATCGCCGACACGTTCAGCGAAGGCGAGGCGCTGCAGTTCACGGGCGTGCCGAACTTTGCGCCCGAGCTGTTCCGGCGCGTCCGCCTCAAAGATCCGATGAAGCAGAAGCAACTGGCCAAGGGCTTGACCGAGGTCTGCGAGGAGGGCGCGGCCCAACTGTTCAGGCCGCTCATCGGCGCGGATTGGATCGTCGGGGCCGTCGGCGGGCTGCAGTTCGACGTCATCGAGACGCGGCTGCGGGACGAATACAACGTCGACGCCGGTTTCGAGGGCCTGAGCCTGCACGTGTGCCGGTGGGTCGAACTGCCCGCCGGGTTCAACCGCCAGAAATTCGAGGACGCCTACACGCGCGACCTGTACACCGATGGGCACGGTCACCTGTGCCTGCTGACCGAGACGCGGTTTCGCGCCGACTACATTGCCGACAAGAACCCGGGCGTGCTGCTGCGCGACACGATGGAACTGCACGCCGCGTAGGCGGTCGGCCTGCTCTGGAGCGGGCGTGCGTAGCCCGGCAGGCCCGCGATCCTTGACGGCTTGCCCGAAAAGGTGCGATCAACTGCCCATGCCCCGCGCTGCGCCCCCACTTCGAACGCCCACCTTGCTGGCGGTCGCCATTGTTGCGACGGCATCACTCGCCGCGTGCCGCGACCCGCCCGAGTTGGTGCTGCAGAATGCCCGCGACGCGCTGGCGGATCTCGGCAAGATCGCGTGCTCGAACCAAGACCAACTTCCTGACGCGATAGAGAATTTCGCGCAGTACGTCGAGCCGCGGGCGGCGGGCTTGCTGCGCACAGCGCCGTCCGTCGAGAAGAAGTCGACGGACCAGTTCACGGTGTTCGTGACCTGCAAACCGCCTCCCGGTGTGTTGCCCGACGGCGAGGTGGCCAAGGTCGAGCAGGCCGACAAGCGCAGCGTCGTTCGTATCAAGAAAAAGAAAGGCAAGGGCGAAGTCGAGGTGCCGATGGTGCTGGTCGATGGCCATTGGAAACTCGACCTGCTGGAGATGCCGACGTTTGGCGCCGCGATCCAACTGCAGTAGTCGCGCGTGGCGAACCGCCGCGCTCGTCGCCGGACTGGTGTCGTGCACCGACGACCCGGCGACCTTTCCGGTGCGCCTGCACGCCAAGCTGCAATCGGGCGATGCCGTGGGGGTCGAGCGGTTGCTGACGCCCGCGTCGCGGCCCCTGTGGCGCGCATTGCGGACGGCCCGCGGTGATGCGGGCGTCGGCCTTGGGTTGACGGCGAGCCCGCCCGAACTGCTCGGCGTCGCGCCGCAGGGTTCCAGGCTGGTGCTGAGCGTGCGCTCGGCCGGCGTCGAGCGCGACTGGGTGCTCGTCTCCGACGGGGGCCGCTACCGATTGGACCTGAACGAGACCTCGATTCGCCGGCCGTGGAACCTGCCCTGAAAGAACCGCGGGCGCCTGTCAGGTATACATGGCAACCGAAGTCCGAGATCAAACCTTGGACGGAGCCGCGAGTCGGCTGAGCAGCAGCCGCGAGCTTGGCGACCCACCCAGCAGGCACAGGATCGCCAGTCCGGCACTTGGGGCCCGGAAATGATTTACTCAATCATTTCTTGGGCCCGTTTGCTTGCTCAGTGGGTCGCCAGCTCGCGGACCAAGGGTCCGACTCGCGGCTCCGTCCTGATGTGAGAGTGATCGACTTATTGT
>VGRO01000198.1 GCA_016875335.1 Deltaproteobacteria bacterium | reverse complement strand
AAGCGACTGGCGCAACCCAGGAAGGCAGCGGGTGCGCCGGGTGCCTGGGCAAGGTCCTGCTGCTCGGGGTCATCGTGGCAGGCGGCGCCACCATCGTTGCCATCAATGCGTCAGAGTCGGAACTGGGGGTCAAGATCCGCGATGTCTGGCACGAGGTCGAGCGCGAGATGCGCGCCTCCAAGCACCGCAAGCACACGCCGCCTCCCTACGTTGCACCGCCACCGCGGCCTCGGCCGGTGTCGCCCGCCCCGCCGGATCCTTGGGCCGTGGCGGCCCAGCCGACTTCACCGGGGCCCGATGCCCTCAGCGCGCCGCTCGTGGCGGCCGAAGACGATGCACCGCAGCCGCTCGACAGCCGTGCCAAGGCGATCGCCACCGCGCTCGACCGCCGGGCCTTGCTGCTCTTGCGCTGCGTCCAGCCCGAGGCCAAACCGGGCGAGCCGCGCAAGGTCACTGCCCGCACCACGTTGCGCGTCCACGCCGAGAGCGGAGGCGCGCTCGATGTCGAAGCGGTGATCGAACCGCCCGACGCTCCGGCCGGGGCCTTGCGGTGCCTGCGCCTTGCCGCCCGCGGGCTGGTGGTGCCCAATGGCGACGCCGTCACGTTCGTGTACCGGTGGCCCAAGGGGTCGGAGCGGTAGGCGATCGCCGGCCGCGTATTGGCCCGCGACACTGCAGGGCCTTGCAAGTACACTACTCGCCCGCGTTGCGCCCTTGCACCCCACGACGCACCAGGAACACCATGGTCAGCCGCATCTCCCTTCTCGCAGCGATGGTCGCATCCGCGGTCGCCGCCTCGGCCGTCGCCGCCCCGCGGTGGGTGCGCCTCGCCGTCCCCGCCGAGACCCCCGAGTCGGCCGAGGTCATCAGTTGGAACACCGATGGCACACCTGACGCCAACACCGTGGAATACGGCATCGCCCAGAACGCGCTCGACAAGTCAGCGAGCGGCAAATCGTTCACCGCCAAGGGCAAGCTCGGCATCGTCCACGAGGTGACCCTGACCGGCCTGCAGCCCGACACCAAGTATTTTTACCGCGTCGGCGGCGCCGGCGATTGGAGCAGCGTGCGCAGTTTCCGCACCGCGCCCAAGGCCGGCTGCGGCCCAGTCAAGTTCATCGCCAGCGGCGACCACCGCAGCGACGACAGCGCCGGACCCAATCCCAAGTGGGCGAGCATCCTGGGCGAGATGCACGCCTCGGGAGCGCAGTTCATCATCGAGACCGGCGATCTGGTCAAGGACGGCGACGACATCAACCAGTGGTACAACCACATGGAGATGGCCCAGGCCAAAAGCGGCGAAATCGCTCTGATGCCGTCGTTCGGCAACCACGATACCGACAACGTCAAAGGCGCGACCGCCGCCTACAACCAGATCTGGAGCCTGCCGCACAACGACGCCGCCAACAACGAGGACTTCTACTGCTTCTCCTATGGCCACGCGGTGTTCTGCGCGCTGTCGACCGCGACCCACAACGACGCGGCTGGGCTCGCCATGCAGGCCAAGTGGCTCGACAAGGAGTTGACCAAGCACGCCGACAAGACCTGGAAGTTCGTGTTCTTCCACCACCCGGTGCACACGAGCTACATCGACCTCAAGTTCCTCGACCTCAACCACCCGCCCAACGAAGTCAAGCAAAACGAGCACTTCGTGCCAGTGTTCGACAAGCACCACGTCGATGTCGTGTTTGCGGGCCACAACCACTTCTACGAGCGGTTCGCGCCGATGAAAGGCGGGGCCCCGGTCGGCTCGCCCAAGGACGGCACCGTGTACATCACCACCGGCGGCGCGGGCGCCTTCACCTACGACGAAATCGACGTCCTGGGCTTCAAGATCGAGCCGATGAAGGTCATCTGTGCCGAAGGCATCCTGGGCATGTCGGGCAAGGCCAAGGGCAGCCAGGTGTGCAGCGGCAAGCACCATTTCATCGAGGTCGATCTCAACGGAGGAGAATTCAAAGCGATCGTCCGTTCGACCGCGGCCCAGAACTTCGGCACCGCCGACAAGAACAAGGGCGTCATCGAAACCGTCACCCTCAGCAAGGCATTTGCGGCACCCCAGAACTGCGGAACATCGGGCTCGGGCGGGGACGCGGGCGCAACCGATGCCGGATCGACCGCCGACGCTGGGACAGCGGACGCCGGATCGGCCCCGGATGCCTCTACGTCGGACTTGCAGGTCGCCGACGCCACAGCGCCGGACACGGCCGCCGCCCCCGACACCGCGAGCGCCCTCGACGCTCCGACCGCGCCGGACACCGCGACGACCCCAGACACCGCGACGACCCCAGACACCGCGACGACGCCAGACACCGCGACCGCGCCAGACACGGCCACCGCTCCCGACGCCGCTCTCGCACCCGATGTCGCGACAGGGCAAGACGCCGACGCAGTTGCAGCCGACGCGGACACCGCGGCCGGGACTCAGCCCGACACCAAGACCGGCGGCACCGTCCAAGACCTCAGCGGCGGCAACCTCGGCCCGCTCGACGCGGGGGGCGGCACCAGCACCGGAACGGCAACCAGCAAGCCCGCGGGGGGCGATAGCGGGTGCAGCGGTCGCCGCGGCGTGTCCAACACCGGTTGGTTTGCGGCCCTGGTGCTCGCAGGGTGGATTGCGCGGCGCCGCGTATCGGCGTAACAGACCAGCTACTCCAAAACAATCACGGTCTTTGGCCCGGGCGTCCCGCTCGGCGTCGGCCGGTCAGCGAAGATGTCGGTGACCTTGACCTTCTTCTTGGCCGGGTCCTTGGTGATGTCCAGCGCCCGTTCGGTCAGCGGGAATTCTTCGGTGCAGCCCCACTGACCTTCGTTCTCGGGTTTGCCCGACGTGTACTTGTACTTGAGGTTGCTGCCCTTGGGGAACGGCAACACCAGCGTCCACAGGCCGTCGCCGGCCTTTTCGTCACCCTCCTTGCCGTCATCGCGCAGCGCCACCTTGTTGGGCACCCACTTGGCCTTCATGCCGAGCTTGGGGTCGTTGCCAGCGATGTACACGATGCCCTTGCCGTCCGGCGCCGGCAGGTTGCACAGGTCGCCGTACAGGTTGAGCGGCGGGTTTCCGGCCTTGGGGCCGCGAGCGTCGCACACGAAGGTGACGAAAATCGCCGCTGTCGGGTCCTCGACCAGCAGCTTGCTCTCCAGCGACGGCGCGGTATCGACGGTCTTGCCGGCCTGCGAGAAGATCATCTGGATTTCCAAGGGGTCGCCGTCGGCGATACCCAGGTCTTCGTACGGGATGAAGACCTCGAGCAGCTTGCCGCCCTTGGTCGGTCCGGCCACAACGCCACCAAACGGACTCGACGCCAATGCAGGCCAACTGGTCGCGGTCGCCGTCCACTTGCGCCACTCGGTCGTCGCCTTGCCGCCATTGAGCGCCACCCACAGCTCGCGCGCCGCGCCCTTGCCCTTGAAGGCGAGCGGGCCGCCGTTGCGATCCTTGAGTGTCGCCGGATCCTCCTGCACCTGGCCGGTCGCGGCGTTGAGAATCTTCTTGTGCGACAGATACAGGCCGAGCGCGGCGTTGCTCGCGGCGCTCAGGTCGAAATTGTGCTGGACCGCAAGATAGAAGCCGGCCTTGCTGCCGAACTTGCCGAACCCGTAGTAGATCGTCGCCATCCAGTCGTCGGGGTTGGCGAGCGCGCCTGCGGTGTCGCTGTCGAAGAAGAACCCGCCCTTGGCCGCCCATTCGCTCTCGTTGGGCACGAAGGCGCCGTCGAGGACCGGCGGCGGGTCCAGCGGTCCCAGCGGCGCCTGCGGATTGGCCTGGATGATCGGCTTGAACACCGGCAGCGCGATCTCGGGCTTGCCCTGCAACTTCAGCGCCGCGTTCATGTGGCTGTACACCCCGGCCAGGTGCAGGCGGAAGTTGGCGTCGAACGGGCTGTCGTCGTTGCTGGGCGAGGTCATGTCGCTGCCGTACCACCAGAACCAGTCGGACCCTTCGGCGGCATAGACCTCGTCGAAGGCGTACCAGATCTCGCCGTCGAGGCTTTTCTTGTTGGTCGGCGGGGGCTTGAGCGGGTCTGGCTGCGGCAGGCCGGACTTGGCCAGGTCGCTGCGCGTCTGCAGCAGGTACTGCCACGCCTGGTTTTCCTCCGACTCGCCGATCCAGATGCCAAACGTGCCGCCGATCCACGAACCTGGGAACAGCGGTTCGAGCTGCGGCATGGCCTCCAGCGGGTGCGCGGGGACGTTGCGCTTGGGGTTGCCCTGGATGTACTCGCTGCCGGTGACGCTGATGATCTCGCCAGCCTGCTGCAACTGCTCCAAACGCTTGTAGAGTTCGTGAAAGAACCCCTTGCCGTCGTGCTCCTTGGCGAAGGTCTCCCACGCGTTCTCGCCGTCGAGGATGAGCGTGATCACGCGATCCGGTGCGCCAAACTTGGGGGCCTGGGCGCCGACGTTGCCCACCAAATCATCGGTGGCCTCCTTGCCGGTCAGGCCCTGGTACTTGAAGCCGATGTCGTTGCTCATGTTGGTGTTGCGAAAGAAGGTGCCGAGCCGGCCGGTGCCGTCGCCGCCTTCGCCCGGCTTCTTGGTGTCGGTGTCCACCTGGTAGGGGCCGACCGGTGCGCCGCCGACGTAGAGGCCCGATTTCTCCATCACCTGCTGGTCGGTCGCCACCCACAGCACGCCGGCGTTGACGAAGTGCTGCACCACGTCCTCGGCCACCGAGCCCTCGCCGGGCCACATGCCGCGCGGCTTGAACCCGAAGACGCTTTCCATGTACTGCACCGCGCGTTTGACCTGCGCCGCCGCGTCGGCCGGAAACCCGTAGGCCGGTGAGGGCTTGGGGTCGAATGGCTGGCCCGCGGCCATCAGATCCGTGTTCTGTACGAGCGGCAGGATCGGGTGGTAGAACGGCGTGGTCGCAATCTCGATCTGCCCGGTGTTCGCGTCCGGGTCATAGTGCAACAGCTTGTGGATGGGGATGACGGCCTTGCAGACCTTGTATTGCTCGGCCACCAGCCGGTTCGCCAGCTTCTCGTACCAGGCGATGCGCCCGGCCTCGTCCAGCCCCGCCGGCATCTTGAGCGAAAAACTGGCGTTCTGCGGCGCCGAGGCGGCGATTACGTCGGTCAGGTCCACGCTGTCGCCGGTCGGCAGCTTGACCTTGCCGTGCAGGAAATCGGGGTCCATCCAAGCGATCTCGAACCACACCTTGAGCGCTGCCAGGTCCTCTTTGGTCAGCGTCGCCGGGTTCTTGTCGCGCAGCGCCGCGTAGGCAGCAAAGCGGTTCATCAGCACCGGCGCAGTCGACACGCACGACCACGGATCCGCGTACAGCAGGCCAATCTGCTTGGTGGTCGCGGTCTTGGGGTCCGGCGTGTCCTCAAGCAAGAGGTCGATCCACGGGTCGGTCTTGCCCTTCCACTTGGCGAGGAACTTGGCCTCGTCCACGGTGTTCTTGACCGTGTCCACGTACAGCTCTTTGCCACTGGCGTCCTTCTCGCCCAAGCGGTCGAGGTAGTACGGAATGAGCTGGTTGAGCAGCACCGGCGTCAGGTTGATCGACAAGTGCACGTCGGGATAGTCCTGCAAGATCGCAGCCATGTCATAGTACGACTTCATGGCGTGCTTGCGGACCCACGGCGAGGTCAACTGGTCGGCGATGGGGTCGAGATAGGTCGGCTGGTGCTGGTGCCACAAGATGTGCACGTACACCGTGCGCTTGACGGGCGCCTTGTTCTTGGTCGGGTCGAGGGCAGCGCCGTCGTAGGCCTTGAGATTCTTGGCCTGTGCCACGTAGGTCAGCGCCGGGTTGATGGCAACGGCCGGCGACAAGTTGATCGCCAGAAACAGCGGGTCGGCGCCGACCTGAACGCTGGTGATGGCGCCTGACTTGGGCTGGCTGTTCTCCAAGAGGATGAAATCGCTGACCGGACCCACGCTCTTGGTGTCGAGCGGCTTGTTGAAGCGCAGCTTGATGTTCTTGCCGTCCGGCGAAAACGCGCTGACCACCGCAAGGTTGCCTGCCGGCCACGGCGAGGCGTCGGCGGGCCCAGCGTCCCCGCCCGGTTCGCTGTCTGCTGCCGTCGCGTCCGTGCCTTGCGAGCCTGGGTCGGGCACGTTGCCGCCATCGGCGTCGGGGGCCCCGGGGTTGTCGGGCGCCTGCGCCGTGTCCGCATCGGGCGCGACCGCCGCGTCGGGTTTTGCCGGGGATTCGGTGCCTGCGAGGTCGACGGCGGCGAAATCGGCCACGGGCACGTCCAACTGCAACGCCGCGCCGTCCAGGGTCTTGTTGTAGGCCGCCGCCGCCGAGGCGCCGAACTCGCCCGCCGCGTCCTCGCGCGCCCACGGTTCGGGCGAGCGTTCGCAGGCCAGTGCGACCACGGCCGACAACCACGACAACGAGAGGGCGCGCAAGCGCTGCATGGCCTATCCTCACTGGCGCCGGCCGCGGACGGCGGCGGCGGGCGAGTCTACCACAGGTGCACGGTTCGCGGACCCCTCAGCGGTTTGCCTGCCCGCCACAAAACGGCCATCCTTTCGCCGCGCGCCGCTGTGCGCCTTGGTCCCTTGCATGTCCCAGTTTCGTTTTGCCTCGGTCGGCACCCTCGTCCTGTTGGTCGCGGCGTGCGGCGAAACCAAGGTTGTCTGTCCCCCGAACTACCACGCAGTCGGCACCTTCTGCTACGAGGACGACGCGCCGGTCGAAGACGCCGGGGGTGGCGGCTCCGACGCTAACTTGCCGCTGGCCGACTCGGCGGGATCGGCGGCCGACGCGGTGGTCGGCGACCCGGGGGCCAAGCCGGACGGATCGGCCGAAGCGGTGGCAGAGGTGGCAGGCGAAACCAGCCTCGGTGACGCCAAGCCGGACACCGTCAAGCCCGACGTCAAGCCCGGCGGCAAGGCGGTCATCGGCGCGGCGTGCGGCGACGACCTCGATTGCCTCAGTGGGTTGCAGTGCTTCAGTTGGCCCAAGGGCTACTGCACCGTGACCAACTGCGACGCGCCGGGCTCGAACTGCCCCGGATCGTCGGTCTGCTACGGCGAAACCAAGACCAACAAGCTCTGCCACGTTGCGTGCGACCTCGACCCCGACTGCCGCGTCGCCGACGGTTATGCGTGCAAGCGGCTGACCGCCGACTTCGGCGGCATCGACGCGCGGCTGTGTGCGCCTTCGGGAAAGAACCCGGCGGGCTTGGGCTGCACCAAGGCCAGCGACTGCAAGGGGTCGGCGACCTGTCTGACGGACATGGCCGGCGGCTACTGTGCGCGCATCGGCTGTGGCCCCACCGACCCCTGCGACGCTGGCGCCGCCTGCGTGCTGCGCAACGGCAAGCCGACCTGCCTCAAGGTGTGCACGGCCGACGTCGAGTGCCAGATCGGCGGCGGCAACCCGCGCAAATGCGTGGACAAGACCGACCTCGGCAAGCAGGCAGTCAAGGTGTGCCTCGACAGCAGCAAGTCGGCCCCCGTCGGCGCCGCATGCCTGACCGACCTCGACTGCGACACCAAGCTGTGCACCATCTTTGCCAAGGGCACCTGCGCCGTCGGCGGCCAGCCATGCTTGAGCGACGAGCAGTGCGGCGCGGCTGGGCCGTGCAAGATCGAAGCGGGCAAGGAAAAAGGCGTGTGCACCGCCCCGTGCGCCCCTGACAAGAAGTGCCCGGTCAACGCGGTTTGTGTGCCCACCAAGGACAAGACCGCCGGCATCTGCCAACCGGTGTGCAAGGGTCCCGGCGACGACGCCAGCTGTGGAGGCGTCCCTGGGTTGCAATGCGTGTTCGGCCAACCGCTGGCGATCATCGGCGTCAACAGCGCGCCGGGCTACGCTTGTGCGCCCATCGCGACCGGCGGCGCTGGCGCGGCCTGCGCGCAGACCAAGGACTGCAACAACGCTCTGTGCCTGGCCAACAGCGAACAGACCGCCGGCTACTGCGCGCCCGACTGCGGCGCGGCCAAGTTCTGCCCGTTCGGATCGCTGTGCGACGACAGCGGCCTCGCCCAATGCATGAAGATGTGCACCGGCGAATTCGACTGCCCGGCGCAGATGGCGTGCAAGGGAGTGTCGGGTCTGACTGGCAAGGTGTGCTTGCCGCCTTGACCGGCTGCCGGTGGCTCAGAAGCCGGCGTCCGGCGCCGAGCCGCCGTCCGCGCCGCTGCCCGGGCAGGTGCCGCAGCCCTCGCTGGTCACTTCGCTCACACAGATACTGTCCCAGGCAGTCGAGCAGCAGTAGTCGTCGACTGCGCACACGCATTGCATGATCGCGGGGTCGATGCAGCCCGGCTTGGCGCTGACCTCGCAACACGAGTTGCTGCCCGGTGTGAACACGTCGGACGTACCGCCGTCGAAGACGTCGCTCATCCCTCCATCGAAGGCATCGATCGCTCCGCCGTCCGACGCGTCGGTCTTGCCCGCGTCAAAGGCGTCGGTCTTGCCGCTGTCGACGAACGCGTCGGGCGATCCGCCGTCGCTGCCGCCGCCATCGGGACCGCCAGGGCAGAACCCGCAGCCGTACTGGTTGACCTCCTTGACGCACTGGCTGTCCCAGGCGGTCTTGCAGCAGTAGTTGTCTTTGGCGCAGACGCACAGGGCCGCGTTCTTGTCGGCACAGCCCGGCTGCGGGCTGGTGGCGCAACACGACTGCGTGCCAAAGGCGTCGGTCTGGACGTCCGGCGGTCCCGCGTCGCTGCCGTCGGGCCCCGACACCTCGCCGTCCTTGGCATCCTGGGGCGGGCCGATTTCGCCGGCACCGCCATCGGTCTTGCCGCTGTCGCTGCCACCATCCTGCACGGCGTCGGTGGCGACGGCATCGACCACCGCGACGTCGTTCTTGCCACCGTCCGCAGGTGGGCCGCCGTCATTTCCGGTGCCAGCGGTGTCGCCGCCCGTGGTTGCGTCCGGGACCGCGGCGGATCCGTCGCTGCCGCCGGTCGTATCGGTGGCGCCAATGCCATCGGCGCCCGCATCGGTTGGGGTCACCCCGCCGGGCAGGCCGTTGCCGCCACCCACGCCGCCAGAGCCGCCGCCCGTGGCAACGCAGGCCTGGGCCAGCCAGGCAGCCAGCAAAAGCGACAGTACGAGGGGCTTGCGAACGATGCAGTGGGCGGTCATGGCGACTCCGCGGGCACCGCAGGGCGCCGGGGCAGGGTAAGGGTTGTCGCGCCGCCGCGCAATCACCGGCACAGCGCGCGGTCGCGTTGACAGCCTCGCCAAAACCCATTGAAGTAGCGAACTGCGATGCGTTGCCGCCCCCGCCTGATGCCGTTCGTGTGTGCCCTTGGCTGCGTGCTCGGGTGCCGCCAGGGCGCCGGGGACCCGCCCCCTGTCGCCGAGCCGACACCGGTCGCGGGCGCCGACGTCGCCGTGGCACCAGTGAATCCCCCCCTGCAAAAGGCGCCGGCCGGGGACGAAGACGAGCCCGCGCCCTCGGGGCCCGCCGTCGAGGTGCGCGTCGCCGACGACCCGACCCAGCCGCTGGCCTGGTACCGCGGCTTCTCCAGCGACCGCGGTCGCGAGGGCGCCGTGCTGTATTCGCGCAAGGCCGCCGCACGGTCGTCCGTGGCCATCCTGGACGGCGGTGTCGCCCTGCGCGGTGTCGACAAGCCCACGGGCGTGCGCAAGGGGCCGCCGCGCCTGGTTGGGCCGCGGCCGCTGCTGGTGTCGATCGGCGCCAAGTGGTGCAAGCCGTGCAGCGAGGAACTGGGCGACGTCGTGGACCTGGCGCGCACGGTGCGCGGCGCGGCCGACGACGACGAAGCTGGCCTGCTTTTCTCGCTGCAAGGCGTGCCCGACGAATGGCCGCTGGCCGAGGTGCGCGACGAGTTCGTGGCCAAACACAAGGCTGTCAAGAAGCTCAAGCAGGCCATCCAGATTCCGCCGTGGGTCGAGTTCCGCGCCGACATCGAATCGAATTGGGGCGACGCGGTCGGAAAGCTCGGACTGCTCGGCGGCGACGAGGTGTCGCTGCCCGTCAACTTGCTGCTCGACCGTTGCGGCCATGTGCAGGCGGCGGCGAGCGGGGCCCTGAACGAGGACAAGAAGCAGGCCTTCTTGAAGCAAGCAGCCCGCCTCGACGCCGCTGGTTGCACTCCGGCGCCCGTCGTGGTGCCCGCGCTGCCGCGGCCCGCGCCCTCCGGCCCGGTCAAGCCGCGCGTCGATCCCAAGCCGGGCGAAGGCAAGACCGTGCCGCCGCTGGGCGCCGAGCCGTCCGCTGGGAAGGACGAAGCGGGGCTCAAGGTGCCCGCCGACGACAGCAATCCCCGCGAACGCCCCGTGCCAGCCGATGCAAAGGCGCCGGCCTCTGACAAGGCCGATCCGCCCGCCAAGGACCAGGCCGCCGATAGGGCCAAGGACGGCAAGCCGGCGGAATCGCCCAAGCCCGACCCGGCCAAGGACGACAAGCCCGCAGGTGGCCCAGCCAAAGACGACAAGCCCAAGAACGACAAGGGCAAGGACGAAAAGCCCGCCACAGAAAAGGCCAAGCCCGACAAGCCGCCCGAAGGCAAAGCTGCTGCCCCCGCCGCCAAGGAGGGCACCAAATGAGCGCCTTTGCCCACCTGTGCCGCGAATGCCTCGATGTGCCGTCGACACAGTGCGGATACCAAC
>VGRO01000197.1 GCA_016875335.1 Deltaproteobacteria bacterium | reverse complement strand
TTTTCCAGCAGAGGGCCCGTTTGGCTGTTGCGTCGGTGTTTGCACTGACGGTGACTGGCTGTGTCAGTGCTCTGACTCTAAGGCCTGTGCCCGCTAGACCTACGGGTCCCACACAACCTCCCCCCGCGGCTTGCCAACAGTTGGCTGCACAGCAGCCGGTCAATGCCAAGGCTGTGGTGCAGACAGAGGCGCCCAAGTGGTCGGTACAGACCATACCCGATGCCTCCTGTCCGGTCCGCACGTCACTTGACGTACGTCAGTCCGTCGCTGCGCCGGTTGTCCCGCCCGATACCAGTGCCATCCGCGCCTCGCTGGAATGGCTGTTGGCCGCCGCTGAACAAATGGAACCGCAGCCGCGCTTCAAACTTGGTGCCGTGGTTCCGACCGTGCAAGGCGACCTGCTCACGGTCGCAGGCTCGATTGCGGTCAGCGATGACAATACGCCCGTGCCAGAATCACTGCGCAACGGCTTCTTGCAGGCAGTCGAGGCGTTATCGCGGACCAACACACCGAGCGACGGTCAGGTGCTCTGCCTCGACATCAAGGCTCTGTCGGGCCGCCTTGGCGCCACGGGGCTGACGCGCGAACCGTTCAAGTTGCGCGTACCGCGCGCCGCCCTTGAGTCGATCGCGCAGTCGCAGATGGCCTTGCAGCGTACCGGTATTGTGGCCCTCGAAGGCGCCGACGGCTTTACGCTCGCCGAGACCCAGGTGCCCTGGCCAGCTCTGCTGCGGACGCGGCCAGCGGCCGAATGCGGTTGTGACCTGTTGCTCGAGGCCGACAAGCCACGCACGGAGCCTGTGAAGTTCGAGTTCGCCTTTGCCCCGGTAGCCATGACCTCGCTGTTGCCCAGAGCATTTGTGAGCCTTCGCTTCACCGCGGCTGGTGAGCCGGCGCGACGCTTGGCTGTGGTCGAGCCCAATACGACCAAGCTGGACACTGGCAACAAGCTCACGGACTTGCTGATGCAGGTCTACGCGCCGGCCCGCTTGGGGGCCGACCTCAGCGGCCCAGGCGCGGCCAAGGTGACCGCAGGAGGCTGGACGCTTGACATCAACGCGCTGGCTCAGCAGGTGGCGGCGATGCCCAAAGTCGCCGCCGAAGATGTCGTCGAGCGCGTGTGTTTTCGTGGCAGTGACCCTGCCAGCCTCGTCGCAGTCCCTGTGGATGCCAAGCAATGGCAGCAGTGGTCGGGCGCTTTGGGCGGCATCGAACATGTTCAGCGCACTGTGGTACTCGACCTCAAGCGCGCGGGGCTCGCCGACGACGGCGCCGTCGCGGTCGATCTGGACGCCGCGGGGCGCAAAGTGCTGCAACGAATGCTCGCACAAGGGAAATCAGGTAGTTGGACTGTCCGCTTGAACAAATTGATCAAGCGTGAATCGTCGGCCTACCTCAAGCTGCCAGCCCAGCGCATCGACGGCAAGCAGGACGTACTGAAAGTGCGCATCGAGTTGTCCACAGACGTGGTGCTCGCGGAATCCGATGTCGCCGTGCTGTTTGAGGCCACCGCGGGGGTTCTCGCCTTCCCAATCAAGCAATTTCCGTCGCCGGGAGCGACTTATGCATCGCTGACCAATGTCTGGGGGGGAGCCAAGAAGATCGCCGCGCCCGGCCAATCGTTCTCGCTCGAAGGCGAGCCCGGCGAACTGGAACTGCGCGTTGCCGGCAAAGCTCTGGAACGCAAGGTGATGGTTCTGGCAACGGACGGCAAGGGATCGGTGTTGGACGCGGCAGAGGGCGCCCTGTCGTATCCGATCGCTGCCGACCGCGTCGTGACGCCCCAGTGCTCGATCATCCTGTCTGCTGCGGAAACTGCCCGCTCCATTGCTGTGACGCTGCCAAGTGGTGCGGGCGCCTCATCCATCAAGGCACTCGAAGTGCATCATCTGGATCGCGCGCGCGTCCGGTTCCGGCAGGGCCTGCTGATGCGCTGCGACGCGACTCACACGAGTAACTGCATTGCCTCCGCCGAGTTGGTGGCACACTAGCACGGGTGCGACGAGGTCTGAACATGATCGTCAAGTCTCTCTGGCGTTGGACGGTCCTGTGGTGGATCGCGCTGTCGGTGCTCGGGCCCGTGGCAACGCATGCCGCCAATCCCCAGCGGGCCCAGTTGGCCCAAGAAGCGGAGCAACGCGCGACCACAGCCGCGGAGCTCGGTGACTGGTCAACCGCGGCCCGCGATGCCCTGATGGCGGCCACCCTTGCCCCCAGCCGGTCGCACGACTGGATGGCGGCGGCGACCTTGGTGGCACAAGGTGCATGGTCTGAGGCCGTGGTGTGGATCGAGGCCGCGCAGGCCAAGCCGTCGTCGAAGGCGGAGGATACGGCGAGCGCACCGTGGCAAGCGCGGATCCGGCAACGCAAAGAAGAAGTGGCACGGCTATTCTCGACCTGCCCGCGCAACTTGACGCCGCGCCAAGTCGAGGCGCTGGCCGTGACTGTGTTGGAGCGGCCGCCGACGCCGACCGAGCTGCAGTGGACATGTGTGCGCATGCACTTGCCAGCGATCGCCTCGCCCTCGCGGGTCGTGCAGGACGGACAGGCGATCGCCGCGGTGGACGGGGTCTGGCTGGTGCACACGGGTGTCGTCGATCTGGTGGTCGGCGAACAGTTGCCGGTCCGCTTGCGCATCGACGGCGAGAACAACGCTGATGTACACGCGGCGTTGTCCCCAGACCTGCCCGCATTGCGGGGCCAGGTGACCTTGCGCGGTCTGGCCAAGAACGCCGAAGTGCTGGTGGATGGCGCTGTGCAACAGCTTGGCCCAGATGGAAAATTGGGCGTCGAAGCCCAGCGCCCACACAAGCTGTTGGTGCGGGCGCCCGGTCGCGTGGAATGGCGAGGGCGGGTCGCGCTGGGCTTGGCCGAACAGCAGACTGTCGATGTGCGCTTGCGTAAACAGGGCCCAACGACACCGTGGCTGGTTGCGGGCGGCGGCGTGCTGCTGGCGGGCGTGGGCGGCGCAGCGTGGACGTTGGGCGGCGACGCGCCCATGACGGCGACACGCGACCCCGATGCGGGCAAAATCAACAACATCGGTCTAGCCGAACGGCAATCGCAAGTCGACAACGCGAACCTGATGCGCGGCGTGGGTGCTGGTGCGGCAGCTCTGGGAGTGACTGCCTTGGCGGTCGGACTGGTCTGGCGGCTGATCACGAACTTGGAGCCTGACGAATGGCGCGACGGCAAACTCGTCGGCCTGCCGGGCGTCAGCGAGCACTTCGCCAAGAGCGTGCAACCATGACAAGCACACGAGCACCATCAGGTTTTTTGCTCGCCGCAGCTGTAACGCTGCTGGTAGGCTGCATCGAGTCGCCGGTCGCGTCGGATTACATGTGCGCCGGCCAGGTCGAGAACGGGGTGTGCAAGGGCGGTTGCGCCAATCCGGCCTGGAGCGGCGCCGACTGCCGCCAATGCAAGGATGCTCGGCGCATCTGGCCAGAGTGCACCACGTGCATTAGCATGTATGTCGGACTCCTTTGCGACCAGTGCGCTGATTCCAAGTTCACGGGTCCTCTGTGCGACCGGTGCGCCAATCCGAACCGACAGCTACCAGAGTGTACCACCTGCAAGCCAGAATTCGCCGGCAAAACGTGCAATGTATGCACAGACAGCCACCGCGCGATGCCGGACTGCGTGCAATGCAACCCGCTATTTACTGGAAAGAACTGTGATCAGTGCGCAGACAGTCACTTTGCCGCGCCGGACTGCACCAGTTGCGCGCCTGGCTTTGTCGGCGATCAGTGCGACGCGTGTGCAGATGACCGCCGCGCGCCGCCCGATTGCACCGCGTGTCTCCCTGAGTTTACAGGAGATGATTGTCAGCAGTGCAGCAACCCGAACAAGGTCGCGCCCAGTTGCAGCGCGTGCAAGCCGCAGTTTGCCGGCGCCAATTGCGACAAGTGCGCCAACCCTGCGAAGGCGCTGCCTGAGTGTGCCGTGTGCAGTGACCCGAAGAAGACCGGTGGTAACTGCGATATCTGCAAGGATCCCAAGTACATGGGAGTCAATTGCGATCAGTTGGCGCCGGTATGCGGCGACGGCAAGTGCGAGAGCATCGAGACGTTCGAGAGCTGCGCCGCCGACTGCCAGTACTGCGACAGCCACTGCGGAGAGAAAGCGCCGAGCGGCTGCTGGTGCGACGCGGACTGCAAAGCCCAGGGCGACTGCTGCGACGCCAAAGGCGAACTGCAGGGCGGCGCTGGCGACCCCTGCGGCCTGTGTACCCAGTCCAATTCGCCCAACAAGGCGGCGTGCAATAGTTGTACGCAGGCCGTGTGCAATGCCGACTCCTTTTGTTGCTCGACGGCGTGGGACAACCTGTGCGTCGCTAAGGTGGCTTCCGTCTGCAACCTGAAGTGCCCTCTTGGTGCAGCCTCCGTCAGCTGCGGCACCTCGCAGTGCCAGTTGTGCAGCAGTCAGAAAAACAATTGTGGCAACGGCAGTTGTGGGCCGACGGAGTCCGCCAAGACCTGCCCGGTGGACTGCAAGGGCGCGTGTGCGACGGCCAAGTGTGACGATGGCAACGAATGTTCACTCGATGCCTGCACGACGGCCACGGGTGCGTGTGTGTACCAATCGCTCAACGGCAAGCCGTGTGACGACGCCAATGTGTGTACGGCTGGGGACGTGTGCGCAAACCAGGCTTGTGTCGGCAGCGGTGGCAAGGACTGCGACGACAAGAACCCGTGCACGACGGACAGTTGTGACAAGGCGGCGGGCTGCCAGTACGTCAATAACACGCAGGCGTGCGACGCGGACGGCACTGCCTGCACCGACAAAGACGCCTGCGCGGGCGGCAAGTGCGTGGCAGGCCTCTCGCTGGTTTGTAACGACAAAGATGCCTGTACGACCGACACTTGCGACAAGGTGGCGGGCTGCACCTACAAAGCAGCGTGCGACGACAAGAACCCGTGCACGACGGACAGTTGCGACAAAGTTGGCGGCGGCTGCCTGCATCTGAACAACACGCAGGCGTGCGACGCGGACGCCAGTGCGTGCACGGACAAAGACGTCTGCGCGGGCGGCAAGTGCGTGGCAGGCCCCTCGCTGGTTTGTGACGACAAAGATGCCTGTACGACCGACACTTGCGACAAGGTGGCGGGCTGCACCTACAAAGCAGCGTGCGACGACAAGAATCCGTGCACCAACGACAGCTGCGACACGAAGTCGGGGTGTCAGAACGTGGCGAACACGGCGGCGTGTGATGCCGACGGCAGCGTGTGCACGGTCAGCGATGCCTGCAAAGACAAAGTGTGTGTGGCGGGGGCCAAGAAGGTGTGTGATGACGGCAAGGTGTGCACGACCGACGGGTGCGACGCGAAGGCCGGCTGTACGGCGGTGAACAACACGGCGGCCTGCGATGATGGCAACGCGTGCACCGGGAGTGATGTCTGCGGTGCGGGAGTGTGCAAAGGGGCGGGGATTACCTGCGACGACAAGGACCCCTGCACGGCGGACAGCTGTGATGCGAGCAAGGGCTGCGTGACGACGGCGCTGGCGGAGAAGGCGGATTGTAGCGTCGATGGCAAGAGCTGGTGTGTGGCGGGGAAGTGTGTGGCGAAGGCGGTGTGCGGCAACGGCGTGGTCGAGGGGACCGAGCAGTGTGATGATGGCAATACGGTCAATGGCGACGCGTGTCTTGCTGATTGCAAGCAGCCTTCCGCTTGCGTAGGCGTGTCCTTCACGTCCAGCGGCAACAACGCGACCGGCGCAGGCCCCGCCGGCGTGGCGGCGGCCGACTTCGACGGCGACGGCAAGATGGACCTCGCCGCCACCGGCATGGTGAGCAACACCTTGAGCGTGCATTTGGGCAAAGGCGACGGCACCTTTGCTGCCAAGGTCGACTATCCGCTCAGCTATTCCTACCGTGTCACGGCCGGCGACCTCAATGGTGACGCCAAGCCCGACCTCGCGGCGACGAACTACAACAACGGCACCGTCAGCGTGCTGCTCGGCAATGGCAACGGCACCTTCGGCGTAGCGAGCACCTACGTCGTCGGCGCCAATCCGTACGCCGTGGCCATCGGCGATGTCACCGGCGACGGCAAGAATGACCTCGTGGTGACCAATCGGAACAGCAACTCCGTCAGCATCTTGCCTGGCAACGGCAACGGCACCTTCGGCGCCAAATCGGACTTCGCCACCGGCGGCTGGCCCTACGGCGTCGCGCTCGGCGATTGGAACGGCGACGGCAAGGTCGACCTCGCCACGGCCAACCTGCAAGGCGCGACGGTGAGCGTGCTGTTCGGCCTTGGCAGCGGCAAGTTCGCCGGGCAGCTCGCCTATCCGACGGGCGACTGCACCGACATCACTGCTGGTGATTTCAATGGTGACGGATTCCCCGACCTTGCGGTGCCCAACAGCGACGCAATCGGGCCGACCGTCGCCGTGCTGTTGAACAAGGGCGACGGCACCTTCAAGCCCAAGACGAGCTACACGACAGGCTCGAGCAGCGTTGGCATCGCGATGGCTGATTTCAACGCAGATGCCAAGCCTGATCTGGTCGTCAGCAGCGCCACGCTGAACATCTTGACCGGCAAAGGCGATGGCAGCTTCGCGACCAAGGTCGACCTGCCGCTCTCCTCGGTCAGCTACACCGTGGTCGCCGACTTCAATGGCGACAAGAAGCCCGACCTGGCCGCGACGAAGTACGACTCGAACACCCTCGGCGTCCTGCTCAACTCATGCGCACCAGAATCCGTCTGCACCCCCAACGCCCCGACCTGCCTCGGCAACCTCGCCGGCACCTGCAATGGGCAAGGTACGGGACTCACCAGCGCGACCGACTGCAAGGCGAGTGGGAAGGCGTGTAGTGCGGGGCAGTGCATCAGCAGTTTCGCCAGCTGCAAGGCCGCCCTGACCGCCAATCCGTCGGCACAGGACGGCATCTACCCCATCGACCCCGACGGCGCCGGCCCGATCGCCGCGGCCAACCTGTTCTGCGACATGAAGAATGGCGGCCTGACGCTCGTCTTCAATATGTTCGACGGCTCAGGTGACGACGCGCCAAACAGCCCGGACTTCGTCGTCAGCGGCTGGCAGCAGACCGCCAGCGGCAAGTGGGCCAACGCGGCGAGCAAGGTCGACCGTGACGCGACGGGCAGCGGCTCAGCCGCGGTCTCGCCTGCCTTCGTCGCCGGACTCAAGGCCAGCGCGGGGCAGCAGCACCTCAAAATTTGTCTGCTCAACGAAGGCGGCGTCGACGTGGTCTGTCGCTCTTCCGCGGACGGGACGTTGACCCTCGTTGGGTCGAATACACCCAACCCTAACCTCACATCGCTCGCCGGAGACAAGCTGGTGTTCACATTCGCGCGCCTTGGAGGCTTGCTCGGCTCCAGCGCGAGCTACGACAAGTATTCGTATGGGGGACACTGCGTGCCGGCAACGCCCTCGATCAAACCCGGCAGCGGCAAAGAGGGCGAGTTCGGAAGCGGCGACAATTGCGGCAAGGGAATGGGACTCTGCGAATTGCCCAAAGACGACATCAACGGCGCGGCGAAGGGAGAAGTTTGGCATGCTTATTGCGGGGGCGCACGCTACCGACCTAATGCTCCGATTGGTTGGGACGACGCTCCTGCGAACAATTGGTTTGACACCGAATTCATCAGCCCGTTCTCCAAGTACAAGGGCTTCCGCCTCTACATCGGCCCCGCACCTGATAGCGTCGCCAGCTGCAAAGCAGCGTTGCAGGCCAACCCGTCAGCACAGGACGGCGTGTACGCCATCGACCCGGACGGCGCGGGGCCGATCGCGCCCGCTAACCTCTTCTGCGACATGAAGAACGGCGGCTGGACGCTGGTCGGCAACTACTACGACTCGGCCGGCGACGACATGCCCAACACCACCGACTACGTGGTCAGCGGCTGGCAGCAGACCGGCAGCGGCAAGTGGGACGCAAAGGCCGCGACCGTCGACCGGGCGTGGGGCGGCGGCACGGGAAGTGCGGCGGTGTCGCTGGCGTTCGTGCAGGCGCTGGGGGCGGGCGCGGGGCAGAAGAACCTCAAGATGTGCTTTGTGCACAAGGACGGCTACGACACGGCGTGCCGGCAGAGTTCGGATGGGAGCATGACGCTGGTGAGTTATGCGACGGGGAACCCGAAGCTGACGGCGTACAAGGACGACAAGTTGACGTATACGTTCGGGCGGTTGGCGGGGTTGGCTGGTAGTGTAGATGGGTACGTCTTCTCGCAGTATGCCCATGAGCAGTTCTGCATTCCGCGCAACACCGGCGCCCAATATGAGTACGGGACATCTGCGGTCGGCATTTGCGAGGAATCCAACACCAATCTGGAATGGAATGGACCGTGGCACGGCTTCGGTAATGGCATGACATACCGCCCCTCCGAGGTCGATCACTCCGAAATGAGGAGTGGACTTGCAGGTGTAGGCGGCGTCATGCAGCCTGACCCGAATCCGAGTACCTACGGCTTCCGACTCTACATCGGCCCCGCACCTGATAGCGTCGCCAGCTGCAAAGCAGCGTTGCAGGCCAACCCCGCAGCGCAGGACGGCGTCTACCCCATCGACCCCGACGGCGCCGGGCCGATCGCTGCGGCCAACCTGTTCTGCGACATGAAGAACGGCGGCTGGACGCTGGTCGGCAACTACTACGACTCGGCCGGCGACGACATGCCCAACACCACCGACTACGTGGTCAGCGGCTGGCAGCAGACCGCCAGCGGCAAGTGGGCCAACGCGGTAAGCAAGGTCGACCGGGATGCTTCGGGCAACGGCTCGGCGGCAGTGTCGCTGGCCTTCGTGGCGGCGCTCAAGGCCAGCGCTGGGCAGCAGAATTTGAAGATGTGCTTTGTGCACAAGGATGGGTACGACACTGAGTGTCGGAGCAGCGCGGACGGCAGCTTGAAGCTCAAGAGCTACGGCACTGGCAATCCCAAGCTGACAGGCTACGCATCGGATACGCTGACCTACAGCTTTGGCCGCCTCGCCGGCCTGGCCGGAAGTGCAGACGGCTACGACGTGACCAAGTATCAGGAGTCGGGCTACGCACTCAACAAGACGCCCGGTGTCGAAGACGATGGGCTGTTCGGCGGTCACAACCTGATTTGCGACAAGAACAATCCAGCGTGCGGCGTTTCGGATGGCGTGTGGCATTGCTCAGGTTCGGGGCAGTCGTATAAGCCATACAAGACCAACAATGAGGAACTGAGCGGCGGCGTCAAGTCCTGCGCCGTGGTCACGGCCGATCCGAGCTTGAGCGGCTTCGGCTTCCGGCTGTACATCGGCCCCGATGTCACCAGCTACGCCAGCTGCAAGGCGGCGCTGACCGCCAACCCGGCGGCGACCGATGGCATCTACCTGATCGACCCGGACGGCCCGACCGGCCCGATCATCGGTGCCAACCTGTTCTGCGACATGAAGAATGGCGGCTGGACGCTGGTCGGCAACTACTACGACTCGGCCGGCGACGACATGCCCAACACCACCGACTACGTGGTCAGCGGCTGGCAGCAGACCGCCAGCGGCAAGTGGGCCAACGCGGCGAGCAAGGTCGACCGGGATGCTTCGGGCAATGGCTCGGCGGCAGTCTCGCTGGCGTTCGTGGCCGCGCTCAAGGCCAGCGCTGGGCAGCAGAACTTGAAGATTGCACTGCTCAAGCAAGACGGCAGTGATGGGCCATATCGGGCCAGCAACGAATCCGGGACGAGCGGGGCTGCTGGCTACCTGAAGCTCGCAAGCTACAACACGGGCAATCCCAAGCTCACGGTGTATGCCTCGGACCCGCTGACCTACACGTTTGGGCGACTCGGGGGGCTGCTCGGGTCACAGGATGGATATGGCCCCTATGGTGGCAAGGGGGCCGCTTACTGCATCAAGGTTGCAAAAACCGCGCCGTATTCGCCTGTTGCCAACAACGAGTTTGGCGATGGTTGCGACGATCATGGTTTGTGTGACCACGGGCCCCCAACAATGCCCTGGCACGGGCACTGCGGCGGCACCAGTTTCGTCCCTCAATTTGCCGATGGCACGGAGGTCGGCTCTGTTGGGCCGCCCGGCTTCCGCCTCTACATCGGCCCCTGACCGCAGCGCCCTACCGCTGGCGCCCCAGCAGCCCGCGCAACACTTCAAGGTCCTGCTGATCCTTCGGCCGGTTGCACGCCGCCTTGGCCGCCAGCAGGTCCTCGGCCGACAGGATCGGCACCTCCACGCCGTCGACGTTCAGCAGCAGCGCCCGCGGGCGTACCTCTTCGAACCGGATGCCCGGACTGGCGGTCTGCACATCGACCCGCAGCCGGTCGCGAAACACCGTGATCTCGTGGGCCAGCAGCTCGTCGGCGTCGAGTTGGGCGGCGGTGGCAAGGCCCGCGTCGAGCAGCGCAGCCAGCAGCGCCCGGGCGTTGTCAGGCGTGGCACGAATCAACAGGTCGATGTCGAGCGTCATGCGCGGCACGCCGTGAACGATGGCCGCGATGCCGCCGATCACCACGTACTCAACAGGGATAGGAACCGCAAACAAGGTTGGCCCCGGGGCCGCGCCGGCCGAAACCGGCTTTGCGCCCCGCCGGATCCTCCGGCGACCGCGCGATCGCCAT
>VGRO01000196.1 GCA_016875335.1 Deltaproteobacteria bacterium | reverse complement strand
GGCACCGCCGCTCCGCGGCTGGCCGGCGCGGGGCGGTGGATTCTGGACAGCGCACCCGGTTGCCAATCCCGCGCATCCATGCGAAAACGGCGCCCGACGGCACGCGCCGGGTCTACGCCGAGGGGGGAGGCTTTCCGATGCGCTTTCGCACTCGTTTCCGCCGCTACGCCGCGCCGGCCGCGGCCTTTGCGCTCGTCGCTGCCAGCGCAACGGCGAACGCCGACGACCCGCCGCCGCCGCCACCACCGGCGGTGAGCGAGCCGCCGCCTCCCCCACCGCCACCACCAGCCCCCGCGCCTGCACCCGCGCCTGCACCTGCCCCCGAGCCTGCACCTGCGCCAGCCCCTGCACCTGCGCCTGCGCCTGCACCTGCACCGCCAGCCCCGTCACCCGCCTCCAAAGCGAGTCCGGCGCCAGCCACAAAGGCCGCCGCGCCCTCTGGCCTTGCGCCGGCACCTGCTCCAGCGAGCACAGTGACGGTCAAGCCCAAGAAGGCCCGCCGCTTCATCGAAGGCGAACTGGCCAACGTCGGCGCGCTCGGCCTGATTCCGTGGCAGAACCGCTTTGGTCTGACCGGCGGTATCGAGCGCATCGGCGAGGTCTACTACGGCACGATCACGCCCGGCATCAACTACTCGACCGAGTTGGCTGAGCGGCCGTTCTCGATGAGCTTTGGCATCCCCATCCGCTTGGAGGCCAACGACACCCGACCGGGCAAGGGCTTGTCGCACCTCGGTCGGCTGCGCAAGGAGGACTGGGACGAGGGCCAGGACTACGCGCAGCTCATCCGCAACATCACCTGGGGCGGCAAGGAAGAGCGCGTCTATTTCGACGTCAACGCCTTCAAGGCCAGCAGCCTCGGCCACGGCACCATCCTCAAGCGCTACAACCCGAATCTCAACCTGAATTCGCGACAGGTCAGCGCCGAGTTCGACGGCTTCACGGACTACGGCGGCGGCGAGGTCTACGTCAACAACATCACCCGGCCCAACCTGGTCGGTGGCCTGTTCTTCCTCAAGCCCCTGTCGCTCGTCGATCGCGACAACTACGTAATGCGCTCGTTCTCGATTGGCGCGACGGCCGCGGTGGATCTCGATGCCCCATTGCGCAGCCACCTCGACTACGACGACGTCGACAAGGACGGTCTGCGCGACGCCGAGTACCTCATCGACCAGAAATCCTTCAAGCCGGTGTACGTGGCGACCAAGGTCGCGTCATTTGGCATCGACGCCGAGGTCAAGCTCGTCGACACCAAGACGACCGACTGGAAGACCTACGTCGACTACTCGTACCTCGCAAGCGGCCTGCCGACCCACAACAAGGATCCGCTTTGGGACACCGCGCCGACCAAGCCCGGACTGCGTGGCGTCATGTCCTCGGGACTCGCCTGGGGCCACCTGCTGCGCCTCAACCTTGGCGACGACCCGGTCCACGCCGTTCGCCTGCGTGCGGAAGTGCGCCGCTACGACCAGAACTACCTGCCCAGCTACTTCGACACCATGTACGAAATCCAGCGCGTGCAGTACCGCATCGGCGACCGGATCCTGGATCAGAACGGCACGAAACTGCAGGCGATCCTGGGTCGCGACCCCAAGGCCAACGGCGGCGCTAAGGTCTACGGCCTGTTCTTCGAAGCCAGCTGGAAGGTCGCAGACTACCTGGCGATGGCGATCGCGGCGGAGGTCAACGACACCACGCCGGACAACAACGTGTTCGTGCACCTCGAGGTGCCGCACATCAGTGGGTTCCAGTTCCTGGCGACCTTCCACCGGCGGTCGGCGAAATCTCCGGGAGCGCTCTTCGACACCACGTTCACCACCCGCGACATCTTCATCCTCAAGGGCCGCTACCGCATCTTCGACTTCTTCCACGTCAACCTCGAAGCGCTGACGCCCTTTGGCATCGGCCCCGACAGCTTCTTTGCCAACACCGTGGACGTGAACCTGTACGGCGAGTTCGGCTTTGCCTATGGCAAGGGCAGCGACAAATAGGTTGGAAAACAGCACGTCATTGACCCATGGCCGGGCGCACCCGCGGCCCGTGCCCCCAGCGAGGACGCCATGCACAACGCCACCTTGAGCCTGCTGCTCGCATGCGCCACGGCGCTCGCGACCGGGGCCTGCTCGTTCTTGAACGCCGCCGGCGAAATCACCGTCGGCGCCAAAGAGAAGATCCCGAAGGTCTCGACCGACTTGAAGTGGCCGGGGGCCGACCAGGTGCTGGGCAAGGCGCTGACGTCGTCGGCCGGCACCAGCAAGGCGCCGCCCGGTCTGCCGACCAGCCTGGGATCGGCGACGCTGGCACACGTCCAAGGCATCATGACCATCGACGGCGAGTGCAACCGCAACGTGATCGTTTCGACCGTCGAATCCAAGGCCAAGGATTCGCTGCTCAAGGACCTGAACTTCATCATCACCAATTGCGGCGACCCGAACCGCTGCGTCGAACAGTGCCAAGGGTTTCGCGGCATGATGATGGAGGCCCGCATCAAGTTCCAACTGCTCGATGCAGCGAAAGCCAAAAAGATCAAAGAGGTACTCAGCAACAACACCAGTCCCGACGCCATCGTGGCCATTCGCGCCGAGTTCACCAAACTCGACTACTACGAAGCCAAGCCCGGCGGCAAGCCGGGGGAGACCCTGTCGATCACCAAGCTGTTCGGCAACTCGGAGATCGGCGTGTCGTCCGCGGGGGGCGGCGACGACACGGTGCTGGTCCGGCAGCGCTACCTGTCGTCGATCTCGCCCACGACGCCGCAGCGGTTTGCGCTCGACCCCAAGGCCGAGTTCACAGTCAAGACCAAGAAGGCGGTCATCAACGCCGAGACCACTTGGATCGAGATCTTCCAACGAATCTGGATTCCGCAGCAGAATCTGTATGGCATCACCTTGGGCGGTGGCGGCGTGCAGATTGAACTGCAACCGGAATTCGTCATCAATGCAGTCAAGGTCATTGAGGGCGCGCTTTAGGTTCGCCAAGGCGCCGATCCGACCGCCGTGGGGGGCAAGATGCAGAACATTCAAGGCGTGCTGGCGATGTGCGCGGCGGTTGTCGTGGCGCTCACCGCATGCGAGCCGTACTTCGATCGGGCAGGGGCCGACGCGGCCAAGACCGACGCGGCCGACAGTGTTGCAAACAGTTTCGCCGGCTTGGGCATCGGTGCCGCGTGCAAGGCCACGACCGACTGCCGCGAAGGCCTGACCTGCGATGGCGGCAAGTGCGCCGCCAAGCCCAACACGGCCGAGAACGGCAAGTGCCTATTGGCAGACGAGTGCCAGGCCGGCCTGCATTGCAGTTGGGCGGGATTCTGCACGGCGCAACCGGCCGGCGCCGGCAAGGCCAACGACGCGTGCGAGAAGACCTCGGACTGCGGCAAGGGCATGTTCTGCAAGCAGTTGCCGGTTTCCAGTTGCGCGGCTGGCGCGAGCGGTTGCGGCGCATGTACCCCGGCGAGCGCCACCGCAGTGCCACCGGAAGGCGAAGAGTGCACCAGCGCCGCGCAGTGCCCCCCCGGCATGGTATGCGACAGCATCGGCCTGTCGGGCGTGTGCAAGAACGCCACGGGCCAAGGTGATCTCGGCGCCAAGTGCGCGTCCAATGCCGATTGCCGGCGCGGTCTGGCGTGCTCGGCTGCGCGCAAGGAGTGCATTCCGGGCAGCCTCTTGCTGAACCCCGACCTGTTCCCGGGGGTCGAGTGCAACGACACCGCCGAAGCCAAGGCCGCCTTCGGCGCAGTGCTGCACGTGCCGCGGCCCAGTGTCGCCACCGACTACTACGCGATGCCCTTCCCGAGCGACCTGCGCAAGAAGGGCGGCACACTCGACCTCGCCGGCCATCCCCGCCCCGGCCTTGGCGTCATCGGGTTCGACGCGGTCGAGCGCGTGGCCGACTCCATGTCGGTGGACATGACCGGATGGGGTCTGACCACGGCGGCCTACCTGCGGTTCACCCGGACCGTCGACCCCAAGACCCTCAAGGCCGTGCCGTTCGTTGCCAAGGAACAGGCGACCGTGCGGCTCATCAACCTCAAGACAGGCGCCGACGTGCCCGTGGCCAACAAGGAGACCAAGGACAGCAAGGACAGCCTGAGCTTCCACGACGAGCGCAACAAGTACATCTGCCGCAACTGGCTGTACGTCCATGCCCGCTGGGGCGAGGTCCTCGAACCGGACACGCCATATGCCGTGCTGGTCACCGATGGAATCCGCGAAGCTTGCGGCAACGGCCTATGTGACAAGACGCTGGGCGAGACGCACCTGACCTGCGCCAACGACTGCACCGACAAACTTGCCGATACCGCCAAGCCGCGCGCGGATTTGGCCGCGCCGGCCAAGGGCGCCGATCTCGACGCACTGCTCGCGGACGCCAAGCCGACCGATCCTGCGCTCGAGGCCGCGTGGAATGCGTACGCCCCGCTGCGCCCTTTCCTCAAGACCAATCCGACCGTCAAACCGGTGACGGCCACCGTGTTCACGACCATGAACACCCGCAAGTTCACCCAGCAACTCGCCGACCTCGTTGCCGGCGCAGTCAAGCCCGCATTCGCGCCCAATGGCGCCCCGGTGGTCTGTGCGCCAAGTGTGAAGTCGCCGTGCGCCGATGACACCTGGGCCACGACGCCGCTCAGCAAGGCCGGAACCCCGGACCCGCGCGCGTGCCCGCCCAACGCAGACAAGCTGCCGTTCCACGAAATCCACGCCAAGCTCAGCCTGCCGTACATCCAGACCGGCAAGCGCCCGTACCTCACCTATACCAAGCCAACCGAGAAGCAGCGCGAGGGCGGAGCCAAGGTCGGCGCGGACGGCAAGCCCACCTTGGTGGACTACGAGAACATCTGCGTGGCGATCACCATCCCCAAGGGGCAGGCCAAGCCGGCGGCCGGCTGGCCGGTGGCGATTTTTGGTCACGGAACGGGCGGTTCTTTCCGTTCCGCCGCCGAAAGCATGGCCGCGCAACTTGCGGTTCCGGCGAACACCGGATCGCCGGTCGGCATCGCGACCATCGGCTTTGACGCGCCCATGCACGCCAACCGCCGCGGCACGGACGACGTCGGCAAGCCCATCACCACCGATCCCGGTCCGCTTTTCTACAATTTCGCCAACCCGGCCGCGGCCCGCGGCAACTTCTGGCAGGGCGCCACCGACAAGCTGGCCATTTTCCGCTTCGCCAAGGAATTCAAGGGCGAGGGCATCAACAACGCCTCGGTCGGCACCGTGCAATTCGACCCGGCCAACCTGATGTTCTTCGGGCACTCGCAGGGCGCGACGACCGGTCCGCTGGCCGTGCCGTACATGAACGGACTCAAGGGCGCCGTGTTCTCGGGGTGCGGCGGCTCGCTGGCGTTTGGCCTGCTCGGCAAGAAGAAGCCGATCGACGCCTCGGTCGGCATGCAAATCGGGCTTCAGGACCTCGGCACCGATCCGAGTCACCCGGTGCTCAACCTGCTGCAAAACTACTTCGAGACCTCCGATCCGCTCATCTACGCCCCGTTGCTGCACGCGGCGCCGGTCCACAAGGCGCTCCATGTCTTGCACACCTATGGCCACGGCGACAGCTTCACGCCGCCGAGCACCAGCCGTATCTTCGCGGCCGCCGCTCGCTTGACCGGCGGCCTGCCCGATCCGCTGCCGACGTACTATGACAAGATGGACGACCTCGGCGTCAGTTTGGGTGCCCTGCCCTTGTCGAACAACGTCAACAAGGTCATCACCGCGGTCAGTGTCCAGGCCAAGAACGACGCCGCCAACAGCCTGGCCGGCAAGGCCTACGACGGTCACTTCGTCGCCTTCAACGACAAGACGCTGGTCAAGCAGGTCCTCGCCTTCGTGGGATCGCTGGTCAAGGGCACGCCGGTCGTCTCGAAATAGCCCGGCGCCGGGCGGTTTTCGCGCCAAACGCAAGCGCGATTCCCATGCGCCGCGCTTCGGGCTACATTGCGCGCCATGTCGACGGCGGCGGCGGCCCACAGCACCCACGAACGCAAGACGGTGGCCCTCAGGGGCAGCGCAATCGACTGGGTGTTGCGCGAGGTGTTCTCGCTGCGTCGCACCGACCGGCCGGTGCTCGGCCAGTTATCGCCGCTTTTCGCGATCGTGACCGCGGCCAGCGTCATCGTCGCCACGTTCACCAAGACCGCGTTCCTACAGACCCACGAGGTCAAGACGCTGCCCCTGATGTTCCTGGGGTCCAGCGCCTTCACCGCGGTGCTGTCGATCGTGTGGGTGGCCGTGGTCGAACGGCTGGACCTGCAGCGGCGCTTCCTGACCTTGTTGATGACCGCCATCGGAAGCTTCGCGGCGCTGCACCTGCTGTACCCGCTCTCGCCCAAGACCATGGCGTTGGCGCAACTGGTCTGGTGCACCGGCCTGTCGCAGCTCATTTTGGTGCAGACCTGGAACATGTCGTCGGCCGTGCTGCCGTCGCGGCAGGCCAAGCGACTCTTTCCGGTGCTCGCCGCAGTCTCGACGCTCGGGGCGGCCCTCGGCGGCGGCGCGCTGACGCTCGGCCTCAAGGTGGTCGAAGCGCAGCACATGATGTGGTTCGTCATCCTGCTGTTGCTGTACCCTTTGGCGCAGGTGCGCAAAATCATCAAGGCGTTGCAGTGGTCCGGCGACGAGCGCGACACTGCCGCCGAGGCCCAGCTGAACAACCTCGCCGTGCGCGCCTTGTCGCGCAAGGAGAAGCAGGAACAAGCCGCAGCCGCGGCTGCGACCAAGAAGCCTTTCGACGACATCGCTCGCGGGTTCCGCACCATCACCGACACGCCGCTGCTGCTGCGCCTGGCAGGCCTGGTGTTCCTGTTGCAGGTGGCGTCGCTCATCATCGACTTTCAATTCTCGACCGAGATGAAGCTCAAGTACGCCAATCGCAACGAGATGGCGAGCTTTCTCGGCACCTATTACTGGGTCGCCAACTCTTTCGCGTTTTTCGTCGCTCTGACCGCCTCGGGCCGCATCGTCCGGGTGGTCGGCATCGGCGTGGCGATTTCCGCCAGCGCCATTTTCGTCGCAGTCGGCAGCGCCGCGTACTTCACGGCGGGCCGATTGGGCCTGGGCAGCCCGTTCTGGGCCATCGTGGCGACGTCGTTTCTCGAGCGTATCTTCCAGTTCGCCCTCACGCGCAACGCCATGCAGATGCTGGTTGCCCCGCTCGACAGCAAGAAGGGCGAGCGCGCCAAGACGCTGATTGACGGCGTGGTGTACCGCGTGGCGACGATGGGCACCTCGGTCGTGCTGCTTTTCATCGGCGCGACCTCCGAGAAGCTGGCGCTGCTGTCGCCGGTGACCATCGTTGCCTGTATCGGCGTCGTGTTCATCGGCCTGTCCATGAACCCGCACTACCGCAAGGCGCTATTCGAGGGGCTGCGCGCGCGCCGCGTGGACTCGGACGTGGATCCGCAGACGCGGGCCCTGCTGCAGCGTTCGGCGACCGGCGAAGTCCAGCAGCGTCTCGCCTCCAACGACCGGCGCGACGTGCTTTCCGCCCTGGACATCGTGCGGGAGTCCAAGCTGCCGGTACGCGTTGAGGACCTGCTGCCGATCGCCCGCAGCCACGACCCCGACCTCGCTCGCCGTGCCCTCGAGTTGATGAACGAACTGCAACTCAAGCCCGAGCGAGCCTTGCTCGTCGGCTTGATGCAAAAGGACCGGCCGCCCTCGATTCTGCGGGAGGCGCTGCGGTTGCTCGACCAGTACCAGGATCCGGGCCTCTTGCCGCTGGTCAGTGGCTACGTGCAGCATCCAGACCTCGGCGTTGCCCGGCTGGCGGTCATCTGGGTCCAGCGCGTCGGCGGCGTCGAACACGCGGCCAAGCTCAACCAGAAACTCAAGGACGACCTGCAGAGCCCGCAGGCCGAGCGCCGGGCCCGCGCCGCGTACATTTCGGGCGGATACGTGCTGGATCCGGAAATCGACCTCGTCCGCATGGTGCAGGACCCCGCAGCCGACGTGCGCGTCAACGCCGTGGTGTCGATGGGCCAGATCGGCGCCATGGAGTACATCGATCCCCTCGTCGACTGCCTGGGCCGCGGCGAACTGGTGCCTGCGGCGTCGGCGGCCCTGACCCGCTATGGCGGATCGTTGGTGGCCGCGTTGCGCGATCGCCACCGGCGCAAGCCGCTGAACGTCGCCATCCAACTTCGGTTGCTGCGCATCGTCGAGCGCTTCGGCACCAAGGCCGCAGTGGCCCACCAGATGGATCAGGTGGACTCGCCGGTGACGGTGGTGCGCAACAACGCAATTCAGTCGCTGTGGCGCATGGCGCGCGACCCGGAGGCGCCCAAGCCACCCACGGAGTGGATCCGCGCCAAGGTGCTGGTCGAGATCGAGACCTTGCGGCTCTTGCAACGCATCGAACTTGTCGGCCGCGGTGCGTCGCCTCGACACCTGTTTTTTGGCAGCGAATTGCACAGTTTGCGCCTCCAGGCAGAGCGACGCAGCTTCCGGCTGCTGGGCCTGCTCGACGCCCGCGCAGCCATGCACCGGGCCTACCTGCACTACCGCAGCCCGCAGCAACGCGTACGCAGCAATGCCGTGGAATTGCTGGACCAGCACCTGACCGACGAGGAACTGCGCCCGTTCGTGGGTCTGGTCGAGCGCGGCGACGGTGGCACGACCGGCGGCGACAGCACCAGTACGGGCGACGACGGCGCGGACATGCCGGCCTTGCTCGGCGGCGCGGACCCGTGGCTGGTGCGCGTGTGGCGGTGGACCGAGGCACAGGGAGGCAAGCGCATGACCCGCGACCCGATGGACATGGTGTTCCTGCTCAAGGCCGTGCCGCTGCTGAGCGACCTGTCGGGCGAGCAACTGCTGCCGGTCACCGACATCTTGCAGCCGGTGCACGTCGAGGCCGGCGACCTGGTCTTCGCCGAAGGCCAGCCCGGCAACCACCTCTACGTCATCCTCGAAGGCGAGGTGGATGTGCTGCGCGGCGACGAGCCCGTGGCGCGGCTCGGCGTCAAGGAGTGCTTTGGCGAAATGGCGCTGCTCGACCAATCGCCGCGCTCGGCCAGCGTGCGGGCCCGCGTCGATTGCGAGTTGCTGGCGATTTCGCGCGACGATTTCCAGGACCTGCTCGATATGCACCCAGCGCTGGCCCGCGGCGTCATCCGCGTGCTGACCCAGCGCCTGCGGGTCGCGACCGAGCAGAAGGCCGACGACAAGTGAGCGCCCCTGCACGCCCCCATGATCCTCCCGCGCGCAGAGCCTTGTCGGCCAACGAAGTTTCGGCGGACTTGCTCAACGGCCAATCCCGCGCGCTGCTGCACGCCCTGCACTTGCTCACGCCAGACGGCAAGCTCAACGCCGATGCCCGGCGCAAACTCAAGCAGATCAACCATTTCGCCGGACTGCTGCGCCCGGCGCTGCACACCGCGCTCGACCTCGCCGAGCCCCTCACCTTGGTCGATGCCGGCACCGGCAATGGCTACCTCGGCCTGCTGCTCTACGAACTGTTCATCGGACCGGCTGGCGCGGGAGAGGTGATCGGCCTGGAGAGCAATGGCCAACTCGTCGATCGCGCAACGTCCCGCGCCCGCCACATGGGATTCGACCGGATGCGCTTCGTTGCCACCCGCGTTGCCGAGTTCGATCCGATTGCGCGCAACCTCGCAGTCGTCGCACTGCACGCGTGCGACACCGCCACCGACGATGCGATCGCGCTCGGCTTGCGCCGCGAGGCCAAGGTGGTCGCAGTCGTACCGTGCTGTCAGGCCGAACTGGCGCACAGCCTCAGTGCCGTGCGTGCGGATCATGCGCTGGCGCCGCTGTGGCGATTCCCCATCTTGCGCAGAGGGTTTGCCGCGCACCTGACCAACGTGTTGCGCGCCCTGGTCCTGGAATGCCACGGCTACCAGGTGACCGTCACCGAACTTGTCGGCTGGGAGCACTCGTTCAAGAACGAACTCATCCTGGCCCGCAAGGTGCAGCGCGGCAACAGCCAGGCCCGCAACCAACTCAAGGCGCTCCTGCAACTGTTCCCCGGCGTTCGCATGGGCTTGCTTGACGCATGGGGCCCGGACGCCTAAGGTGTGCCTGTGCCGGTTCGCCCGGCCGGGCCTTGGCTGCCAGCGTCCTGCCGGACGCATCGAAATGGGGACGTACCGGTTTCGACAGGGGCCATGAAGCTGTGCTCGCGTGCCGCGGAGCCTTTGGCCGCGTATCAAAAGGCAACCCTACAAGTGCCAACGACAACGTTGAACTTGCCCTCGCCGCGTAAGACGTAAAACACCTTACCGACGACGGACGCGATGGCCGTGCCCGCCGGGCCGCGCGTTCGTACACAGGTGGGCTGGCCTTGCGCGCATGTCTCTGTAGCGCACGGCGAGATCGGAAAGGCCGTCGCGGATGGACCCTGTCGCCTGGGGGACGCCGCGCCGTACAAATCAGGCGACTACGCACGTAGACAGTCCAGTGGACGGTTTCTGGACGCGGGTTCGACTCCCGCCGTCTCCACCGCTGGTGCACCGAAGGTGCACATCGCGGCTTGCTTGCTTGGTGGGTCGCAAGCTCGCGGCCGAGGCGGCCGACTCGCCGCTCCCGGTCGGTGAGGGCCGCCGGTGCGTGGTGCGGGCTCGGCGGCGATGGGGTGCGCTCGT
>VGRO01000195.1 GCA_016875335.1 Deltaproteobacteria bacterium | reverse complement strand
CAGCCGTGCACGAGGCCGACGCAGCCGCAGGCGCAGTGCGCTACCCGGCCGCGCCGGGCAGCCTCGGCCAGGCGATCGGTCGCGCTGTCGCAGGCGAACGTGTGACGGTGTGGCTGGTGGACGCTGCCCAGGCCGCCGCCCCCCTGCGCGAGGCGTCCCGCCGCCACGTCGCCCTGCTGGCGGTGTGCCGCGATCCAGGCACGACCGACGACCTTGCGCCGCGCGACGTGGCTGCCGTTTTGGCGGGCGACGGCGTTGCCGTCCTGCGGGCCTCCACGGCGCAGGAGGCCTACGACGCGACGGTGCTCGGGCGGTGGTTGACCGAGGCGGCTCTGCGTCCCGTGCTTGTGGTGTTGACGGGCGGCGCCGCGAGCGATGCGGCTGAGGCGTGGCATGCGGTGGCCCCCGAGGTGGTACGAGACTGGCTCGGCAGCCCGAGCGACGAGGTCGATGCCGCGACCGCTGCGCAGGGCTGGGTGTTCGGCCGGCAGCGCGCTCGCGTGGTGGCCCGTTGGGACGCGGCGCACCCGGTGGCCGTCGGCCAGACCATCGATGCGGCCGACCGGCGCGCTGCGGCGGAATCCGCCGAATTGTGGTTCGACGGCGCCTGGGCGGCACTCGCTGCCACGGGAGGCGCCAGGTGGCGGGCCCTGGCCGGCCGCGACTTGACGCATTGCGTGGCGCCGCCGCCCGCCGCCCAAGCCAACCGCCGTGCACGGACGATGGCCGGCCATTCGGCCTACCCGCAGCGCGAGCTGCTGATTGAGGCGGTCAGGCGCACCTTCCCAGACGCGGTTGCGGGCAAAGGCGCGACCTCGGTCCAGATGTCGGCACCGGCCGACCCGTGGTTGCAGGGGGCGTTGCGCCAGCGCGCAGAGCGCGAGGGGTCCCCGGCCGACTGCGGTTCGTTGGCCCGCCTGTGGGGCGAATACGTCTCTCCGCGCGCCGCTGGCGAGGGCCAGGGCGAACTCAACCCGTGGCTCGCGGCCGCGACCACGCCTGCGGCGTCGGCAGTCTTGTTCGACCGCAGTGCCGGCCGAGCCCAACTGCCCGCGGTGGACGTGGCCCGCTGCACCGGCTGCGGAGACTGCTGGGCGGCGTGCCCCGACGCTGCCCTCGCGTCGGTCGCGCTTGGCACGCAAGCGTGGCTCGACGCGGCGGCGGTCCGCGCACAGGCGGACGGCCTGCGCGGATCGGGCGCCGACCGCAGCAAGCGGCTGCACAAGGCAGTCGCCCAGCAAATCGACGACGCGGTCCACCAGTCTGCGGCGACCACGGTGACGGCCGACACCGCCGATGCGGCGTTTGCCCGCGCCGCGGACAAGGCCAATCTGCACGGCGACGAACGGGCCGCCGCGCAGGCTGCGTGGCGCCAGACCCTGGCCGAAGCGCTGCGCCTGCCGCCCGCCACCACGGCCACACTTTTCCACGGCCCGCACCAGCGCCAGCGCGGTAGCGGCCTGGTCCTGCACATCGCCGTCGACCCGCGCGCCTGCCAAGGATGTGGCCTGTGCGCTGAGGTGTGCAAGGAAGGGGCCATCGCGCTGCATCCCCAGCAAGAGTCGTCGCTGCAGGCCGC
The DNA here is from genome assembly GCA_016875335.1 of Deltaproteobacteria bacterium. Taxonomy (GTDB): domain Bacteria; phylum Myxococcota_A; class UBA9042; order UBA9042; family UBA9042; genus SXRM01. Next base: position 9,047 of record VGRO01000195.1, on the reverse strand, counting down.
GCGCGGCGCCTGGCTGGCCTGGGACAGGACCCCGGATACCACCGGCCCGGCAATGGCTGCCGCCCAGGCCGCCGGCCTCGACCCGCTGGCGGCGCTGCTGTTGTCGCGCCACGCCAACCACGCCTTGTGCGGTGCCGATTTCTCCCCCGCGGGCAGCGGCCAACGCCTGGCCGTGCGCCTGGCGACCGCCGTGGCCGAGCAGCGCCGTGGGCCCGTGCTGCTGCAGCGGGCGCGCGCCCTGCAGGACCTTTCCGACAAGTTGGACGAGGCAACGCGCTCGGTGTTTGCAGCGGCCGCGCCGACCGGCGACCCGCAGGCCCTGCTCGACGCCTTGGACTCCGCGACGGCACGCACCGCGCCTCTGGGTGCGATCGCCGATCGCTTGGCCGTGCAGGGCCTTGGCACCTCGCTCGACGTCGCGCGGTTGCGCCGACTGGCCGAGGCCGCCGGGCTGGTGGCAGCCGCCCGCCACCGCCTGACCAGGGCCGGTGGCTGGGGCCAGGCCCGCTACGGCGTGGTCGTGGCCGGTGCCACGGTGGCCGCGTGGGCTGGGCAGTTCCCGCGCAACCCGTTCACGGGACCCGCGCTGGTGGACACCACCGACCAGGCCTTCGACGTCGCCGTGGGCCTCGCCGCCGCGGAGCGCGCACACGCCGTCGCCGAGGCCAAGGCTGCGCGGACGGCGGAACTCGCGCTCGGCAACGCCGCCGATGCTGACCTGCGGTTGCAGGCGCTGGCCGACCTGCGGCCCGAGGATTTGACCGACGTGGAGGCCACTGCCGCCCTGCCGGTGCTGGTCGTCGGCGACTGCGCTTCGCTGCAGGGCGCGGGGCTGGCCGGGCTGGGTCGCGCGTTGGCGAGCGGCCTTGCGGTGCACGTGCTGTACCTGCGCGACGCCGAGGGGGATCCACCGGTCGACGCGGTGCGCTTTGCCCGGGCGGTCGGTGACCTGGCGGTTGCCTCGACCTCGCCAGCCCACCGCGACCACCTGTATTCGTGCCTGGTCGCGGCTTTCGACGGCCGCCGGCCGAGCCTGACATCGGTGTTGGCGCTGTCGGCGATCGGCGACGGGTTCAGTCCAGAGGCGTTGCTGGCCCGCACCGCCGCCGCCGTCGACTGCGGAGACCATCCGCTGTTGCGCTTCGCACCTGGCCAGCCGACCGAGACGGGCCTCGCGGTGGCTGTCGAGGCAGCGCGCCAGCAGGCCGCCGCCACCCACCGCGCCGAACTCGACCTTGCGATGGCTGAACTGCGCGCCGCCCACGCCGATGACTTGCAGGCCGCGCGGCTAGCCTGGCAGGCCGAAGCCCTGCAGCGCCTGCGCGACCAATTGGTTCAACTCGCCCGTTCGGCGCCACCTCGGCCGTCGCCATCCGACCCGGAGGCGGTCGCATGAGCTTGCTGCTGCCCGGGGCCGGCAAGGCGACCTTTCGCCACGGCATCCATCCGCCCGAGCGCAAGGACGCCACTCGCGCGGCGCCCATCGAGCGGATGCGCTTTGCCGACACCTACGTGCTCGCCCTGAGCCAGCACATCGGCGCGCCCAGCAAGGCCGTGGTGGAGGTGGGCCAGCGGGTCGAGCGCGGCCAGTTGGTGGCCGAACCAGCCGGTTTCGTCAGCACCGCCCTGCACGCACCCGTCGCCGGCACGGTGGTGGCCCTGGAGCCGCGGCCGCTGCCGGCGGGCAAATCGGGTCCGTGCATCGTGCTGCGCCGCGACCCGTTCGACAGCCAGCGGGTCGGGTCGTCTGTCACGGGCCACTACGCTGCGGGCGACGCGCGCGACCTGGTTCAGCGGGTGCAGCGCGCCGGCATCGTCGGCTTTGGCGGCGCGGCCTTTCCGTCGCACGTCAAGCTGGCGGTGCCCGACGGCAAGCGGGTCCAAGACGTGTTCCTCAACGGCTGCGAGTGCGAGCCGTACCTGACTTGCGACCACCGGGTGATGGTCGAGCGGCCCCAGGCGGTGTTGCGCGGCGCCGAGCTGGTACGCCACCAGGTGCAGGGCGAGCGCGTGTTCATCGGTGTCGAGGCCAACAAACCCGACGCCATCGGCGCCCTGCGCGCGCATATTCCGGCCGGCGCGCCGGTCGAGGTCGTCGAACTCACCGTCAAGTACCCCCAGGGCGCCGAGAAGATGCTGATCGACGCAGTGGTCGGGCGCAAGGTGCCGGCGGGCAAACTGCCCATCGATGTCCATGCTGCGGTGCAGAACGTCGCGACCGCCGCCGCCATTGCCGATCTGGTGGACCGCGGCATGCCGCTTGTTGAGCGGGTGGTGACGGTGACCGGTCCCGGCATCCGCCGGCCGGCCAACGTGCTGGTGCCCATCGGCACGCCGCTGCGCGACCTCGTCGACCACTGCGGGGGCCTCCTGCCCAACGCCAGACAAGTCGTACTCGGCGGCCCGATGATGGGCCTCGCGCAAAAAGACCTCGACGTGCCGGTGACCAAGGGCCTGTCCGGCGTACTGGTGTCCACCGAGCCGGCCACCTGGCTGCAGGAACAGCCGTGCATTCGCTGCGGCCGCTGCCTGGATGCGTGCCCGATGTTCCTGAACCCGCAGCGGTTGGCGCTGATGGTCCGCCACGAGCGCACCGAAGACCTCGAGGCGCTGCACCTGCGCGACTGTTTCGAGTGCGCCAGTTGCTCGTACGTGTGCCCGTCGAACCTGCCGCTGGTGCAGTTGATGCGCGTCGGCAAGGGCCTGCTGCGCCGCCACCAGGAGGCTGCGTGACGCCCGGGCCCGCCCACCTGGAACTGACGACCGCGCCACACGTCCACGCGCCGATCTCGACGTCGCGGGTGATGTACGAGGTGGTGGCTGGCCTGATCCCGGTCGTCGCCGCGGCTGCGTACTTCTTTGGCGTCACGGCGATCCTGATGGTGGCGACCGGCGCCGTGGTGGCCGCGGCGACGGAGTGGGCGTTCTCGGACCGCAACGGTCTCGGCACCTTGCGCGACGGCTCTGCGCTGCTGACCGGGGCGCTGCTGGCCCTGACCCTGCCGCCAGCCCTGCCGCTGTGGATGGTCGCGCTCGGCGCCGCGGTGGCCATCGCGCTCGGCAAGCTGGCGCTCGGTGGCTTGGGCCACAACCTCTTCAACCCCGCGCTGGTCGGCAGAGCGTTCTTGCAAGCCGCGTTCCCGACGGCCATCACCACGTGGTCGGCGCCGGGCCAGGGTTTCTGGCATGTGGAATCGTCCACCATGGCTCCGCCGATGCTGCACGCGGCGGTGGACGTGGTCAGCGGCGCCTCGCCGCTCGGGCTGGTCAAATTCGAGCACAAGACCACGGAACTTTGGCCCATGTTGACCGGCAACGTCGCAGGCTCGCTGGGCGAGACCTCGGCCGCGGTGCTGGCGCTGGTGGGCGTCGTGCTCGGCCTGCGCAAGGTGTTCGACTGGCGGTTGCCCGTATCCACAATCGGCACGGTGGTCGCCTTGAGCGGCGTGCTGTGGCTGTTCGGCCTGTCGCCGTCGCCGGTCTTCATGCTGGCTTCGGGTGGCCTGCTTTTCGGCGCGGTGTTCATGTGTACCGACCCGGTGACAACGCCAGTCACGGCCAAAGGCGCCTGGTACTTCGGGCTTGGCGTCGGCGTCCTGGTCGTGCTCATCCGCAACTTCGGCGGCCTGCCCGAGGGGGTGATGTACGCGATCCTGTTGATGAACGCGGCCACGCCGCTCTTGAACCGGGTCAGCCAGCCCCGGCGGTTGGGGGGCTGACGGTATGAGCGGCCCCGAGCCCACATCGGCCAAGCTGGTCGGCACCCTGACCCTTGCGGGCCTGCTGAGCGGGCTGGTGCTGGTCGGCGTGTTCCAGGCCACCAAGCCGCTGATTGCGGCAAACCGCGCGGCGGCGATGCAGGCTGCAGTGACGCGGGTGGTGCCGGGCGCCGTCCAGGCGGCGTCCTACGAGCGGGTGGGCGACAAGGTGCAGCCTTCCAAGGTCGAGGTCGGCGCCGCCTCGGACAAACCCATGGCCTACGCCGGGTTGGACAAAGACGGCCGCGTGCTCGGCTTTGCGATTCCGGCCGAGGGCCCCGGCTTCATGGACACCATCCGGTTGCTGTATGGCTATGTGCCCGGCAAGGGTACCGTCATCGGCATGGAAGTGCTCGACAGCCGCGAAACACCCGGCCTGGGCGACAAGATCATCAAGGACGCGGATTTCGTCGGCAACTTCAAGCAACTCGACAGCAAGCCCGAGATCGTCGGCAAGAAGAAGGGCACCAAGAGCAAGCCCAACGAAATCGATTTCATCACCGGCGCCACCATCAGCAGCAAGGCCGTCGTCAAGATCCTCAACGGCAGCACAGCGCAGTGGGCCCAACCGCTGACGACCGCGGCGCCGCCCGCAGGGGGCAAGCCGTGAGTCAGGACAACGGCCCGAGCCCCTGGACGGTGCTGGCCGCCGGGCTGTGGCGCGAGAACCCGATTTTCGCGTTGGTCATCGGCCTTTGCCCGACGATGGCGGTGACCAACACGGTGACCAACGCGCTGGTGATGGGCGTGGCGACGCTTGTCGTGCTGGTCGGGTCGTCGACACTGGTGTCGGCGCTGCGCAAGGTCACCCCTGGTCCGGTGCGGATCACCATCTACATCATCATCATCGCCACGTTCGTCAGCGCGGTGGACTGGGCACTTGCCGCGTTGCTGCCGGCGGCCCACAAGCAACTGGGCGCGTTCATTTCGCTGATTGTGGTCAATTGCATCATCTTGGGCCGCGCCGAGGCCTTTGCTGCCCGCAACGCCGTATGGCCAGCGGTCCTCGACGCGCTGGGCATGTCGCTCGGCTTCACCCTGGCCATGCTGATGATCTCGGCGCCGCGCGAAATTCTGGGCAGCGGTACGCTGTTGGGCCATCCGCTTTTCGGGCCGCGCTTCGAACCGTGGGTGATCATGGTCCTGCCGCCCGGCGGCTTTCTGACCATGGCCACCGAATTGGCGATCCTGGCGTGGTGGCGGCAGCGCCTGGCCGCGCGCCGCGCACCAGCGGAGGCCACCTGATGGACGATCTGGTGTGGATCTTCGCCAACGCGAGCGTCATCAACAACTTTACGCTGGCGTATTTCTTGGGCCTGTGCCCGTTCTTTGGCGTCACCAACCGCATCGAGACGGCGTTCCGCCTCGGTCTCGCCAACCTGTTCGTGCTGGTCATCACCTCGCTGTCGGCGACCCTGCTCGACCGCTATGTGCTCGTGCACGCGCCGTACTTGCAACTCATCAGCTACATCGTGGTCATCGCCGGCACCGTGCAGTTCGTCGAGATGGCCATCAAGAAACTGAGCCCGGCGCTGTTTCGCGCGCTCGGCATTTTCCTGCCGCTGATTACGACCAACTGCGCTATCTTGGGGCTCGCGCTTTTCCAGTCGAGCAAGGGCTACGGGCTGGTCCAAGGGTTGGTGTACGCGACCGGAGCTGGCGCTGGCCTGACCTTGGCGATGGTCATCATGGCCGGGCTGCGTGAAGAGATCGAGCTTGCGCCGATTTCCAAGTTGTTGCGCGGGGTCGCGCTCAACTTCTTCGTCGCTGGCGTGTTGTCGCTGGCGTTCATGGGTTTTGCCGGGCTTTTCGCCAAGGGATAGCCACGCAGCGCGGCACTGGTGGTCGGGCGCTCGATTTGGCCCTACGCTACCGGGCGGTGCGGCGGACCCCGCCCGCGAGGAATCGATGACCTGGGCCGACGTGATGGCGATTGCAGGGCTGGCCTCCGCCTGCGGGCTGTGGGTGGTCATCCAGCGCGCCGCCGGCCGCGGACCGAGCGGTGGCTGCGGGTCGTGCGGGTGCGCGCCAGAGCGCCGGGCCGCCTGCACCAGGCCGCCGGACGGAACGCGACCGTGAACACAGCGCCGTGAACCAAAGGCCGTGAACAAAGGGTACCTTCATGCATGCCGTTGATGTTTTTGGCATTCCCCTGGACTTCGTGCTGTTTGGCCTGACGTTGATGGGCGTCGCGCTGTTCCACGCCAAGACCTTGCAGGTGGCCCTGGCCGGGCTAGGCGTGTTGACCGTGTACAAGGTCTTTTGGGGCGGCTTTGCCCACGGCAGCGGTCTCGAAGGGCTTGCGGCCCACCTGGGCCACGAATGGGTGGTGCTCGCCAACCTGCTCGGCCTGCTGATTGGCTTTGCCCTGCTGTCGCGGCACTTCGAGCAGAGCAAGGTGCCGGCCCTTCTGCCAGCGCTCCTGCCCGACGGCTGGGAAGGCGGCTTCGCCATGCTGGCGATGGTGTTTGTCCTGTCGTCGTTCCTGGACAACATCGCGGCTGCGCTGATTGGCGGCGCGATGGCCCACACCCTGTTTCGCGGCAAGGTCCACGTCGGCTACCTCGCCGGCATCGTGGCCGCCTCCAACGCTGGCGGTTCGGGCAGTGTGGTCGGCGACACCACCACGACCATGATGTGGATCGCCCACAAATCGCCGCTCGACGTGTTGCACGCGTACGTCGCCGCCGCAGCAGCGCTGATGGTGTTCGGCATCCCCGCGGCGCTGCAACAACATCGCTATTCGCCGATCCTCGCCGACCCGCCCGAGGGCACCAAGGCCGACTTCCGCCACCTTGCGGTGGTCCTGCTGGTCCTGCTGGCGGCCGTGACCACCAACGTCGTGGTCAACACCCGGTTCCCAGCGGCCGGCGACCGATTTCCGTGGCTCGGCGCGGCGGTGACGCTGGCGGTCGTCCTGTGCGCGCCGATCCGCGCGCCCGACTGGAAGGTCGTGCCCGACGCCGCCAAAGGCGCAGTCTTCCTGCTGTCGCTGGTCACCTGCGCTTCGATGATGCCGGTGGATCGCCTGCCCGGGGCGTCGTGGCACACTTCGATGGGCCTGGGCTTCCTGTCGGCGGTGTTCGACAACATCCCCTTGACGGCCCTGGCGCTCAAGCAGGGTGGCTACGACTGGGGCATGCTGGCGTACGCGGTCGGCTTCGGCGGGTCGATGATTTGGTTCGGTTCGTCGGCCGGCGTCGCCATCAGCAACATGTACCCGGAGGCCAAGTCGGTGGGAAGCTGGCTCCGCAACGGCTGGCACGTCACCGTCGCCTACGTTGTCGGCTTCCTGGTGCTGCTGGCGGTCAACGGCTGGGTGCCTGAAGTGGGCAAGGGCCCGTGACACCGGCGGCTGACGTCCCGGCCGGGCACCTGGCGTCGCCGCAGGCGTGTCCCGTGCGCCGCCAAACTTGACACCGCGTTCGACCTCGCCGACCGTACGTTCCGAAGGCCACGCAGCGTGGCCGTGCCCCCCCTCGAGGAGAGCATGTTCAATTCCCGCATGGGTGCGGCCCTTGCCGCGCGCCTCGCCGTCCTTTCCGCGTGCATGACCGCAGCGGCCGCCCCGGCTCTGGCCCAAACCGACACGGCTGCGCCCGCCGGCGTCTCCGGCATGACCAAGGACGAGGTGGTCGCCGGCATCATCAAGGCCTGCACCGACAACCCCGACCAGAAAGGCTGCGTGGACCTGCGCAACGCCTGCAACGCCCAGCGCGGCGCGTGGAAAGCCGACATGATCCGCATCTGCCCTGCGCTGGTGGGGCCCGGCGGCGGAACGCCCTCGGCCTCCGTCGCGCTGGATGAAGACGACGGTGGCGAGACGTTTGGCGAGCCGCGACCGCGCGACAAGCACGAGGCCACGCTGGACAAGGTCGCCCGCTCCTGCCGCGCCAACCCCGGCCAGGGCATGTGCACGTCAGCCCGCGACCAGTGCCTTGCGAAATACGCCACGATGCCCGCCGGCGGCCAGCGCTTCTGCAGGCAACTCTAGGCCGCGCCGCCCCCCGAAAAGCCCATCGGCATGCACACCGCCTACGCCTTCCAGTACGCCAAGTTCGCAGACCCTGCCAAGGCCAAGAAAGTCGAAACCCTGACCGGCGGCCACATCAGCGGGCGTGGCTTCTCGCAAGACGGCCCCTATGCCACGGCGTTCGACGTCACGGTCGCCAAGGCCATCACCGGCTGGTACTGGGACTTCTCGCTCGCTGGCGGTCTCGGCGTTCGGGCGCCGCACCTGACCATCGGCGTGGTCGCCGGCCTGCGCGGCAGCGGCATCACCGGCGGCGAACTGGAGACCGCATGGGGCGTCCCAGTCGAGGCGCACGCCACCTACGCCATCGGCGACAACCTGTCAGCGCTTGCCTACGCCCGGCCCATCTGGCACCTCGGCGACACCAAGCGCAAGAAGGGCGCGAGCCTGGGGTCGTTTGCGACGAATTCGAACTGGGCGCGCACCTGGTGTGGGCCAAGGTCGGCCCGCCCGGCAAGAACCCGTTCGGCCTGATGGCAGGGCTCGTGCACCACGAAATGTTGGGCACCGCGTACACGGGCCTGCGGCTGGGGTTTGGGTTTGCCAATCAGCCCTGATCCGCGTTTCGCAAGGGGCGTCGAGCCTGGGACTGGGGCGCACGGCTGGCCCTCCATGGCCAGCCGGCCACTCGAGTGCGACCGCGACAACTTGAGTGAAGCACTGCGTCTGGCTGTGGGGCAGCGACGGTCGACGATTCCGATGACGCCAAGGGCATGGCTGGATTCGCCGTTTCGACCGTCGTCGTCGATCCTCGACGCGACCTTGTCACTCTACGGAAACCACGATGTAGTCGCCATCCAAGAGCACGCAGCACCCAAAGCGGCAATCGATGCAGCCATCGAGGAAACTCGCGCTGAGGTCCACTGCGCGCTGTAGGCCAGTCAGTACCGCGTTGTCTTCTTGTCCGGAGCGCCCGGCGCGGGCAAGACCCTGGTCGGGCTGGAGAGGCACTGGCGCGCACCGCTGTCGCCCAAGACTGGTCGCCGGACAAACTTGCCGAGGTGATCGCGGTCGACCACCAGACTGCGAAGCCGCGCACCGGCCGCCCGGCTTCGCCCCCAGTGGTCAAAGCAATTGCCGCCGTCACGCGCTCGGTCGAAGGCCTGGGCGGCGCGAACGAATTCAAGGCCGCGCTTGCGTTGGTCGTGGTCGGCATTGCGCTGTAGGTCGTCGAGCATGGCCGCGGCGTCGACCACGCGCACGGTGCGGCCGCGCAGCAGCGCGGCGTGGGCGATGTTTTGGGCCAGCATGGTCTT
>VGRO01000194.1 GCA_016875335.1 Deltaproteobacteria bacterium | reverse complement strand
ACGTCGTTGCCGTTGCCGGTGACCGAGGTGCCGGTGCCGCCCGAGGCGGGCCACTGCTTGGCGCCGGTGGCGTCGAACTTTTGCAGCCAGCCGTCGTCGTTGCCGTTCTGGGCGATTTGGTTGCGGCGCTGTAACGGCACGCCCGACCGCGGCTGGCGGGGGGGTGCCCTGAGCCCATGGCGGCCTGAAGGCAACAGCTCGGTCGCAGCGGCCCACGACGGATGGCGTGTCGCCCAATAGGACGCGAGCTTGCGACCCACCCAGCAAGCAAGCGGGCGCGGGGCAAATCGAGCATCTCTTCCACGAACTGTTAGGGCGACGCAGAGCACTGCGTCAGCGGCGGCGAATACAAGCCCCAGGTGTCCGCACAAACCGGGCTGCAGACCTTGCCGTAGGCGGTGTCGGTGTCGTCGCATGTGGAGACGTCGTCCAGGCCGGGGCCGTCGGGCTTGCCGTTGAAGGTAAACCCGGCGCGGGATCGGTAGCTGCAGTCGCAGCCCTGGACATGGGCGAACTGTGTGCCGTTGCTGGCCATGAAGCGCGCGGTGAAGTTGACCATGTACGCGTCGGCGTCAAAGGTGCGGAAAGGCTGAGGGTTGTAGATGCCGTGCTGACCGGCAGGGCGCAGCATCGGCATGCGGAAAGCGTCGGCGCTGCCGTCACCGCGCAGGCGGGCGATGCGCAACTCCTGACCCTTGGGTGGGTGGGGCACCCCAAACGACGGCGTCCCCAGCGCTACATTGGGGCACAGGAACTCGCCCTTGGACCATTCGTGGGGGGCTTCGGGCGCACAGACAAAGCGGGCCGCACCGTCCGAGACGTTGTCCGGGTCGAAAAGCACGTGCGGGTTGTAGGCGTAGCTTGCCCAGCGCTGCAGGCGCGCGTCGCCCTCGATAACCCAGTGCTTGCGCAGCCACTCTTCGATCGATACGCCGTAGCGCGGGTCCGGGGTGAACAGCTCGCGCCAACCATGCTCGGGCTTGTACTTGTCGGGGTCGCGCCGCCAACTGCCCAGCAGCCCCGCCGTGCGACCCAGAGACACCCCGGTCGCCGCAGGTACTTGCGAATCGCCCACGGTCGGCATCACCAGCACGTGGTTGCGGTGGTCGTCGCCGTGCGGCCGCTGGAAGTAGCGCTCGGCCCAGCTGGCCGGGTCTGCCGGCGCGATGGCATGCGCGGCGATTCCGTAGAAGCGGCGGAAATCAGGCGTGTTGCGGGGGTAGCCAAGCCCCTCTTGCATCGCCACCAGCGGCTTACCATTGGGGTAGGTAGTGCCCTGGAAGGTCGTATCCCACTGCCACTGGTTCACGGTGTGGCGGCGCTTGTCGGTCGCCCCCTCATAGACGCGGACCTCGATGCGGTCGCCGAGCCGCGGCGTGTCGGCGAAGGCCACCGGGTCGCGGTCGCCGTCCTTGAGTCCAAGCACCTTGCGGCGGTGAATTGGCCACAGCGCATCGGCGGCGATGTGGCCGCGGAACCAGCCGCGCGGATTGACGGCGACCTGTACGCGAAGATCCTTGTCGAGGTTGACGATCTCGACGCGGTCGCCGGGCTGGACGCCGCCGACGCGGGCGATCGCGCGGACCCGGTGCTTGGCGTTGTCGTGGGCGTACCAGGCCAACTGCAGTTCGCCGGCCGGTTGCTTGCCTGCGACGCCGGGTTGGTCGCCTACGTCGGGCAGGCACGACTTGCCGCCTTCGCCGCTCTGCAGGGGCCTTTGATGACCGTCAACCGGCAAACAGCCGACCAGGATCGGCCCCTGGACCGGCAGCATCACCGCCTCGGCCAGGCCGCCCTGACCGAGCCGCAGCGAGATGTCGGTGAGGCCAGCGCCGACCGCGTTGGGCGAGACGGCGTTCATGGTCGGCTCGGCGCCGGCGAGCACCGCCGTCAGTTGGCCGCCGAGCGAGATGCCCCATGCCGAGACACGGCTATTGGGGCCGCCGAGGTCGGGCTGGCCGTCACCGTCGACGTCGCCAAGGATATGTCCCTGCTGGTCTTTGTGCTTGCCGTCCATCGCCCGCAGCATGCGCACAAGTTGGATCTCTTCAAGCACCGACTGGCGCACCACGTCGCGGGTGTGGAACAGGTTCGCGGTCCACTGGTCGGCCCCGCCGTCGCCGCAGCCGTCGTTGTTCAGGTCGCGGTCGCGGCCGGCGAAGACCATTGTCAGTAGCTCTGGGTAGCCGTACTTGGCCAGCTTGGACTTGCCGAGGGCCAACTCCAAGGCTCCCGGGCACTGGGGGTCGAGCACGCTGCTGCGTCCATGGCCAAAGCTGTCGAGGGCGCAACCGGCCACGCCCATCTGCGCGTGGCGGCCGACGTGCAGCAGGAACTCGCCTTTGAAGCTGCCGTAGCCGTGGGTGTAGAACACCACCGGGTAGGGCTTGCACCATGGCTGGCCGTCCGGGTTGCCGGGCTTGCACTGCACGCTGGCGGGCTTCTGGTCCGCGCGTGGAAGGCTACACCAGAAGTGGACGTCGGTGCCGCCGTAGGTCGCGGTGCCGTTGTGGGCATCGACGGCAAAGGCCTCGTCCTCGTCGGCCGGGTAGCGCTCGGTGGCGTCGCCGTCCTTGTCCACGAGGAAGTTGGGCGCGCGGAAGGTCCCGGCGAAGATCGCACCGCTGCTGGCAAAGTCGGCATAGCCGCCGCAGATTTGCAGGTCGCCATCGCCGGTGCCAGCGATTGTGGTGACAGCCGAGGTCGCGCACCCCCCTTGCAGCGCCAGGCTCTTTCCGCCTTGCTCTTCGGTCAGTTCGGAGTCGCCGCCGCGCTTGCGCCACTCGTTGCGCGTCCACACCTTGAAGCCGCTGACCGGGAACTCGGTGGCGAGGCGAGCGAATTTGCCCTTGCCGTACAAGCCATCGCGCACAGCCAGCAAGTCCTCGGTCATGGTGCCGACGGTGTAGGTCCAGGCAAAGGCGACGTTCTTTTTGGTCAAACCGTAGCGCGGCAGCAGCGACGCCACCGGCGTCAAGTCTTGCATCTGGTCGCGCGGGCTGACCGCCGGCAATGGCGAGCGCACGGGCTGGCCATCGGCGCCGCGCAGCCTGTCGGTCAGCACCACGGCGTAGGTGCAGCGCTCCTGCAGCGGCCAGACCGGTCGAACGATAAGGGTGTGGGTCTCGCGCTCGTACCAGCCGATCAGGTTGTCGGCGACACATTGGTCGTAGGCGACGGTGCCCGGTTGTTTGCCGTCGCAGGCTTTGGGATCGACGAAGTTGGCGACATCGAGTACGCCATCACCGTCGAGGTCCTCGCCTGCATCGAGCTTGCCGTTGCCGTTGCTGTCTTCGTTCCAGTGGCTGGCGAGGACCGACATGGTCTCGCCGTGCGGATCGAACGGGAACAGGCGGTTGTCGCCCTCGTCGAGCAGGTAGCCGCCAGGAGCCTTTGGGTCGGGGCTGCGGCGGCTGTGGTTCATCAAGGTGATCGGGAAGCGGCCGCGGCCAAGGTCGAGCGCCACCTCCTCGCCATAGCGGCTGCATTTGGGGTCGACGTTGAACAGAAAAACCGCGTCGTCGCGGAAGTCGTCGTTGCCGTTGTGGCGGGTCACCAGGTTGGGCAGGTCGAGTGGGGCGTCGAAGCGCACCGAGATCGGGCCAAACGCACCAAACCCATCGAGTTTGTTGAAAAGCGTGCGAGTCCGCCGCTCGTAGCCGGTGCGCGCCGCATCGAGGCTGATGTGCACGCGCCGGCCGGTCGCCGTGGTCGGGTCGAGGCGGGTTGCGGCGTTGTTGGGCAGCGGGATCTCGGGCAGCGGCTTGTGCTCGGGATCCCAGACCACCTTGGGACCGCCGCCTGCGGGCGTGGTGCCGAGCCCCTCGGGGCGCGGACCGGCCGGGTCCCAAGTGGTGTTGCAGGCTTGCAGGGCACACAGCTCCGACAAGGCCAAGAAGCTGGCGACCAGCGCAGTACGGCGGCGAGCGGCGGTGGAGTCAAGGCGGTTCATCGGGGACCTCAGTCAGTGGGTCGGGCCAGTTCAAAGCACGGCGGTTGGAGCGGCGCCGCAGGATCGCAATGCAGAGTGAGGCACTACCAGAGCAGTGACATCAGACCGCGGGCCATCCACGGCGTGCCAAGACCGGCGACCCCCGACAGCGCGCTGCCCGGCACCAGCAAGCCACCCTCGCCGCCCGCACGCAGGGTGACGCGCTGCGGCAGCGTAAAGTCCCAGGTGGCGCGGACATCGACCTCGTGGCCGTAAACGCGCCCGCCCTGCACCTGTCCGCCAGCGGTAGTGGCAAAGCCGCCGTGGATGGCGGTCTGGTACGGGTCGGCGATGTCGGCGGCGGCCATTGCGAGCACATAGCCCAAACGGACGTCGAGCGGCAGCGACGGTCGCCACCGCAGCACCGGGTGCAGGTACATGGCGTTGGCGACCTGGCCGCCGGCGTTCACGGCGAATCGGCCGCTCGGCGGCCGCACCGACATCAGCTTGGGGTCGGCGAGGCGGTCGATGGAGCGCGCCTGCACCGCCGGCAACACCTGGTCGAACAGCACCAGGCCGACGTTGTGGTCGCTGTGCATTGCGAATTGCCGCGCGGTGGCGTCGCGGACGTCGTTGTCGCCCGAGGCATAGCCAGCCTCCAGCTTCCAAGTCGTCGCGGTGGCGTCGTGGTCGACCCGCAACCTCGCGACCGCGCCGAGTTGGCGTACGCTGGCGCCGTCGGTGGCGGTCTCGTCGCTGTAGGGGCGCGTCGTGGTCCCAGCGATGTAGGCCACCTCGCCTTCCAGGCCGAGCCGCACGCTGCCCATGTCGCCCTGCCAGCGCGCCCAAGCGTCGGTCGCCAGCACGCGAGTGTGGGCGCGGCGGCGATCCGGTCGCCACGGGTCTTCGCGGTCGGTCTGGTCGCGGGCCGCCAACAGCAAGCCCAATTTGAGCGCGTCGTCGCCCGCGCGTACGCCGAGCAGCGCCGCAGCGGCCTCGTCGCCGTCGTACATGCTGGCGTTGTCATCGCGGATCACCCAGTCGGCGCCGACGAAGACCGACAGGTCGCGCCACAGCGGCGCCAACCCCGAACCGGCCAGCGGCCTGGTGGCAAACGCGGCGCGCGCCACGATGTTGCCCTGCCAGGCGTCGCCAAAGTCGGGGGCCTGCGCCCCGTCGGCGGCGAGCATCCCGGTGCCCCATTGAAAGGTCTGCGCGCCGACCAACACCTGGCCGATGCCGGAGGTCCATGTCACCATCGCCTTGCGCGGCAGCACCCGTGCCAAATCGCCGCTGCCGTCGCGCGCTTGCAAGAACGGTCGCTCGGTGTAGGCGGTGCCGAGCGCGCTGCGGTCGCCGCCCAGCCAACCATTGGCTGCCTCTATCTCAAGGTCGACCGACAGCGACGGCAAGGCCCGCCAGCGCCCCCCCGCCACGACCCTGCTCTGCAGCCACTGCCCGCGGTCGCTGGCATGGCCTGACTGGTCCAGGCCAAAGCGCGGCATCCTTTCGCCGCGGAGCCGCAGTTCGCCGTTGGTGTCCCAGCCCTCGCCATGCGGCGTGCGCTCGGCCAACGCCGCGCCTCGCCCACGCACTTGCGGCAGCAAGAGGTCAACGTGATCGGCGGCAGGTGGTACAGGTATCGGCTCCCGCACCGGCTCGGCAGCGGAGGCGTCGCGAGGCATGGCGGCAGGCGCGGCAGGCGCGGCGGGCGCGGCGGGCGCGGCGGACGCGGAGGGGTCGCCTTGCAGGTCGGTGGTCGGCTGCGACGACGCCACAGCGGCAGAGAGCGTGCACAGCCCCGCCAACGCAAGGCATGCGAGGCGGCGCAGGCTGCGGTGGACCCGCAGCGGACATCGAAAAGGGTGACGCATGACGGCCTCAGCCCCCGCAGCGGCGCAACGGGGCAGCATCGCGGGGATGTGGTTTAGGGCGTGTGGACAAGTAGAACGGCTTCTGCGCGCAACCATTTGCTCTGACAGGATTTTCTGCCGACCGCTCAGCTCCCGGGGGTAGGAACTCCAGGAGCACTCCCCCACGAACCCTCGCCAGCGAAACGCCACCGTTCCGCGGCCCGCGCCCCGCCGGACCTTCCGGCGACAGCGGGACCGCTATGCTGTGCCGGCAGACCATCGGCGTCAATCCGTGATTTTGCCCGTGTCAGCAGCACGTCAAGATGTCCGGTTTAGGCAGCTACTGAAATGTCCGGTTTTGCGCCGGCCGCAGGCCAGGCGCAGTCCGTCCCCTCGTCACCCCATCCAAGGGCGGTGGTGGCTGTGGGCGGGGTGGGCAACGTCCGACGTCGTCCTCGCCGTCCACGGCGGGCTGCTCCTGTGGGTAGGTCGCAGACTTGTCCACAGGCCGCATCCGACCAACGCTGCGCTGCGACTGCTCGCCACGCTCGATGCCCTTCGCGGTTGGCGGAAGCTCCCACAGGCATCCGTTGGCATCGCAGCGGCCCAGCAACTGCTTGCCGTACCACACCGCGAGGCGACCGTCGGGCAGCCGCTCAACCGCCACACGGCAGCCGGCAAGCGTCGCCCGCATCCGGTTCTTCGCAATCTGCAGGGACTCCTTCTCGTAATTGACGGTGTTGTCGTTGTCCACCGTCCGTTCGTCGGTCGCGCAGAACACGCGACGCAGGTCCACGCCGTCTGCCGGCGCGAACGCCGAGGGCTGCTCCGCCGCCGCAACCACCACCAGCTTGTTCAAGCGCGGCAAGAACTGTTCGTTGAGGTCGTTCTGCGCCGCGGCCCCGGTCGCGATGCCCGCCACCCGCAGCTCCTGCGGCAGCCGCCCCTGAATCGTCTCCCACATGCGCCCGCCGCGCCCACGCGCCTGCGGGCTGTGCCCCAGGATCAGCCGCACGTCGAGTTGACTCATCGCCCGGCCAAGTTGCGTCTTGACCGATTTGTCCGGCTTGCCGCCCGCTTGCGGTGTAGAGCAGAAGTGCGACCCGCGGTCGGTGTACAGCTCCCAGAACAAGCCCTTCTTCTCAATGGCTTCGCGCAGAATTGCCATGCACGTCCCGGTCGACTCTTGCTCTACCAGGTGCAGCGCGTAGACCTCGCTCGTCGCATCGTCCATCACCGCCAGCAGGTCCATTTGCGGCCCCTCGGACCCACACCACCGGTGCGTCGAGCCGTCCAGGTGCATCATCATGCCCGCCATGGGCCGTCGCTCCCGCTTGCGCCGGTGTTGGCCGCGCTTGGGGGCGCGCTCAGCGAGCCCGGCCTGCTGCAGAACGCCCTTGGTCCACGTGTACCCGCGCCGCAGTCCGTGGAGCTCGACCATCCTTTCGTCAAAGTGCTGGATGTTGAAGTCGAAGTACTTCTCGCTGCAAAGCTTGCGAACCGTCTCGACCTCCTCCGCTGTCGCGCGTTTCGGACCCGGCGTACGTTGGCGCTGGTCCAGCAGACCTTTTTCGCCGAAACGTTGCCAGCGACGATGCAGCCGCCGTAGCTGCCGCGGGCTTGCGCCCAGGATCTCCGCCGCCTGATACCATTTGATTTCTTTTCGGATTGCTTTCGCAATCGCGTCCTGTGTCCTCACTGCCTTCACCGCTGCGCGCTCGCTGTACATCGCCCCTCCAGCGACGCACCCTGCACGTTCAAAGCGGACCTTTCATCTGCTACTGGATGCGGACATCTGATTGGCTTGCGACAGATTAGCTTACGACACACACGGCTTGACACGGATGATCAACCGGCGCAGCATGGCGATCGCGGGATCGCCGGAGGGTCCGGCGTGGCGTAGGCGGCGGAATGGTGGCGTTTCGCTGGCGAGGGTTCGGGGCGGAGTGCTCTTGGAGTTGCTACCCCCTGCATCTCCTGTCCACGCGGCGCGCCATTGTAGCCCGCGCGCACGGCTGCCAGCTGCTCCGACCCGGTCTCGTTTGCTTGCGATGCGCCGACAGTCTCGCTGAGGATGTGCAGCATGCGCGCAAAGCCGTGGATCCAGCGCTGGCACGGGACCACGGGCCGGCTGTGGGTGGCCACGCCGGACCCGCTGCCGCTGCGCTGCCGATCCGAGCTCCAGGGCACGCTGCGGCGCGTGCTCCTACCACCGCTCCGGGCGGGCCTGGCGCCGGACCCCGCGGCCTGGAAGTGGTCAACCCTTGGCGACACCGCCGCCGATTCCCTGCCGTGGGTCCCGCAGCGGCGACTGGCGCGGGCACTCGCACCGAGCGAGCGGGGCTGCGCGGACTGGTTCCAGAGCACCGTCGTAGCCGAACCGGCCGCGGCCCCGCCCGCCGTGGCAGCCGCCCCGGCCGTCGACGCCCGGCGCATCGTGGAGGCCATCGAGGCCGTACATCGCGAACGCACGCGACGCCAGGACTCCTTGAGCCATCGGATGGGCGAAGTCGCGCGCATGCTGCTGCATGCGCTGCCGTTCCGTCATCGCGTCGGCGGTGGCGCCGCCGACACCGGGGAAGAGGCGCCGCGGCCGAACGGTGGGCGTCCCCGCACGGCCGGCATGGCCGCGCATCGCGTCCCTGACTCCGTCCTACTCCGCACCCGCCTCCCACCCCCACCGCCGTGACCCTCGCCCAGAATCAGGTCCTCCGGATCGTCACGCTGTGCGCGCTCTACTTCGCGCAGGGCGTGCCGTGGGGCTTCGTCACGATCACGTTCGCCGCCTGGCTGGCGAAACAGGGCCTCCGCACCGAGGAGGTCGCGTACGTCGGCACCATCTCGACGCTGCCGTGGACGTTCAAGTTCCTCTGGGGTCCGGTGATCGACCGATGGGGGCTTCCCTCGATGGGCCGGCGGCGCCCATGGATCCTCTTTGCCCAGGCGATGATGGGGCTGACGCTGCTCGCCATCGTGGCGGTGCCGGACGTCACGCGCGCCGTGACGGTGGTTGCGTGGATGATCTTCGCGCACAACGTGTTCAACGCGCTGCAGGACGTGGCGGTGGACGCGCTCGGGGTGGACCTGCTGCCTGCGTCGGAGCGCGGGCGGGCGAACGGCCTGATGTACGGGAGCAAGTACCTGGGTGGGGTCGTGGGCGGCGCCGGGCTGGCGACGGTCCTGGAGCACGGGGGACTCCGGGTCGCGCTGATCACGCAGGCGGCGCTGATGGCGGGAATCTTCCTGCTGCCCCTGTTGCTGCGCGAGCGGCCGGGCGAACAGCTGCTGCCATGGCGAACGGGTGGGGAAACGGCCACCGCGCCGGCGGCTCCAGCGCAGCCCGCGGACGGCGCCGTGGGTTCCTTGGGGCAGGTGTTCCGCGACCTGCTGCGCGCGTTCTCGCTGCGATCGACGCTGTTGGGCGCGGCGCTGGCGCTGCTGTCGTCGCTCGGGGTGACGGCGCTGTCGGTCATCGGGACGGTGCTCGTCGTCCAGAAGCTGGGCTGGTCGGACGCCGACTGGAGCCGCCTCTCGGGGGGCTGGGGGCTGGCCGCCGGCCTCGCCGGCGCCGTGGGGGGCGGCTACATCGCCGACGCGCTCGGCCACAAGCGCACGATCGCGCTGGCGGCAAGCCTGCTGGCTCTGACCTGGCTCGGTTTCGCGTTCGGGCAGCCCCATTGGGGCGATCGGTCCTTTATCTGGGCGGTGTCGCTCGCGGAGTCCTTCCTCGGCGGGGTCTTCAACGTGGCTGTCTTCGCGCTGGTCATGGGGCTGTGCTGGCCTCGCGTGGCTGCGACCCAGTTCACCAGCTACATGGCGCTGATGAACCTCTCGACGGTGATCGGGTACCGCCTCGCAGGGCCCCTGGACGCGGCGCTGGACTACCCAGAAATCTGGATCGTCTGCGCCTGCCTGGCGGTGTTGCCGGCGGCCGTCCTGCCGTTCATCGACCCGGGCCAGACGCGCCGCGTGCTCGGGGAGGCATGACGAGTTCAGCACTGGGCGCGACGACTGTGCTCTTGAGGGACAGCGGACCTGTACGCCAAGCAGGCCCGACGACTGGCCGCAACGGGACGGGCTGGCGTGGCATACGCGGGAGCTGTTGCTGGGGCAGGCCGGTCCGCATGACCTCGCCACCGACGACGGCCATCGGCGCAGGCGCGAGCGAGGCTTGCGGCAGGGCAGGACCGGTTGTTCGAGCGGAGCGGCAGCTGTGATGGCGGGGTGACCGCAGGATAGCCGCCGGCCTAGGGCTACGGCGGAGACTGCCGCACCCCCCTCAGCTTGGACCCAGAAATGGACCTGATTGCAGTGCCCATACCAAAGCCGGCAGAATCGGGTCGAGGCATCGCGCGGGACGCCTCGAGCGAGCCAAGGCGCGAAGGCGAAGCAATAGCAGCGCTATTTCGAGCCTGAGCAACGCAGCCGCAGCCGACGCGGACAAGCGAGGACCGAGCCGAATACAACGGACTTGGTATCAGACACTGCGTACCGACCGTGCCCAGCATGGGGCGGCGGGTGGCTTGCGCGCGGTCGCGCTGCGCGCGACAAGGGTCGAAAGGTCAAGGGGTCGAAACGTCCTCCGTCGCCGACCTCACCGTACGCACCGCACACGGTAGCTGCTGGCGATGCCGTGCTTGTTGCTGTAGCCGTCGTAGAAGCCGACGACCCACGCGCCCGAGGACGGCGACGGCTGGTACGCGGTGGTCGACCAGTAGTCGGATGCCTCGGTATCAGGAAACGCGCTCTTGTCGATGGTCGGGCCCGGCTCCTTGAAGTCCACCAGGGACTGCAGCTCGCGCACGTCCGGCAGGCGCCAGCCGCCGCCCTGCAACGAC
This sequence comes from Deltaproteobacteria bacterium, assembly GCA_016875335.1. GTDB lineage: Bacteria > Myxococcota_A > UBA9042 > UBA9042 > UBA9042 > SXRM01. Next base: position 193 of record VGRO01000194.1, on the reverse strand, counting down.
AGGCCGCTGCAGTAGGCCTTGGCCGACTGCCACTTGTAGGTGCCGGGCGCCGTCGCCCGCTGCCAGCTGCGCTTCATCAGGGCGTCTTCGACGACGTCGCCTCCGGCGCCGGACTTGACGGTGAAGCGACCGGCGGGCGCCTTGGCGAGCGCTGCGCTGGCGGCGAGGGCGGCGAGCACCATGCTGCCAAGCG
>VGRO01000193.1 GCA_016875335.1 Deltaproteobacteria bacterium | reverse complement strand
GCCCATGCGCGCTCACCCCCGCGTCCGGCCGCAGCCGCGGCCGGAAGTACCTCGGCCCTGTTGCGCGCCGGAACCCGGCGCGAACTTCGGGCCTGAGGTACTAGGGCTTGCGCGAATTGCCCTTGGATCCGAGCTTGTCGCGGCCGGAGGCCAGCGGTTCGGGGTCCGGCGGCACGTCTGGCGTCGGCACCGGTTCGGCGATGGCGTCCTTGGGCTGGCGCAGGGCGCGCACCAGCAGCACCACGCCGGCGAGCACCAACGGCAGCGACAGCCACTGGCCGGTCGTCAGGTGGAACTGGCCGGCGCGCTCGATCGCGCCCAGGAAACCCTCGGTGCGCAGTTGCTCGTCCTGGAACTCTTTGAAGTTCTCATAGACAAACCGCTGACCGAAGTAGGCGATGAAGAACACGCCCGCAAAGAACCCTGACCCCGCCCGGCGGATGTCGCGGCGCTGCAAGAACATCAACAGCGCATACGTCACCACGCCCATGCCGAACTCATACAACTGGCTCGGGTGGCGCGGCAGGCACTGGTCCTTGGCGATATGCTCGATCTGGCAGTAGCGGTAGAACTGCACGCCCCACGGTACGTCGGTCACCCGGCCGACGATCTCGCTGTTGAAGAAGTTGCCGATGCGCACCCCGCCGGCGGCGATGGCGATCGCTGGCGCAAGGTAGTCGCCGAGGCGCGTCCAGGTCCTGCCGTGCTTGCGGGCGAACAGCCACAGCGCCAGGATCAGGCCGACCGTCGCGCCGTGCGAGGCCAACCCGCCTTTCCAGAACTTGATGATCTCGACCGGGTTGGCCAGATACGTCTTGTATTCGTAGAAGAACACGTGGCCGAGGCGCGAGCCGCCGACGATGGCGAGGACGCCCCACCACAGGAACTGCTCGGCGAACTCGTGGCTCTCACCGTTGCGCAACGCCTGGCGCCGCCACACCGCAAAGCCGGTGTAGATGGTCAGCGCGAACATCACGCCGTAGTAGCGAATCTGCAACGGCCCGAGGTCCAAGAGGATCGGGTCCCAGTTCCAGGCAATGGCGGCAAGCATGGTCGTCCTTTGGGCCCGCGGGGCGCGCCAAGGTAGCGGGCCGCTCGTTGCGGTCAACCCTGTGCGGTCAACCCTGCGCAGCGCGTCGGCTAAAATTCGCCCCGCAATCCAAGGCTTGGGATGATCGGCAACCCCGTCTGGTACTGCTGCGCGGTGGCGTCGTAGTTGTACTGGATGCCCTCGGGATTGCCGTGGTTGTAGACGTTCTGGATGTCCAGATACACGTTGAACAGCCAGTCCTCAAACACAAATTTCTTGTCCACGCGCAGGTCGAGCTGGTGGAAGGCCGGCAGTCGGTCGGTGAAAAGCTCGGCCGATTGCACCCGCGTGTACGTGTCGTTGGCCTCGTTGTACACCGCGGTCGACAACGGCGTCGTCGGGTTGCCGGTGACCCAGCGAAAGCGCGCGCCGACCTCCCAGTTGTCCGGCAACTTGTAGCTGCCGAGCATGGTCAGGATGTGGGTCTGGTCCCAGCCGAACGGCCGCTCGGGCAGGTGCGGCTCGTCGCGGCGCAGTGCTTGTTGCAACGTATAGGCGATCCACCCGAAAAAGGGCCCGACCGGCTTGTGCCGCACCAGCAGCTCGGCGCCGAGGATCCGCCCCGTACCCGCGTTGATCGGCGGCTCGGGCACCACCCCTTTGGGATAGACGACCAGGTTGCTCAAATCCTTGCGGAAGAACTGCACGTCCACGTCGACAGCGTCGCTGATCTTGTACTCGGCACCAGCGGCCACCTCGAAACTGCGCGAGGGCAGCAGACTGGGGTTGCCAAAGCGCTGCCCCACCTCGTTGGGCTGCGGCCGTTGCACGCGCTCGCCGGCCGCAGCTTTGAGCGTCCACTGCGCATCGGCCGACCAGCGCAGGTTCAGGCGCGGCGTCAGGGCCTCGCCACCAGAGCCGCCGCGGAAAAGATCGAGGCGCATCCCGGGCACGACCTCGAGGTCAGGGCGCAGGTTGAACACAGCGTCGAAATACGCCGCCGGTGACACGAAAACCCCAGACTGTCGCACCTGGATCCGCCGGGTCGGCACGCCCGCGCCACCGCCACCAAAGGTGCCGCGCTCGCCGGTCGTCTGGATGGGCGGGGCGTAGATCTCGACCGCGAACGGGTTGCAGAAGATGTCCAGCCCGGGGCGAAGCTGCAACGGGCCCTTGCCAAAGGTGAAGTCCTGGCGCAGCGTGTATTCGCGGCTGGTGCCTTCGGCGCGGAAGATGTCGCCGAACGCGGCGTCGAGGATGCCGTAGGTGGCGCCGAGCGTGGTGTTCGAGGTCCAATCGTCGCCGCTGTGCCGCAAGATGCCGATGAGCGTGTGAAAGCTGGTCCGGCTGGCCAGTTCGCCGCGCGCCTGCGGAAAAGCCGCTGGCGGATTCTTGAGTACGGCCGTCAGCGCGTCGTCGGATCCGAACCAGAACCACGACATCGATGTGCGATCGCTCAGCCGGTGGTCGAGCTTGAGCTGGTAGTCCCAGTAGCGCGGGGCCAACGTCAGCGGCAGCTGCCTGGCGATGACGTCCATGCTCAAGAAGGCGTCGATGTAGGACCGCCGGGCCGCGGCGGCCACGGTGGTGTTCTCGCCGATGGGGCCCTGGAGCAGGAACCCCGTGTGGTACACGTTGCTCTCCAGGTAGCCGTGCCAGTGGTCCTGCTTCTTGGGCAGCGCCAGGCGGGCGTTGAGCAAGCCGCCGGTCTGTCGACCAAAACGCGCGCTGAACCCGCCCGGATAGAAGTCGATGCTGTCGAGCAGGTCGGTATTGATGATCGAATACACACCGCCGAAGTGGTAGATGAGCGGCACGCGCACGCCCTCGACCGCGATCAACGTGTCGAGCGGCGCCGACCCGCGCACCACCAAGAAGCCCGATCCACCGGTGCCGCGCGCCACGCCGGGCAGATTCTGGACCACCTTGAACGCATCGCCCTGCACGCCGGGGATGCGCTGGATTTCTTCGGCGCCGAGGGTGCGGCGCGCCATCTGGCCGGCTTCGGGCGGGGCCACCGCGCTGGCGCGATACACCGTGTAGCTCAGCCGCTCCGCGCGCAGCCGCACGGTGGTGGTCTTGCCGTCGCTGATCTGTACCCCATGCCGCAGCGGTTTGTGGTCGGTTCCGGGCAGGTACACCTCGGCCGGTCCGGCGCGCAAGAGGCCAAAGCGGAACCGGCCATCGCCATCGGTGGTCACCTCGGCGCCCTGGGCGGCGACGGTCACAGTGGCGCCGACCACGGGCCGGCCAGTGCCGCGCTCCAACACCTGCCCGTCCAGGCTGGAAAACCCGGCCGGAGCGCGCTCGATGTCGCGGCGATCAAAGCGATTCTGTCCTGGCGCTGCGTCCCTGCGGGTGGCCGCCACCCGGGCGCCGAATTGGAACCGCCAAGTGATCCGCACTGCCACCGGCTTGCCCGCCTGGCGGGCCGGCGAGAACTCCATCTGCCGGGCGGCCTGCAACGCCGCGGCGTCGAACTCGGGTCCGGCGGACTGCGCGACCTTGACGGCCTTGACCTTGCCCTGGAGGTCGACGTCGATCTCGACCACGACTGCGCCGCCCACGCCCTTGTCTTCCATGGCCGGCGGATACACCGGTTCCACGGTCCGGATCGGCTCAGGCGGCACCAACGCCGCCGGGTCGGCCTGGGCCAGCGCCATGGCCGGCATGGCCGCGAGGCCCGCGAGCCAGACCCGAAGCCTACGCACCGGTGGATCCAAAGCCGCCGTCGCCGCGCTGCGTTGCTTGCAGGTGGTCGGTCCACGCAAACGCGGCCCTTGCCACCGGCGCCACCACCAACTGCGCAATGCGGTCGCCGCGACGCACCGTGGCGGGCCGGTCGCCGAGGTTGACCAGCAGCACCATCAGCTCGCCGCGGTAGTCGGCGTCGATGGTGCCGGGGGCGTTGAGCACGGTGATCCCGTGGTTCCACGCCAGGCCCGATCGCGGCCGTACCTGGACCTCGAAGCCCGGCGGGATCTGCAAGGCAAGGCCCGTGGGCACCCGCGCCCGGCCAAGCGGCGGCAAGACCAGGGGCTCTTCCAGGGCCGCGCAGACGTCGGCCCCGGCGGCCTCCGCGGTCGCGTAGCTCGGCAACGGCAATTCGCGGTCGCGCTCGGGGTGCAGGCGCCGCACGGCGATGGCGATCGGTGGGGGCACGGCGGCTCCGGCGCCCGGCGGCGCGCGGCCACATTAGGCGGGGTGGCGCGCCGGCGCAACGCGGCACGGGCGGGACACGACCCGCGGAGTGCAAAGACGCACGGTGGTGCGTGCGATTGCCGTTGGCCGCCGCGACCGGCATGCTAGGGTCGGTGGCTTGCGCGCTGGCCGCCGTGGAGTCGCCGTTGTTCCGCCCGCCCGCCCTTGCCCAGGCAGTCGCCCCCTGCGCGTTGACCGCCCTGCTGACGGCGTGCGGCAACGGTTCGCATGCCGGCACTGTCGCGGGTGGAACGGCAGGAACCACCGGGACGACCGCACAGGTGGACCCCAAGACGCTGGTGGTGCGCACCGACCTCGGCCTGGGCGAAGTGCGCGCCGGGCTGCCGGCCAAGGTGCAGTGCCGTGCGTTCCTGCCGGCCGCCAAGGGCGCCGCCGCGGGAGACACCGGCGCGGAAGTGGCGTTGCCCGCGCCTGCCACCCTGGCGGTGGTCGCTGGCCCGGCGCCGCCACTGGGGATCATGGACGGCGCAGTGACGCTGGCCAAGGTGGGCGCCTACCAAGTGCAGTGTCGCGTGCCGTCGCTCGGTCTGGCCGACGCGGTGCCGCCGACGCTCTACGTCGTGCCCGGCGTGCCGGTCTGGATCGACACGGCATGGGTCGGATTGCACGGCCAGCCGCCCTCGACGCAGCCGCCGCAGGTCCCGGCCGGATCGCTCGTGCAGTGCGCATGCGCTGCCGTCGACGGCTACGGCAATGGGATCACCGGCGGGTTCAGCTTGCAGGTCGCGCCCGACCAAGGCACGCCGCCGGGCGGGCTCGTGGCGCCAGCGCTCAAGGCCGGTCCCCTGCACCTGGCGTGCGAAACCGACGGCGTGGCCGACAAGACCCCGCTCGGCGTGCAGGTGGTCGCCGACGTGCCGCGCCACCTGTTCACGCTGCTCGAACCGCCGCAGATCGTGGCCGGCAACGCCAGTCAGTTGACGTGCGCGGCCAACGACGGCTGGGGCAACCCGATTGCCGATTTCCCGTTCGCGCTCGACCTGCCAAAGGCCGTGGCCGTCAAGGGACTGTATGCCACCAGCACCAAGGCCGGCGCCCATAAGCTGCAGTGCGTGCCCGAAACGCTGGACTGGAGCCTCTTTACCCTGCACCCCGCCATCTTGACGGTGGTCCCCGGCCCGCCGAGCCAACTGGAGGTGCTGGCCGTGCCCAACAAGGCCGTCTACAAGCAGGAAGAGAAAGTCACCTTCGTCAGCGCGGTCAAAGACGCCTTTGACAACCTCGTGCCCGACGCCGTGGTGCTGCTCTCGGTCCTTGCACCGGCCAAAGGCTGGAAGGTCATCGGCGGCAACAGCGCGGTTTTCGCCGAGGACGGCAAGTATCAACTGCAGTTCGCGGTACAGGACCACCCCAAGCTGGTGCACGACCGCACGATCATCGTCGACGGCACCCCGCCGCTGCTGACCATCGACCATCCGCCGTGGGGCGCCACGCTGCAAGGCAAGGCGTCGGTGCAGGTCAAAGGCACGGCCGGCGACGCGACCAGCGGCATCAAGACCTTGCAATTGAATGGTAAAAGCGCCTTCGTGACCCACAAGTCGTGCCAGACCGACGCCGAATGCGCGGCCGGTGTCTGCAACCCCGAGACCTACACGTGCAGCATCGGCACTTGGGTCAGCCAATACCCGGCCAAACATGGCCTGAACCGCCTGGAAGCCAAGACCACCGACGTCGGCGACCAGAGTGCGCGCGCCACCCGCGGCTTCTACTATTCGGGCAGCTACTACCCCGTCGACGGCGCCAAGCCCGACGCGGCGCTTGTGCCCGATGGCATGCAAGTATTCCTGGGCCACGACTTCTTTGACGATGGCGACCACGACCCAAAGAAGCCCAATGACCTTGCGACGTTGATGGAGATCGCGCTGGCCGGCCTGGACGTGGCGACGTTGCTGCCCCCGGGCGGGCTGAGTTCGGGCGGGGTCGAGGTTACGCTGTCCAATTTCAAGTTCGACAAGCCCACGGTGTCATTGCAGACCGTCGACGGCGGCCTGGATCTCGCGCTCAAGATCCCCAACATCAAGACCGACATCGCCGTCAAGGCAAAGCAGAAGGTGGGGCCCATTTCGGTCACCCTCAAGGTCACCGGCGACATCAAGATCGGCAAGCTGTTGGTCAACGCCGGCATGGGCATGGCGGTGTTCAACGGATTCGTCGAGGCCAAGGTCACCAAAAGCCAGGCCATCATCGAGGACATGAAGTTGCACGTCGACGGCATCGCCGGGCTGTTCGACTTCCTTTTCAACATGATTCTGGACGCCTACGAGGGCCAGATCGCCGACCAGATTGTCGCCGAGCTCAACAAGACCCTGCCCAAGCTCATCGGCGGCCTGTTGAGCCAGATGGCGATCAATGCGCCGATCCCGGTGCCGGCGGCGATCAAAGGCGGCAAGGACGTGACCCTGCAACTGGTGTCCAAGCTCAAGACCCTCCAGTTCAGCCCCAAGGGCGGCCTGGTGCTACTCGACGCCGGGTTCTCCGCCGCCAAAGGCACCGCGCACGTGATCCTGGGCAGCATCGCGCGGTCGGGGTGCATCGGCACAGTCGAAGACGCCTTTGCCATCGACCAGAGCAAGCGCCTGCAATTCGCCATGCACGACGATGTGTTGAACCAACTGCTGCACGCGCTGTGGTACGCCGGTGGCCTCAAGTTCGACAAGGTGGACCTCGCGGCGCTCGGGGCCAACGGTGGGTCGGGATCGCCGGTGCCGCTCGACGGAGCGACCTTGGACTTGGACCTGTTCCTGCCACCCATCCTGGAGAGCTGCGGCGGCGACGACCCCATGAAAGTCCGCATTCAGGTCGGCGACGCGGCCATCGGCGCCACCGTGCCGCTCGGCGACCCGCCCTTGCAGTTCGGCTTCTTTGGCAGTTTTGACGTTGGCGCGGCGATCGCGCTCGGCCAGGACGCCAAAGGCAACCCGCAGGTCTCGGTGCAGGTCGACAAGCAGTTGCTCTATCAACTGGAAATGGTGAGCATCACCAAGGAGTTCGAGGCGCAAAAGCCGTTCTTTGAGCAGATGATCACCAAGCTCTTGAGCGACCAACTCGCCAAGGGCCTGCCGGGCCTGGACAAGCTCGACGTCGCGTTGCCGAGCCTGGACATCGGCAGCGTGCTGCCCGGCATGCCCGCCGGATCCAAGATCGGCCTCGCCGTCACCAAACTGTTCCGCGCCAGCGGCTTTAGCGTCCTCGACGCCGAGTTGCAGTAGCCGCCGTCGATGCCAAGCCCGCCGTCCGCGATTTTTGCACCGCGCCGCGGAAGCGTGCAGGATGCAGGTGCCCCGCCCTAGGGGCGAGCGGTGCGGGTGCGCGCGTTGAAAGGCCAACGACTCCACATTGCAAACGTCGTCGCGTGGATCGGCCTGCTGGCCTGCACAGGCGGACCGGAGGGCACCGCGGGCCAGCCGACCACGGGCGCCGATAGCTTTGGCGGCGGTGGCCTGGACATCGCCAAGGTCGACGGCAGCGGCGGTGGTGCCGCAGACCAGGACGCCCCGACGCTCGACCTGTCGGCCGTCGCCGAAAAAATGTGCGCCACTCCGCAGTCGTTCGGTTGTCCGTGTGCCGGCAACGAGGACTGCGACAGCGGCTACTGCGTCGACAGCGAGACCGGCAAGGTGTGCACCAAGACCTGCACCAGCAGTTGCCCCAAGGACTGGAAGTGCACCCAGACCGCGGGCGACAACGAGCTGACCTATGTGTGCCTGCCCGCCTACACGCAGCTCTGCCGGCCGTGCAAGGACCACAAGGACTGCACGGCCTCCGGGGCCAAGGCCGACGTCAACTTCTGCATCCCCCGCGACGACGGGCAGGGGTTCGTCAACGGCAGCTTCTGCGGGACCGGTTGCGCGGCCGACAAGGACTGCAAGGGCGGCTTTGTGTGCAGCGACGTGGCCATCCCCGGCGTCGAAGGCACCGTCAAGCAGTGCATGCCACAAACCGGCGAGTGCAGTTGCCTGCCGGCGTGGGTGGCCATCGGTGCCTCGACCGCGTGCGCCAAGACCAACGAGTTCGGCACCTGCACGGCCAGCCGCACCTGCACCGCCGAAGGCCTGACGCTGTGCACGGCCGACATGCCGGCGACGGAGACCTGCGACAACGCCGACAACGACTGCGACGGGGCGACCGACGAAGACGACGCGGTCGGCTGCGTCATGTTCTACCCCGACAACGACGGCGACGGCTTTGGCACCGGCGGCGGGGCGTGCCTGTGTGGCGATCCGGGGGTCGGCTACGCCAAGAACGGCGGCGACTGCAACGATCTGGTGGCCTCGACCAAGCCCAGCGCCGACGAGATCTGCGACAACTTTGACAACAACTGCAACGGCCAGACCGACGAGGCCGGAGCCAAGGGCTGCAAGGTCTACTACAAGGACAAGGACGCCGACAAGTTTGGCGACAACGACGACTCGGCGTGCCTGTGCCCGAGCAAGAAGGGCGCCGACTGGATCGAGCAGGGCGGCGACTGCGACGACACCAACAAGCTCATCAAGCCCGGCGTGGACGAGGTGTGCAACAAGAAGGACGACAACTGCAACGGCAAGACCGACGAGGAAGGCGCCGACGGCTGCAAGCTCTACTACACCGACGCAGACCTGGACGGCTATGGCCCGGCCACCTCGGCCACCGGCCAGTCGCTGGGCAAGTGCCTGTGCGGCCCCAACAAGATCTACACCACCGACAAGCCCGGCGACTGCGACGACAATACCAAGAAGGTCAACCCGACCGTGCTCGAGATTTGCAACGGCGTCGACGACGACTGCAGCGGCAAGACCGACGACGGCAACGCCGCTTCCAGTTGCCCACCGGTCGCGGGCGGGCAGGCCGGCTGCACCCTGGGCAAATGCGGCGTCGGCAAGTGCGGACCGGGGCTTTTCGACGTCGACGACAACCCGGCCAACGGCTGCGAGTGCGCGGGCGACGCCAACTACGGCGTCAAGGGCAACACCTGCGGCAACTACATCGAACTTGGCGAAATGCCGGACGGCAGCAACACCGTGACCGGCAAGGGCAACATCATGCCGGGCGAAGACGGCGACTGGTTCCACTTCTTTGCCAAGGACCAGCCCGACGACAATACCTGCGACCAGTACTTCGTGCGCATCAAGTTCGCGTCCAACCCCAACAATCAGTTCGTGTTCGACGTGTACCGCAAGTCGTGCGCCGCTGCGGACCAGGTGTGCAAGGCCGAAAAGGAGCACTCGTGGACCACGAGCTTCTACGGCCAGCAGCCGATCGGATCGGACGCCAAGCCGCAGCCGAGCACCTTTGGCGACCACCAGAAATCTCCGGTGCCCGAGAAGGCCGGCGAGTGCAAGTGTCTGGCGCCCAAACCCAACTTCACGGGCGCCGCGCCGGGCATCAACCTGTGCAGCGACAACAGCGCCCACTACTTCGTGCGGGTGTACCGCGATCCCAACGCCAAGCCGTCGCCGGTCTGCGTGGAGAACGCCTACATCATCGCCGTCAACAATTCGCCGCCGTAGGCCGGTCGCCCCGCCCCCGAGGCCATGTCGCGTACCCCCGCCGCCGCCTGGATCGCCGCCGCCCTGGCGGTCCCAGTTCACGCGTGTTTCCAGCCCGTGCAGGAGCCGCCGGTCGTCGATGTCGCCGTGGCCGACGCAGGCGCGGTGTTCAGCCCGGACACCGGCGGAAACGATGCGCCGCGGTTGGGCAAGGACCTGGCCGAAGGTGACGCCGAGGTGGTGCAGGACAGCGAGGACAAGCCGGTCGATGCCGTCGCCGACACCCTCGACGGGGCTGCGGCCGCCGACGCGGAACCCGCCGACGTCACGGCGACCGACGTTGCCGCCGATGCGACCGCCACCTGCGGCAACGCCACCTGCGACCCCGGCGAGGATTGCGCCGCGTGCCCCAAAGATTGCGGCGCCTGCCCACCGTTGTGCGGCAATGCGGCGTGTGACGGCGACGAGACTTGCACCTCGTGCCCCAAGGACTGCGGCGCGTGCCCGGCGCCGGTGTGCAAGGTCCTGACCTCGCAGGGTTGCCCGGCGGGCCAGCAGTGCTTTCCCGACGGCAAGGCCAACCTGTGCTACGCGGCGGGCAGCACCAAGAACGGCGACAAGTGCAAGCAATTCAACGACTGTGTCGTCGGCGTGCTGTGCGTCGCCGGCTATTGTCGGCAGTTGTGCGACTGGACCGGCAAAGACGCCGCCAACCTGTGCAAGCCCGGTGTGCCGTGCGACAAGTTGGTGTTCGACGGCGGGGCGGGCGAAGTCGGGAAGAACCTTGGGGCCTGCAAGCCCAGCGACCCGTGCAATCCGTTGACTGACGAGGGCTGTGCGGCGGGCCAGACCTGCACGCCGACCGGCTGGCTCAAGACCTGCGTCGCAGCCGGCACGGGCGGGGTCGCCGGCGCATGCACCAGCCAGGGCGCCTGCAAGCCCGGCCTGCTGTGTACAGACGCCGGGTCGGGCAAGAAATGCCTGGCGCGCTGCCACACCAACGGCGGGGCGCCCGCTTGCGCTGCCGGCGATTGCAAGCCAGTCTTGGGACCCGACGGCAAGGCGGTGCCCGAGTTCGTCGGCGTCTGCAACTAGTAGGCGAAACCCCAAATTCGCACCGGGATACGGGCCGTGATGCCACAACAATTCCTCAATCGGTTTCGCCTACTAGCTGCTCGTTGCGTGAAGGGGGCTCGCAGCCCCCTCGCGCGCCCATGCGCGCTCACCCCCGCGTCCGGCCGCAGCCGCGGCC
>VGRO01000192.1 GCA_016875335.1 Deltaproteobacteria bacterium | reverse complement strand
GGGGCGGCAAAACCGGGGGCAAAAAAGGTCCGCCGGGCGCTGCCGGGCACGGCGTGGAGGCGAAAAAAGGCGCCGGCACCGCCGCTCCGCGGCTGGCCGGCGCGGGGCGGTGGATTCTGGTCTTGCTCCCGCCTTGCGCCAGCCTTTCCTTGCGCTACAATCCGCGCACCCGAGGCCGCTCATGGTGGGCGCCCCCAGGTGGCACACCGCCCGTGCCCGGCCCCACGCGCCGGGTCCACAAGCAGACCGGTCCCGCGCCCGCGTCGGCGCCGCCGGCCCCAAGAAAGGAGACGTTCGATGCGCTTCGCGTTTTTCACGATTCTGGCCGCGGCCTGCGCGACTGCCGGATGGCTCGGCCACGCGCCCGCCGCCTTCGCGGATCCCCACCCAGGGTGGGCAGAGGCCGGCGACGGCAAGGGCGAGTTCGGATACCTCAAAGACTGGCTCTTCGGTGACGACAAGATCACCCGCGGCGCAGTGAACAGCAAGTTCTTCAAGGACATCATGACCAAGAGCAAGCCGTACCCGGCCGCGCTCATCAAGGACGCCCTGGTCTTGGGCACCGATACGCAGTCGATGCAGAGCAAAGCGTGCATCTCGGGGTGGGGCTGCGGCCTGTTCAAGCCGGCGCTGGAAATCGTCGCACTGCGCCGCGACGCGGCCGACAAGGACCTGCTGGTCGGCGCGCTCAAGCCCGAGGCGGTCTGGCAAAAGTCTGGCGAGATGGAGCGGGCGCTCATCATCCGCGTGCTCGGCTGGTACGCCGACAAGTCGGTGGTGCCGTTCGTGGCGCAACTGGCTGCGTTCGGTTCCGGCGAGTACACCAACGACGCGTTGGAGGCGGCGGCCGCGCTGCTCGGGGTGTGGAAGGACAAGTCTGTGGTGGACCTGTGCAAGGCGACGTTTGCGCCCGACCGCAATGGCGAGCGCCAGATTGAGCGCGCACGCATGACCTGTGCGTGGTACCTGATGCGCGTCGGCGAAGGGGCGGACATCGCTGCACGGCTCAAGCGCGCCAGCACCGGCAACGGAACCTTCAACCTCATCGCCGGCGCAGCTTTTGGCGATGCGGGCGCCAAGGCCGACTGGCAAGCCGCGGTCAAAGAGCACGCCAAGAATCCTGGCAATCCGGCACACCAGCAGGCGTTGGTCGGGCTGGCGCTTACCGGCGACAAGGGCGCGGAGAAGCAGATCATTGGCCTGCTGACCGGCAAGGACGAGGACCCGGCGCGCGAACACGCGATGCTGCTGCAAGCCTACCAGGACACCGCGGTGGGCGGCCGCGTGCTGGCTGGCGCCAAGAAGGCCATCGCCAAGATGCCGACCAAGGGCCTGGGCGGGCAGACCCGCGCGCTCTTGATTGGCATGGCGCTGCGGCAGGGCGACGCGGCCCTGGTCAAGGACGCCAAGGCCATCTTCGACGGCGACAACGGCGAGACGCGCAACATCCTGGCGCACCTCCTGGGCAAGGGCAACTACTCGGGTTCGCTGGAGTTGCCGTCCAATGGCCTGGCCGGGGGCGCGCCGGTGCCGGGGCTGGAAGCGGTGCTCGGCGAGGCGTTCTCAATGGAGTCGGACAAGACCACGCGCGGCTGGATCGCGCGGGCTTGGGCGATGATCAAGGTGCACGGAGGGTAGGCCGGTTCTGGCGGCGCGGGCGGAGGTGCAAGAGGCGAAGCATCGACGAGCATCTGCGATCTTTCGACGTCGACCGATACCGCAAGAGGCAGCAGGCTCGCGCGAGGGTCGCTTTGACCGCGCGGCTTTCTTGCATGACTTCCTGGCCCGTTCTTACAGTCCGCAAACCCCAGCCTTGCACTCCTTGCCGTTGCCGCAGACCACCGGGTCGTGCTTGCAGCCGCCGAGCGGCAGGCAGACGTCGAGCGTGCAGCCGTCGCTATCGTCGCACGAGGTGAAGTCCGCCTTGGCGCAGGGGCCGGAGACGGCGCACGGCAGTTGGCCCCAGGCGTCGGTGCGGATGAGCCAGCCGTCGAAGCCGCCGGCGCCTTTGGACTTGGTATGGCCGACAGCGAACAGTCCACCTCCGGGCAGGGCGTTCAGACCGTACAGGACGTCCCGGTCGTTGCCGCCGAGCTTGCGTTCCCACATGAGGTGGCCGTCGACGGTCAGGCCGGCGAGCCAGCCGTCGATGGACTGCTGGGTGGTGTCTGCTTGCGTCGAGCCGGATACCGCGATGCCGCCGGCGGTCACTGCAACTGCTTGCGCGTTGACGGAGTACCCGGTGACCTTGCCTTTCCAGGTCCAAAGGATGGTGCCGGACGCGGAAGCGCGTGCAACGAAAGGCGTGCCCTTGCCGGACACATCCAGCCAGCCGCTTGCGGCTGCGCCGCCGTCTGGCATGGCGACCACTGCACTCAGATTGGCGGGCTCGTCGTCGAGCAGCGGTACCTGCCAGGTGGTGGCCCCACCAGGGTTCAGCCTCGCAAGACTGACCTTGCCGCCGAGCTGCAGGCCCACCACCACATCGCCGCCTTTGAGCACGGCGAGTCCTGTGGCCGCGTCGCCGTTCTGGCCAAACGCTGTGGACCACACCTTGGCACCGTTGGCCGTTGTTCGCGTCACGAATGCGCCGGTGCTCGGCTGGACGGCGGCGATCACGAGGTCGTCGTCCCCCACTGTGACGAGCTTCATCGCCGCGGCACCTTTTTCAGATTGAACAAGGCCGAGCTGGACGTTGGTGATGGCAACGCCGAGCCTGTCCACCAGCGACAGGAAGGCGGCGCCCGAGTCGGAGACCGTGCACGCCACGGCCAGCCGGCCATCGGCCAGCTCGGCGACGCTGCCGCACCAACCGTGCGCAGGCGTCAGCAGGGGCGTTTGCCACAGGAGCGCACCCATCACGTCCAGTTTGAGCAACCAGGGATAGGCGGACTTGCGGCCGGCGACCGCAAAGCTGCCGTCGCGCAGGAGCGTCGTGCCGAGCAATTCCTCCGTTTCCGCGGTTCCGGGAGCCACCGCGTCGAACAGCTTGGGGCCGCCCGGTTGGCACGCCCCACCGCCACACTTGTCCCCCGCCGTGCAGCTCGCGCCCGCGTCGCAGGGGTCGGTGTTGGTGGCTTGCACGCACCCTTTGGCCGGCTCACAGGTGCCCGTCGTGCACGGGTTCTGGTCCTGGCAGGACCCGTGGCTGAGGCCCGCGCACTTGCCCGCGCTGGCGCAGTTGAATTGGCCCCAAGCGCCCGTTCGCACCACAGCGAACGTTTCAGAGCTGCCGGCGATCCACCATCCGCCATCGGCCGTCGCCCACCCGTGGTGCGGCTGCGGGGCGTTCGCCTCCATCTTTGACCACGTCGCGTTGCGTCCCGCGAAGTCGACCCGGAACACCGTGGCTGCGTCTCCGAGCGTGCCGAGGGCCGCGATCGTGCCGTCGGGTTGGGACTGCACCCGTGTGATGTGGGTCAGGCCTTGGGTGCCGGGCGACAGCCAGTTCCACCTCGTCCGTCCGGCGCCGTCGAGGCGGGCGATCCAACACTTGCCGACGGTGCCATCGCTCCACCTGCCGCCGACCGCGAAGTCGCCGTCTGGCAGGGCCACGATGTCGAGGAGGACATCGGTGCCCACGGTGCCGTAGCTGTGCTTCCAGACCGCCGAGCCGGCCTTGTCGGCGCGCACCACCCAGCCGTCGTACGTGCCCGCGCCGCTGCTCCCGGTGCCGCCGGCAAGGACGACGTCGCCGTCGGCGGCCGCGGCGACTGCGACCAGCTCGTCGTGCTCGCTGCCGCCGAAGCGCGACTCGCCCATCCACACGCCGTCTGCGCTGACGCGTACCAGCCAGCCGTCCCAGCCGCCTTTGCTCGCGGTCTTGGTGCGGCCGGCGAGGGCGAATGTGCCGTCGGCCAACGTCTCGACGGCATAGAATTCGTCATCGTTGGTGCCGCCATAGGTGTAGTCCCAGACCTTGGCCCCGTTGGCGCCGAGCAGGGTGGCACGGCCGTCGTAGCCGCCTGCGCTGCCGGTGGTGGTGCGGCCTGCGACAATCCACCCGCCTTTGCCCGTTGCGGCGAGGGCTTCCACCGCGTTGTCGCCGGCGCCGCCGATGGGTGTGACCCACTCCTTGGTGCCGTCTGGAGCCAGCGAGGCGACAGCGGCACCGAGTGCCTTGGTCTTGGGCGAGTAGTACGCCACCACCGACCCGCCGTCGCCGCGCGGCAGTACGGCCGGCACTTGCCCCGCGTAGTACGCCGAGTCGACGCCGAGCGACTGCGGCGAAACGCCAAACAGCTTGGCCTTTGCGCCGGTCGTGCACGCCCCAACCGCGCACACATCCCCCAACGTGCACGGATTGCCCGCGTCGCAGGCCGCCGTGTTGTTCGCGTGTTTGCATCCGGCCGCCTTGGCGCAGGTGTCGTCCGTGCAGCCGTTGCCGTCGTCGCACGCTTTGGGGTCCGCCGCAAATACGCAGCCCTTGGCCGGATCGCAGCCGTTGCTCGTGCACGTGTCGCCGTCGTCGCACACGGCGGGCTTGCCCTTGCACACGCCAGCTTGGCAACCCTCGCCCTCGGTGCACGGATTGCCGTCGTCGCACAGCCCTTGCAGCGTCTGGTGCTGGCAGCCCTTGACCTTGTCGCAGCTGTCGGCCGTGCACGGCTCCTTGTCGTTGCAGTCCGCGGCCTTGCCCGGCGCGCAGACCCCGAGTTTGCACAAGTCGCCCACGGTGCAGGCGTCGCCGTCGCTGCACGACTGGCTGTTGCCGATCGGCGTGCAGCCTTTCTTGGGTTCGCACCAGTCGTCGGTGCACGCCTTGCCGTCGTCGCAGTCGGCCGCGTTCTTGCCGGCGCAGGTACCCGACGCCTTGCAGCCGGCGCGGCCCCAGGCATCGCTGCGTACGACCAAGCCGACGCTGTTGCCAGAGACGGCCGCGGTGCCCACCGCCCCGATGCCGCCGTCCAGGGTCGCGCGCACGCCGGCCAGCGAGGCCGGGGCGCCTGCGTCGTACGTCGCCTCCCACAGCAGGTGCCCGTCGCCAGCGACACCCGCCAGCCACGGTTGCGTGTTCTTCGGGTCTTGTAGCGAGGCCCCCGCGAGTGCCCACACGCCGCCGCCCAGGTCCGCGATGCCGCGCACCTCGCGGCTGCCAGTGCCGGTCTGCTGCCACTGCGCCGCGCCGGCCTGGTCCACCTGCACCAACCACCACTGCGTCACCCCGGCCTGGGTGCGCGTGCCGGCCAGCAGCGCGCCATCGCCGGTCGCAGCCGCGCCGTGAAGTTCCTGCCAAGGGCCGTCTCCGAGTTCCACCTGCCACAAGGGGCTGCCTTGGGCATCGACGCGGACCGCCAGACCCTTGCGCACCCCCGGCTTGGCTTCGGCATGGCCCACCCCCAGGGCGGTGCCCCCAGGCAATACGACGACCGAGCGCAGGGCGTCGGCGCCGACCGCGCTGCTCTGCCACTGCCACAATTGCTTGCCGCTGTCGGCGACGCGCACCAGCCAGGCATCGGGCGCCGCTGCCGTCGTCTTGGACCCGGCAAGCAGCCAGCCGCCGGCAGGGTGCGGCGCAAGGTCCGCGGCCGCGTCGTCCACCGCGCCCGTCATGCCGTAGTCTTGCTGCCACACGGTCGTGTTGCCATCCGCGCCCAGCCGCACGATGCGGGCCTGCAACCCTTCACCCGCGATGGGCCGCAGCGTGCCCGCCACTACAACCTGGCCGTCGTCGGGCACGTCCACACCCACCGCGCCGACTGCGGTCTCCGGCGTTCCAGCGGGCAACGCCGCCTGCCAGGTCACTGCGCCCGCGGCATCCACGCGGCCGACGTGCCACGCCGTCGCCGTCGGCTGGCCGGGCAGCGGCAGCGGTCGCCGACCCACCGCCACCAGTCCGCCCGCCGGATGCAGCGCCGCCGCGCGCAGTTCCAACGTGCCCACCGGCCCGGCATGGGTCTGCACGAACAGCTTTTCCAGCTTTCCGGCTGCACACACACCGCCCTGGCACTGCGCGCCGAGCAAGCAGGCGTCGGTGCCCTCGCACGGCAGGCCATCGGTCGCCGCCGACACCACGCAGGCAAAGGACTGCGGCCCGCTCGAACTGCACGCTACTTGCTCGCACGCCGCCACGGCCACCTTGCACAGGACCGCCACGCCTTTCTTGCAGGTGCCCTTGAGGCAGGTGTCGCCCACCGTGCAGCCGTCGTCGTCGGCGTTGCAGGCCTTGCCTTCGAGCGGCGCGGTCGCAAACGCGCACTGGCCGGTCTTGGGGTCGCAACTGTCGACCGAGCACGGATTGCCGTCGGCGCAGTTGGCGCCCTTGTGCACGCAGCCAGCAGCCGGGTCGCAACTGTCGGCGGTACAGATGTCGCCGTCGTCGCAACTGACGCTGGCGGTGGCCTTGCACACCCCCGCCTTGCACGCCGCAACTTGCGTGCATTTGCTGCCGTCGCTGCACGCGGTGCCGTCGGCCGCCGGTTTCAGACCGCACTGCCCGGTCTTGGGGTCGCAGGTGTTTTTGCCGCACGCGCCGTCGTTGGTCTTGGGGCAGAACACGACGCTCGCCGGGTTCTCGGCGCACACGGGCGCCGTGCCGGTCTTGTCGCAGTACCAGGTGCCGTTGCAGAGGTCGCCGTCGTCTTTCTTCTGACAATCGACCGCCGTGTTGCACTCGCACACGTAGTCGCCGGGCTGGCACTTGCCAAACAGGCAGGCGTCGTTCTTGGTGCACGCCTGACCGTCCTCGCAAGGCGTGAAATCCGCTACGGGCGCTGGGCCGCATTTGCCGGTGGCCTGGTTGCAGGTGGACTTGAGGCACGCGGTGTCGCCGCCACTCGGGCAGGTGATGACCGTCGCCGGGTTGACCTTGCATTTGGCGGGCGTGGCGCCCTTGTCGCAGTAGAGCGTGCCGTTGCACAGGTCGCCGTCCTCCTCGGCCTTGCAGTCGGCGTCGGCTTTACAGGCGCAGATGAAGGTGCCAGCCGCGCATTGGCCGCCCTGGCAGTTGTCGCCGTCGGTGCATTTGCTGCCGTCGTCGCAGGGCGTGCTGTCGGCCATCGGCGCAGGCTCGCACTTGCCGCTCTTGGGCTCACATTTGGCTTTGGTGCACGCAGTGTCGTTGACCGTCGGGCAGGTCACCACGCTCGCCGGGTTCCATTGGCACGCGCCGGACTGCAAGTTGCAGAAAAGCGTGCCGTTGCACAGGTTGCCGTCGTCCTTGCCTGCACATTCGGCGTCGGACTTGCACAGGCACGTGTTGGTCCCGGCTTTGCACGCGCCCGCCACGCAGATGTCGCCGACGCTGCATGCCTCGCCGTCCTCGCAAGGCGTGCCAGGGGTGACGGCCGTGGGCAAGCACAGTCCGGTCAGTTTCTGGCAGGTGTTCTTGATGCACGCCGTGTTGCCGGCCGAGGGGCACACCACCACTGTCGCCGGGTTGACCTCGCAGGTCTTCTTGGCCTTGTTGCAGAACGGCACGCCGTTGCACAGGTCGCCGTCGTCCTTGCAGTCGATGTCTGCGGCGCAAAGCGCGGTGTCGGTGCCGGCGGTGCACACGCCCGATTTGCAGATGTCGCCCGCCGTCGTGACCTTGCCGTCGTCGCAGGCAGTGCCGTCGGGGGCGTCGGCCGTCGCGCAAGCAAGGGTCTTGGGGTCGCACGCCGTCCCTTTGCACGGGTCGGCGCTGGGCGGGCAGGCCACCACTGTCGCCGGATTGAGCTTGCAAGACCACGGGAACTGACCCTTGTCGCAATAGTGCTTGCCCAGACAGGCGTTGGCCGGGTCGAGCTTCGCGCAATCGGCGTCCTTGGCGCATGCGCACTAGCTGGCCAGCGGCGTGCACGCGCCCGCCTGGCAAACGGGGTTGACCGCGCAGGGGTCGAGGCTTGGGCATGCCGTGCCGTCCGGGGCTTGCAGCGATTCGCAGGCGCCGGTTGCCGGGTTGCAGGCGGCCTTCTGGCACGGGTTGCCGGTGGCGGGGCAAGCGACGGGACCGCCCGCCAGCTTGCACTGGTACGGAAACACCGCGAGGTCGCAGAATGGCTTGCCCAGGCACAAGTCCGCGCCGGGTTTGGCGCAGTCGGCGGCGGACTGGCATGCACAAAGCTGCTGGCCGGCGCTGCATGTTCCGGCGACGCAGTGCGTGCCTTGCGTGCAGGGGTCGCCGTCGTCGCAGGGGGTGCCATCGGCCGTGCCGGTGCACGCAGAGGGCAGGGCGGTGTCGGGCAGCTTCGAATCGGCCGGGTTTGATTCGGCGAGCGCGTCGGCCGTTTGAGGCGCGGCTCCATCGGCGTCTTGCGGGGCCAGCGCCGCGTCGGTGTCCGCAGGCGCGGCGTCGGCAATCGTGGCGATGGCGGTCGTCGGGCCGCCGGAGGACTGGCTGCACGCCGGCCATGCCATCAAGGCGCAAAGGGCGGCCTTGGCCGTGTCGCTGCGCATCGCGCACCTCGTTCAGGTCAGCGCGGCGCCCGGTTCCGCGTGGCCCACCGGGATTCTCGGCCGCCGCGCTGGGACCGTCAACGACCAAGGCGGCAAGCAGTGCGATTTCGTGCAAGGCGACTGGCAGCGCCTCGTACACTTCGAGGCAGGTGCCGCCCTCCGGGGTGTACAGCCGACGGCGCAGCGCACCAGCATCACCGCCCGTCGGCCCGACAGCGGCCAGCCCGCCGCTTGCATGGGGGCGGTCAGCGCATTGACCCAGGTGACCATTTGGGCGCGGGTGTCGTCGCCGAGCGCCGCCGCGTGCAAGCGCGTCTCTTCGATGAGCCAGCGAAGCAGGCGCCCGTCGCTCGATCCTGACGCAGCGGATGCGCGACTTTCACGGCCCGGCGTGCGCACGTATCCTGTGCTCACGGATTCCGTGGAGGCCAGCATGAACCTGACCCTGAGCGCCGACGACGAAATCATCCGCCGAGCCCGCGAGGCCGCCCGCAGGCAGGGTCGCAGCCTGAACGACCTTGTCCGCGAGATGCTGGAGCGATTGGCGGGCAAGCCCGCAGGCGATGCGGATGCCGAGGAGTTCCAGCGGATTTGCGAGCAGGCCAGCGGACGATACGGGCAACGCTTTCGCCGGGATGACGCCTACGACGGGCCGCGGTCGTGACTCGGGTTTCGGGACGCGCTGGTGGTGCGCGCCGCCATTGCCTCCGGCTGTGACACCCTGTGGAGCGAAGACCTGCAGGACGGGGTGCGGTTTGAGGCGGTTCGGGTGGTCAATCCGTTGGCGTGAACGCCGTCCACGATGCAAACTGCCGCCCGCGGTGTGGCGCGTGCTCGGGCAGGTCGAACCCCGCGTACTTGCGCGAGACGCTGCACCTGCACCTGGGCCTGGGCCAGCACCTGTCCGGCGCAGCCGGCTGACCCTGAAGCCCTCGCTGGGTCGCAATGTCCGTGGTACTGCGGGACCCACGCAGCCGCGTCGCCGTCCGCGCAAGCCAACAACGGCCCCGCATGGCCGTGCCCCGCCAGGCCCTCAAGGTCAGCTCGCCGGTTTCGTGCGGACGCGAGTTCGCCGCCATTCGGGCTTGGCTGGACCCCACTTTGGGAACTACACCCTGCGTCTGACCGCCGCGTTGACGAACGCGCGCGCCCGGCCGACGATTGCCAACCGGAGGCAGGCCCCGTGAACCCCATCGACGCCCACATCGCCGCACAGCCACCCGAGGTGCAAGAACGGTTGCAGGCTGTGCGCCAGACCATCGCCGCCGAGGCGCCGCAAGCCATCGAGACGCTGAGCTACGGCATCCCGACCTTCGACCTGGACGGCCGCCACCTCGTGCACTTCGCTGGCTTTGCGCGCCACGTCGGCTTCTATCCCGGGGCCGATGGCATCGCGGCCCATCGCGACCTGCTGCAGCCCTACCCGCATGCCAAGGGGTCGGTGCAGTTCCCGCACGACCGGCCGCTGCCACTCGACCTGGTGCGCACCATCACGCGCTTCCGTATTGCGGCGGTTCAGGCCGAGAGCGCCAGCAGGCGGCGCCGCCCACCGAAACTGGCAAAGTCTTGATGCGCGACATCCACATCGAAACCCTGCCCGTCACCGCGGCCGACGGAATCACCCACGAGGTGCTGCTGTGCGCGGCGCCAAGCCCCGGGCCGGTCGCCCTGCTGGTGCCGGCCATGGGCGTGCCGGCCAAGTACTACGAGCCGTTCCTGCGGGCGCTCGCGGGCCTGGGTGTGTGCTGCGCCGCCATGGAGTTGCGCGGCACCGGGTCGAGCACCATCCGCGCATCGCGGCGCGCCAACTTTGGCTACGACGAGTTGGTCCGCCAAGACATTCCGGCGGCGCAGGCGGCCGTGGCAGCGCGGTTCGGGACCGCCCGCATCCACGCCATTGGTCACTCGCTCGGCGGCCAACTGCTGGCGCTGGCGCTTGCGCGCGACCCCGCGGCATTTGCCTCGCTGGTGTTGGTGGCGAGCGGGTCGGTGGATCATCGCGGCTTTCCATTCCCCAAGCGATACAGCGTGTTGGCGCAGTCGCAGCTCGCCAACGCGATCGCCCAGACCCTCGGTTGGTTCCCTGGGCACCGATTGGGTTTCGGTGGCCTCCAGCCGCGGCGCCTGGTGCGCGACTGGTCGCGGCAGATTCGCACGGGCGTGTATGCGCCGGTGGGGCCAACCTTCGACTACGAGGCCGCGCTGCGCCAGGTGGCCGTGCCGGTGCTGGGACTCGGGTTGCTCGGCGACACCCTGACGACCGGCAAGGCAACCGACCTCTTGTGCAGCAAGTTGGCGGGTTGCGCCATCGAGCGCGAGCAGTTCGACGCGGGGCTCGACGTAAGCCATGGCGATGCCGTGCATTTTCGCTGGGCGCGGCAGCCGGAGCGGGTGGCGCAACGCGTTGCGGTGTGGCTGCGGCTGCGAGCGCCCGGGGGCGTCGGCTTTGCCGGGCGGGGCAGCACTGCGGCCGGCTGACGGCGGCCAACGCAAGCGGCGGCGCTCAGCGCCGGTGGCGGCCGGCGGGTCCATGATCCACCGCCAAAAAAAGGTCCTGAATCCTTGGCGATCGAATTAACTCAGGTTTCCCGGGGAAACCGGCGCAAACCTGCACCTTCAGGGTGACAGGTTTGCGC
>VGRO01000191.1 GCA_016875335.1 Deltaproteobacteria bacterium | reverse complement strand
AACCTGTGCGCGGGCCTGGCCGGCGACGCACAGTTGCAGTGCGCGCAGCAGGCGTGCAAGGCCAGTTGGGACAAGTGTTTCGCCGGGGCCGGGGCGCTCTACACCACCTGCCTGCAAATCGCCCAGTGCCAGGGCAAATGCGCGGGCGACATCACCTGCGCCAAAGCGTGCAAGGCGGCCGGCACCGCGGCGGCCCAGGCGGCGGTCGACGCCTTCATCGACTGCCGCGACGGCAAGTGCGGCAATTGGTGCGCCAACACCGGTTCGCCCAACTGCGCGGCGTGCATTGAGCAATACTGCGCGGCGGAGCTTGCGGCTTGTTCGTTTTGAACCGATGGCGCGCGCCTACCGCGCCTCGGCCCGGCAGCGGTTGCGCAGGTTGCCGTCCTTGATCGACTCGCAGGGCGACTTGTTGCCACCGGCCACCGCCCGGCAGTAGTTGCGGGCGTCGCTGTCGCGGATCGACTCGCACGGACCCTTGTCTTTGCGCGCTACGGCCCGGCAGTGGTTGCGCTTGTCGCTGTCCGAGATCGACTCGCACGATCCGGCACCGCTCTTGCCGCCCGCCACGCCGCGACAATGGTTGCGCTTGTCGCTGTCGCGGATCGATTCGCAGTGGCTCTTGTTGCCGCTCGCCTCGGCCCGGCACAGGTTGCGGCGGTCGCTGTCCTTGATCGACTCGCATGCGCCCTTGTCCTTCTTGGCCACGGCGCGACAGTGGTTGCGGGCGTCGCTGTCGCCGATCGATTCGCAGTTGCTGGCACGGGCAGCCGGGGCGATGGCGAGGACTGCGAGGCCGGCCACGGCAGAGGGGAGGCGCATGGTGGTATTCCGAAGGGCGTTGGCTGCCGGTTGCACCGTAGCGCGGCGTCCACCGCTTGGCAACAGTCGCCGGGCGGCCCATGTCCACAAGACCGGCCCAACCGCCCTGGGGCGGCCATGCCACAACGTCCTTGACGCCGCCCTCGAAATCGCGATGCTTGCCGGCCGCGCGCCGGGGCCGCGCGCCATTTGTGGGGCAGCCATGGGCAGGTGGGCAGGAGCGCTGGCGTTTGCGCTGGCGGGGTGGGCATGCGACGGCGGCAGCGCGGCGGCGACCGCCGATGTCGCGGTGGCGGCCGATGGGGTGGCAGGGACCGATGCCGCGGCCGCAGCAGACACCGAGGCGGGCGGACAGCGCGCAGACGCCGTGGGAGCGGAAGCCGCCAGCGTACCGGGCGACGCCGTCGCAGACCTCGCGGCCGACCCCGATGGGGGTGCGTTGGACCAGGTTGAGCCGGCCGACGCCGACCCGCCCAAGCCCTATCCCGCGGAGTTGAAACTGGGCCTGACGCCCTGGACCATGGCGCCCAAGGAAGAGACCACGCGCTGCATCCTCAAGCGCCTGGACAACGAGGTGGACGTCTGGGTGCACCAGATCCACACCAAGCTGGCCAAGGGGTCGCACCACCTCATCGTCTACCGCAGCGA
This sequence comes from Deltaproteobacteria bacterium, assembly GCA_016875335.1. Classification (GTDB taxonomy): domain Bacteria; phylum Myxococcota_A; class UBA9042; order UBA9042; family UBA9042; genus SXRM01. Next base: position 9,621 of record VGRO01000191.1, on the reverse strand, counting down.
CGCTACCATCGAGCAACCCGAGCCCAAGAAGTGCACGCCCTTTACCGAAACGCTGGCCGGCGGCAACGTGCCGCTGATGATCAGTCAGGTGGCGCAAGAGACCCTGTCGCTGCCCAAGGGCGTGGCGTTCAAGTTCGCCGCCAAGCAGATGATCCGCATCGAGGCCCACTATCTGAACTACTACAAGGACCCCATCGAGACCGGGGCCGATATCTCGTTTTCGACCCTGCCCAAGGACAAGGTCGTCCACGAAGCCGACATGCTCTTCTACGGCACGCCCGACTTTTCGCTCAAGCCCGGCAAGTCGACGACGACACCTTGGAACTTCATCGACGTGTGGGCGGGCACCCACGTGTTCGCCACCACCGGCCACACCCACCAGTACGGCACCGACGTGCAGATCGCGCTCGCCCAGGGCGGCACCCAGACCGATGCGCCGCTGGTGTACCCGCCCAAGGACAAACCGTTCGACTGGGCCGAGGCGCCGATGGCGGTGTACGACCCGCCGCTGCAGTTCAAGGCCGGCCAGGGGTTCCAGTACCGCTGCTCGTGGTACAACCCGACGACCAAGAACATTGGCTTTGGCGAGTCCGCGAACCAGGAGATGTGCTTCTTTTGGGCGTATTACTACCCGAGCAAGGGCTACCGGATGTGCATCAACCCCGGTCAGTGGAAGAAGCAGGCGCCCGACCTGATTACCGATCCGGTGTGCTGCCCTGATTCGCCGCTGTGCGGCCTTATCAAGTCGTACCTGAGCAGCGGCGGGTTCGGCGGCGGCGGTTGAGGCACCTGGGGGATGCGCATGCCTTGCGTAAAGCTTGGCCTCGCCGACCGCCGCGCCGACATCCTGGCGGCGTTGGATCTGCTTTTCAGCGGAGCGTGACCGCGCCCGGCCGCCCGTTGCGCTGTGCCCCCAACCGGCTATGCTGCCGGCCATGGCCGCGCACCCCGCGCACAACTCGCCCGCATCGCGCCCTGGCCCGCCAGTGCCGCTGCCACAGGGGCAGGTGTGCGCCGAACTGCTGCAGCGCGAACTGCTGCTGGTCACTGGCAAGGGGGGCGTCGGCAAGTCGACCCTGGCCCAGGCCCTGGCGCGGCACGCGAGCCAGCAAGGCAAGCGGGTGCTGCTGGTCGAGTTGGAATCGGTGTCGCGCGCTGGACCGCTTTTTGGCGTGCGCCACGTCGGGCCGCATCCGCAGCGGGTGGCCGCCAACCTGGACGTGATGGCGCTGGACGTCATGGACAGCCTGCGCTTTTTCGCGGTGCAGCAGCTCAAGGTCGAGACCCTGGTCAACCTCGCGCTGCGCAACAAGGCGGTTGAGTCGTTCTTTCAGGCCGTGCCGGCCATCAAGCCGATCCTGGTGCTGTACCAAGTGTGGCACATGCTGCAATTGCACGGCCCGCGCGGCGACCGCACCTGGGACCTGGCGATCTGCGACCTGCCGACGAGCGGCTTCGTGCAGGGCATGTACCAGATTCCGCGGACGCTGCAGCAGGCGTTCCGGTCGGGGCCGGTGCACACCTATGCCACCGGCATGCGGGAATTGCTGCTCGACCCGAATCGGGCCGGCCTGGTCCTGGTGACATTGCCCGAAGACATGCCCGTGGTCGAAACCCTGGAGTTGCAAGCGATCCTGCACAAGGCCCACGGCGTGCTGCCGGCGGCGCTGGTCCTCAATGGCGTCGCGCCGTCGGTCGATGCGGGGCCGCTCGACGCCCAGACCGGCCACGGCGGGCCGACCGGGTTGCAAGGGGCGCTGTGGGCCGCGCGCTGGCTGCAAGAGCGCCGGCAGCGGGCCCTGGCGCTGCTGCCGCGCCTGAACGACGCCGCCCAGGGCCGCGTGGTGCAGGTGCCGTTCCTGTTTCGCCGCGACCTTCCGCTGCCCCAGATCGACGAAATCGCCCGCCTGCTGGCCCAGGACGCGGTGCCGGCATGAAGCATGCGGTGCGGCTGGCGGTCGACCTTCCGCGGGCCGGGCTCGTGGTGCTGGCGGGTTCCGGCGGGGTGGGCAAGACCACCACCAGTGCGGCGCTGGCCCTCGCGTATGCGCTGCAAGGCAAGCGCGTGCTGGTGTTGACCATCGACCCGGCGCGGCGCCTGTTGCAGGCCCTGGGCTTGCCGACCGACGACGGTCCCGACCAGCGGTTGGAGCCCAACGTCGCCCACGAAGTGCTGCCGCGCCTGCGCCACCTGCTGCCCGATCCGCCCGAGGCAGGCAACGGCTCGCTGCACGCCATGATGCTCGACCCGAGCAGTGGGGCCATCGCCATGGTCGAGCGCCTGTTGCCCGACCCAAGCCGCCGCGACGAGGTCATCCACAACCGCATCTACAAGGCATTCCTGCCGACCCTGCAGGCCTCGCCCGACTACATGGCCCTGGAACTGCTGTGTGAACTGCACCAGCGCGGCCAATACGATGTGCTGGTGCTCGATACCCCGCCCATGCACAACGCCCTGGACTTCCTGCGCGCCGGCCACACGCTTGCCAGCTTCATCAACGACCGCGTGCTCAAGTGGTTCGCCAAAGTGCCGATGCCGGGCAAGAAGGCGGGCGGGTTGTCGGGCCTGCTCGGCACCGGCGGTTCGGTGGCGATGTCGGTGCTCGGCCGGCTCTTCGGCGCGGAGACGTTGCCCGACGTGGCGCAGTTTTTCGTGGCCTTCCAAGAGGTGTTGCCGCGGCTGCGCGACCGGGCGCTGGCCACCGACGCGTTGTTGCGCGCCGACGACACCCACTTCGTGGTGGTGACGGCCCCGGGCGAAACCAGCCTGCGCGAAGCGCGCCACCTGCACCACGTACTGCACAACCACGGCATCGGCACCACCGGCTTCGTGGTCAACCGCGTGTTGCATCTGCCCGACGAACTGCGTGCCCCGGCCGACGAGGCGCAGTTGCGGGCAGCGCTCCTGGAGGGCGGAACCCCGGACGCGGACGCGTCAGCCTGGGCGGCGCAGTTGCACCTGGCCGCCGACCGCCTGCGCCATCTCGCGCACGCCGACGCCCAGCACCTCAAGGCCCTGCGACAACTGGCCGGGCCGGGTGGGCTGTGCGTGGCGGTGCCGCAGCGCGAGGGCGACCTGCACCATGTGGCGCAGTTGGCCGAATTGGGTCAGTTGGTGCTTGGCGCGGCCGCGGCGCCGGTGGTACACTGAACGGGCAAACGGTCGCCGAAAGCGGCCTTTGCCATCGGGGGGTTGGCTTCGGGGGGATCGTCGTTGAGGAGTCCACCGATGTCTGAATCCGCCGCACCCAACCAGACCTTGTCGATTGCAACGGTCGGGCGCATCTCTGCCCCGCAGCCTGCCTCTGACCCCTTGCCCGAAATCCAGCCGTTCAAGCCGCTGCCCGGTCGCCACGTCAAGCCGCCCGTTGCCGCCTCTGCGCTGCGCCACAGCGCGTTTGACGAGGGGCTTTTCTGGCAGCGCATCCCGGCCTATGCCGAGGTCGACACTGCCACCTTCCTCGATTTTCGCTGGCAGGGCCGCCACAGCATCACCAGCCCTGAGAAACTGCTGGCGGCCATCCAGGGCGTGGCCCCGGCCGAGTTCGTCCAAGATGCCGCCCGCGGTTTTGGTCGATCGCCCATGTCGGTGCGGGTGACGCCGTACCTGCTGAGCCTCATCGACTGGTCCGACCCTTACCAGGATCCGCTGCGTCGCCAGTTCATCCCGCTCGGGTCGCAGTTGCAGGCCGACCACCCCGAGTTGACGCTCGATTCGCTGCATGAACAAGAGGATGCGCCGGTCCCCGGCCTGACCCATCGCTACCCGGACAAGGCGCTTTTCCTGGCCCTGGACACGTGTCCGGTCTATTGCCGCTTCTGCACGCGCAGCTATGCGGTTGGCCTGGACACAGAACTGGTCGACAAGGTCCACCTGAACGCCGATACGGCGCGGTGGGACCAGATCCTGGCCTACATCGCCACCCGGCCCGAACTGGAAGACATCGTGCTGTCGGGCGGCGACGTCTACAACCTGCCGGCGCGGCACATCCGCATGCTCGGCGAGCGCCTGCTGCACCTGCCGAACATCCGTCGCATCCGCTTTGCCACCAAAGGACCGGCGGTGATGCCGCAAAAACTGCTGACCGACCAGGAGTGGACGCGAGCGCTGTGCGACGTCGTCGCCATCGGCCGGCAGTTGCGCAAGGACGTGGTCCTGCACACGCATTTCAACCACCCGCGCGAGATCACCTGGATCACCCGCGATGCCCTGGGCCTTTTGGCCGAGTTCGGCGTGCACATCCGCAACCAGAGCGTGCTGCAGTACCGCGTCAACGACAACGTCGACACCTGCAAGCTGCTGGTCAAGCGGCTCGGCGCCGTCGGCGTGCATCCGTACTACGTCTATGTCCACGATCTGGTCAAGGGCGTCGAGGACCTGCGCACGACCCTGCAAAAAGCCATCGACCTCGAAAAGGCGGTGCGCGGGGTGACGGCAGGCTTCAACACCCCGACGTTCGTGGTCGACACGCTCGGCGGCGGCGGCAAGCGCGACGCGCACAGCTACGATTTCTATGACCGCGATTCGGGCATCGCGGTGTTTTCGAGCCCCAACGTCGATCCCGAAAAGCAGTTCTACTTTTTCGACCCGATCGCCGCCCTGCAGCCCAACTACCAGGCGCGCTGGGCCGACCCGGTCGAACGCGAACGGATGAAGGCCAAGGCCAGCGTGATGGCGCGGGCGCTGCGCGGGCACCGGTAGATCGCCTACCGCGACAACGCTGTCCCGCCGCGTCGCCTCCAGACGACCGCGCCCGCGCGAAGCGGCGGCCGCCGGGCAGGCTCCAGGCCGCGGACCCGCGGTCAACGCCGCAGTCGCGGTCCCATGCACCGTCGCTGGTGCCGGCGCGTCGCACACCCCCGTGCCAACCCGCCCGTTTGGCGCTACGCTGCCCCCCCATGGACCTGTACGCCGCGCGCACGCACCTGGGCCTGCCCGAACGGTTCGACCGCGATACCGCGCGGCGGGCCTACTTGCGGCGGGTCAAGGCGTGCAAGCCCGAGCGCGATCCCGAGGGCTTCCAGCGGACGCGCGCGGCGTGGGAGGCCGTGGACGAGGCGCTGCGGGACCGGCCGTGGGTGTTTGGCCACACCGCCGCCGCGGATGGCGCAGAGGACGACGACCCAGATCGCCTGGAGCGCGGCGAGGACCGGCACTGTCCGCCCATCGATCTCGATGCCCTGCTGGAGGAACTGGACGCAGCGGTGCCGCCGGCGGAGCCCGCGCCTGTCGCAGCCGCGCCGCAGCCGGTCGCCGCTGTGCACGTCGACCCGCCACCCGAGCCACTGCCCGAACTCGCGCCGTTTCCCCATGGCGCGCCGCCGGGCGATCCCGGCCCCAGCCAGCAGCCCAAGGTCGACAAGGCCCACCTGCGGCGGGTGTTCGAGCGCGGCGTGGCCGACCGGCCGGTGGTCGAGACCCACGACCTGGCCCGGGCGCTGGACATCGCGCGCGACCTGCCCGATGCGCCGCGGCCGCAGGTGGATCGGTGCGTGCGCACCGTCGCCGACCTCTTGCAGCAGGGCCATCGGCCAAGTGCTGAACGCCTGGCGCGGGCGCTCGCCGGCTGGATCGACGCCCACGGCGGCGAACTCAAGGTGTTTCGCAGCACCGAGGCGATGTTGCGCTGGCACGTGACGCGCGAGACGGCCCTGGCGGCGCGCAGCCTGCAGCGACCGGTGTTCGCGCTGCTGTTGCAGGCGGAGCACCTGTCCAAGGCGGATCTGCAACCGGTGGTGGACCGCTGGCTCGACGACCACCTGGACCGCGTGCCCGTGGCGCTCTTGATGTTGCGCATGCACTGCCCTGTGGCGGCCCAGACGTTGGTGGCAGCCTTGCAGAAGGGCTGGGACCAACGGCGGCCGGGGCAGGTGGCGCTGCCGTTGTCCACGCCCACCCAACCGTGGCGCCTGCCGGTGCCGCCGCCACCCAAGTCGACGTTGGCGGGCAACCTCTGGGTCCTCATCGTCTTGGGCTCGGTTGCCGCTACCTTTGCCCGAACGATCGTGTTCGATCGACTCAAACCAGCGCCCGCGCCGGTGTTCGACTGGAAGCCGAAGGACCCGTTCGACCGCCTCGACCGCGCGCGCCTGTTGGGCGATCTCGCCGTGCCGCCGACGCCGGTGGCGGTCGCAGACCTCTCGCTGCGCCATCCGCTGGCCCCGTTGCCGCCGCCGCTGCCCACCCCCGCCCTGCTGCCCTGGCGCGCGGAACCCGGCTGGCCGAGCGACCTACCTGCGGCGTGCGGAACTGCGCCGGCTGGCGGCGAATCGGCGGCCCGCCATGTGCGCAAACACGCCGACGCGCTCGCCCTTTTCGCCGACCCCGCAACGGCCGCGGTCGTGCGCGCCCAGGGCCGCAAGGTCGCCCAAGCGCTGCGCGCCCGCCAATGCGCGCGGGCCGCCTGGGAGACCGCGACGCTGGTGCGGGCGCTGGCTGGCGACGCCGACGCTGCCGACACTGCTGCGCCGCTGCGGCCGAACGAGGGCGAACCGGGTTGCGGCATCGTCGCGGCCGTACAAGCATGCCGGTCAGCCCTGCCCACCAAGAAGAGCGGAAAATGACGACCAAACCGATCCTTGGCATCGACCTTGGCACCACATATTCGCTGGTCGCCGTGTTGCAAGACGGCAAGCCCGTGGTGCTGCCCAACGCATTGGGCGAACTACTGACGCCGAGCGCAGTGAGCCTGGACGACGAGGGTCGGGTGCTGGTCGGCGCGGCGGCGCGGGCGCGGGCGGTGACCCATCCCGACCGGTCGGCGATGTCGTTCAAACGCGACATGGGGTCCGACAAGGTCTATGAGCTGGCTGGCAAGAAGTTCACGCCCCAGGACCTTTCGGCGTTGGTGCTGCGCGCGCTCAAGCTCGACGCCGAGAAGGCGCTGGGCCAGACCGTCGACGAGGCCGTGGTCACCGTGCCCGCCTACTTTGGCGACGCCCAGCGCCAGGCCACCCGCGCCGCCGGCCGCATCGCCGGCTTGGTGGTCGAACGCATCATCCATGAACCCACGGCCGCGGCCATGGCCTACGGGTTGCACGAGCGCAACCGCGAACTGCGCGCGGCGGTCCTGGACTTGGGGGGCGGCACCTTCGACGTGACGATCCTGGAGATCATGGAGGGCGTCATCGAAGTCCAGGCCAGCGCGGGCGACTCGCGGTTGGGCGGCGACGACTTCGACGAGGCCCTGGGCAAGCGGTTTGCGGCGCAGATCCAGGCGTTGCACCAGGTGGACGCGATCAAGGACGCCAAGGCGTGGGCGCGGTTGCGCCAGTCGGCCGAGATGGCCAAGAAACAGTTGAGCGAGCACGACAAGGCGCAGATCGCCCTGTTCGAATTCGCCGTCGCCGGCAAGACCGTGTCGCTGGAACTGCCGGTGACGCGCGCCGAAGCCGAGGCCGAGTGGGCGCCGCTGATCGACCGCATCCGCACCATCGTGCTGCGGGCGCTGCGCGACGCCGGCCTCAAGCCCGCGCACATCGACGAGGTGCTGCTGGTCGGCGGATCGACGCGGCTGCCGTGCGTCGGTCGGCTGGCGAGCCAGCTTTTCGGGCGCCTGCCGCTGCGCAAACTGCCGCCCGACGAGGCGGTGGCGATGGGCGCGGCGGTGCAGGCGGCGCTCAAGCAGGGCGACGCGGCGGTCGACGACCTGGTGGTCACCGACGTCGCGCCCTTTTCGCTCGGCACGTCGAGCATGAGCCGCATGGGGCCGCTGGAGATCACCGGCGTGTTCGTGCCGATCATCGAGCGCGGCACGGTCATTCCGTGCAGCCGCAGCAAGCCGTTCGTCACCTCGCACGACGACCAGACCACCATCACCGTCGATGTGTACCAGGGCGAGCACCCGATGGCGGCGCACAACACCAAGCTCGGAGAATACGCGGTCAAGGACATTCCTGCGGCGCCCAGCGGCGATCAGGGCGTCGACATTCGCTTCACCTACGATCTCAATGGCATCCTCGAAGTCGAAACCACGGTTCGCGCCACGGGCAAGAAGGCCCAGTTGGTGTTGGAGCAGTCGCCGGGCCGCCTGACCGCGGCACAAATCGACGAGGCGCGGGCGGCGATGGCACGGCTCAAGTTCCACCCGCAGGAGGCGCTGCCCAATGTCACGGCGCTCAGCCGCGCCGACGCGCTGTACATGGCGTTGATCGGGGCCGAACGGGCGCACTTGGGCGAGTCGATTGCCCACTTTCGGGCGGCGTTGGCGGCCCAGGACGACAAGCTCATCGTCGCCACCCGCGAGCGCCTGCTGGCCCTCATCGGCCGGCACCGCTGACAACGCCGCCGAGCCTTCGGTACCGCTTGCCGTTTTGGCCGTCGTTGCGCACCATGGCCGCCAGGGATCGCCCAAGCGGCCGCGGACGGAAAAGCCATGCGACAGCGCCCACTCCTGACGATCGCCTGCGGGCTGGCCCTGACGGCCATGGCCTGCGGCGACGACCCTGCCGTGTCCACCAGCCTGGATGCCGCCGTCGCCGAAACCGCGGGTGCCGCCGACGTGCAGGGCGACCCGGACGCCGCGGCGGAAACGGGAGCGGCAGCAGACGCCGCCGACGCTGCCGCAGTGCCCGACAACCCTTTGGACGAGCCGCCGCCGGACGCCGCACAACCCGTGGAAGCCCAGCCCGAAACCGTCGACGTGCCCCAGGACCTGTGCGCCGACAAACCCAATGGCACCCCCTGCGACGACGGCAACCCGTGCACCGCCGACACCTGCCAGGCGGGCGCCTGCGTCTCCGGCCCCAACACCTGCGCCTGCCAGGCCGACGGCGACTGCGCGCCCAAGGTGGACGGCGACCTGTGCAACGGCACGCTGTACTGCGACAAGACCGCGGCCCCGTTCGTGTGCAAAATCAACCCCGCGACCCTGGTCAGTTGCGCCGCCGCCGCCAACGCCTGCGAGGCCGTCGCGTGCAATGCCAAGACTGGCAAATGCGACACGACAGCCAAGCCCGACGGCACGCCGTGCGACGACGGCGTGGCGTGCACGCAAGGCGATGTGTGCGCGGCCGGTGCCTGCAAGGGCGGCGAAAACACCTGCTGCGCCAGCAACGCCGACTGCGCCAAGTTCAACGGCGCCGACCTGTGTGCCGGGACGTGGTTCTGCAACAAAGCCGCCAAGAAATGCCAACTGAACCCGGTGACGGTGGTGGTGTGCCCGGTCGTCGACGACACCGTGTGCACCAAGAACACCTGTGACAAGAAGACCGGCAAGTGCGGCATGGTCGCCGCGCCGGACAAAACCCCCTGCGACGACGGCAACCCGTGTTCCAGCGGCGACGCCTGCGCCAAAGGCGCCTGCACCGCCAGCGCCAACACCTGCACCTGCCAGAGCGACGCCGACTGCGCGAGCAAGGACGACGGCGACCTGTGCAACGGCGTACCCTTCTGCAACAAGGCCACCGGCCACTGCGCGCCCAACCCGGCGACCGTCGTGGTCTGCCCCACGGCCGGAGACGCCGCTTGCACGGTCAACACCTGCCAACCCAAGACCGGCCACCTGCGCGTGCGCGCCCGCGGCGACCTGCTGACCATCGAGTCCGGCGACAAGGCCGACCCGACGCGGCACGCACGCCTGCGCCGCGACACCGCCACACAGTGGACCCTGGAAATCGCCG
>VGRO01000190.1 GCA_016875335.1 Deltaproteobacteria bacterium | reverse complement strand
CAAGCCGCCGACGCCCAGGCCGGCGCCCGCCGCGGCCCCTGCGCCCCCGGTGCCATCGGCACCCGAAGAGTCCACGCGCGAGTTGGACGCGGACGAGATGGCCCGCCGCCTCGGCCTCGCCCAGTCGTTCGACGCCATGGCCTCGGCCGAGCCCACCAAGGCGATGCCGGCCATGGCCGACGCGGACCTCGAAGACACCACCAAGCCGCAGCGGCCCGGTCGAGCGCGCCCGGCCGCCCCGGTCCTGGCGACCCCCGCGACGCGGCCCCCAGACGTGGACCCGGACGACCTGCCGGCGAGCGGCGCACTGCTGGCGGCCACGGCGGTCGTCTGGGTGGTCGCCGTGGTGCTCGCCGTGTACGCCACGCTCATCACGGTGCGCCATGGCGGTTGACGGCCGCGCACTGCGATGGGCCGCCGCGGCGCTTGCACTTCTCGCTGCGGGGTGTGGGGGTTGGCGTTCCACCGCGCAGGACAACCTGCCGGAGCCGCGCCAGGCCCGCATTGCGGTCGGCCACAGCTACGTGCCCGCTGCGCCGCGCGGACATTTCGCCGTGGCCACGGCACATCCGGCGGCAACGCACGCAGCGGTAGCCGCCCTGCGCAAGGGCGGATCCGCGGTCGATGCGGTGGTGGCAGCCAGCCTGGTGCTGAGCGTGGCGACGCCGCAATCGACGGGCATCGGTGGCGGAGGGTTCGCAGTCGTCGCTCCGCCCGGCGCCGCAGCGCGCGCCTTCGACTTTCGCGAGACGGCGCCCGCCGCGACCCAGGTGGCCGACTACCTGGACGGCTCGGGCCGGCTGGTCGCCGAGCGCAGCCAGCACCATGGGCTCGCCGTTGGCGTTCCAGGCTACGTGGCCGGGTTGTGGACGTTGCACCAGCGGTGGGGACGCCGACCCTGGGCCGAGGTGTGCGAGCCTGCCGCGGCGCTCGCAGAGGCCGGGGTCGAGGTCACGCCGCAACTGGCAGGCGCGATCGAGGTCATGTGGCCTGCGCTCGATGGGGCTGCGCGTCTGGTCTTCGGGCGCAACGGGATTCCGCTGCACGCGGGCGAACTGCTGCGCTGGCCCGGCAAGGCGTCGACCTTGCGCGCGATCGCCCGCCAGGGCCCTGGAGCGTTCTACGCCGGCCCGGTGGCGCAGGACATCGCGAGGGCCGTGCAGGATGCCGGCGGCAAGCTGACCGAGACCGACTTGCAGCGCTATGCCGTGCGTGAACTCGAGCCCCTGCGCGGCGAAGTGTTCGGCCACCTGGCGCTGACCATGCCACCACCCAGCGCCGGCGGCGCTCAGCTTCTGGCGATGGCCGAGTGGTTCGGGCCCTGGCAGGCCAAGGCGGGCGGAACCTATGCGCAGGACCCTGCGCTTGCCCACCACGCGCTGGCCGAGGCGATGCGCCGGTCGTTTGTGTTGCGGCTGGCATATTCCAGCGACAGCGAGGCGCCGCCCGCAACGTTGGACGCCATCTACCCGGCCGCTGCGCGCGCGGCGCTGCGCGACGGCTTCGACCCGACCCGCGCAGGAAAGTCAGCGGACCTGCGCGCGGCGACCACCGGCAAGCGCTTGGAATCCCATGACAACACCTCGCACGTCTCGGTCGTCGATGGCGACGGGCTGGCCGTAGCTTCGACGCACACGGTCAACCTGCTGCTCGGCAGCGGCATCGTCGCGCCACACAGCGGTGTGCTGCTCAACAACGAAATGGACGACTTCAGCTACTCGGACAGGGACAGCAATGCCTTTGGTCTCGCAGCGTCGCTGGGCAACCGGCCCACGCCGGGTGCGCGACCGGTGTCGTCGATGACGCCGACGATCCTGATGCGCGGTCCGACCAGCAATCCACAGGGCCCGTGGTTGGTGATCGGTTCGCCTGGCGGGCCGCGCATTGCCACAGCGGTGACCCAGGTGATCTTCCGCGTCGCCTACACGGGATGGTCATTGGCGGACGCGGTCGGCGGGGCGCGGGTGCACCATCAGGCGTTTCCCGATGAGGCTTGGATCGAAACAGGCCCACAGGGCGACGCGATGGCGCGCCAGTTGCAGGCGTTCGGTCACGCCGTGGCCCGCAAGTCGGCGTGGTGCAACGTGCAGGCCGTGCTGTTGCAGCATGGCGCAGACGGGACGCATCAGTGGCTGGCGGTGTCCGATCCGCGCGGCGAGGGGCTTGCGGCAGCGCGCTAAACCTGCGGGGGCTGCTCGGGAGGGGCTGCAACGAGCGGATCGCAGGGATCAAGGTCCATCGGTGGAGTTCGCTGTGGTCCGTGGCCCTGGGCCGCGGCCGCGCTGCCGTTCCGGGACGCGATGCCCCGGCACGGACGGTCATCGCCCCGCGTCCGTGACCGCGACCGCCAGGTGCAACACGCGCTGGCTTCGCGGGTCGAACCTCGCCTCCAGGATTGCCCGGTCGCTCCCTTCGCTTGCGATGCGATCGTCGACGTCCTCGGGCAGCGCGAAGACGGCCCGACCCGCCGCGTCGCTGATCGCTTCCAGCTGCTTGCCGTCGCACAGCGTCAGCCGCAGGGCCTCGTGGGGGCGGGGCGACCGACCGCACGCCGTTTCGCGCACGCGCTTGACCAACTCCTTGACGCCGAGATCGCGCTCAGAGACGCCCAGGCTCGCCGTCTGCACCGTCGCCGCTACCAGCAGGGCAACGCCGACGACGCCGACTGCGCCGGTGGCCAGGTAGCGCGAGGTTTGGGCTGCCGGCGCTTCGTCGGCTTCGGGCGTGTGCAGCGCGACCGCAGCGGTCAACCCGACACCGGCCGCGGTCAGGACTCCGCCGAAAAGCCACTCGGCCGCCAGCGAATGGCCTACGGCGCGTGTGGAGGTGCGCAGCCAACCGCGGGCGTTTTGCCGCAGTTCTTCGGCGCAGCGCTTCTCGGTCCAGGTCTCGGCATCGACGCGCAAGGCCGTCCGCCGACCGTCCACCGCGATGCGCTCGCCCACCGAAACCGTCGCCTTGCGGGGCTTTTCCAGCACGTCGGCGCGCAGCGCGGTGTCAGTCGCGAGGCGCGCGCACGCCGGCCCGAGCGCGACGGCCATGGCGAGGAGGGCCCGCGTGAGGCGGCCAGGGGACCTGGGCAAGACGACGCGATCGATCATCGAGCGCTGAGCGACGAGTCGGCTCGCAAAGACGCGAGCTTGCCACCCACCGCGCAAGCACATGGTGCGGGTAAGAGGGTGTATTCAAAAGAACGCCGACTGCGGCTCAGGATGCATCCCGGCATGCATTGTTGCTCCTTGCTCCCTCCCTGGGGCGTGCCCGAAGCACGCCTCAGTCGGTCGCCGCGTCGCGCCTCGCCTCCCGGGCGCGTCCTGACCCTCGCATCCGGCATATTTTGAATATACCCTGTAACAGGGTCGCCCCAAATAGGCGCGCGACCCAATTTGCATGTCGCATCATTCCATGAAAACAGCGACTTGCCGCTCTGCCGATGACTCAATTCAGCCATTATCAGGCGACCCTGTAAGGTGACGTTGTCGATCAGTCAGGGTGCATTTGCTGTGCGTGTGCGTGACCCCGTGCCTGACCCAGACCCACGCCCTGTCCCTGACCCCGGAATCGTCCGGCGAGGCTTGCTGACCCAGTGGCCGCTGCGCGCCCGCAGTGTTCACGGTGCGAGCGCCAGTTGTTGCCAAATCGCCGGGAAGCCTCAGCCTTTCTTGCCTTTTTTCTTGCTGCCCGGAGGCTTTGTCCCTTTGTTGAGTTCCTTGGGCTTGGACTCCTTGCCCACGATGGTCCCGCCGCCGCTTTCGCGGCCACCTGCGGCGGTCTTTGCTTCTGGCCTTTTCTTTCCGCCAGACGCAAGGTAGTTCGCGCCGCCGGCTTTGCCCGGGAGCGCCACGGATTCTGCGGTCTTGACGCCGTCGCCGCCGAAAAGGACATCTTCGTCCTCGTCTTGCTGCTGCGAGCCATGGCCGGCGCCCTTGGGTTTGGGCTGCTGGGCTTTCTTTTGCTCGTCGTACCCACCGGCCCTTGGCTTGGCCTTCGGCGGGGCTTTTGCCGCGGGCTTCGCGGCTGGTTTCTTGCCGCCCTTGGCGGACGGCTTCGCCTGCATTGCCATCTCGTGGTCCTCCCTGGAAGAGTTGTCACGGTGCCAGCGCCCCGCGTGACTGCGGTGTATCGTCCGGCGTGCCGTCCAGCGTGTCAATCAGCCTGCAGCGCAGGTGGTGCCGGCGGACACCGCCCGCGCGAGTCGCTACGGCAACTTGACCGGTTGCGGTGGCGGCGGCACAGATAGACCCTGCTCCAGCGCCCGGTTCGCGATGACATTGTTCCAGAAAAGCGAAGCGTCCTCCTTGGGCGCTGGGGCGCTTTGCACGGCAAGGCCAAATGCCGCTTGCGTCGCGCCAGTTCGGACAAGTGTCACCTTGGCGGCCCCGTCGACCAGGATCGCGGCGCGCGCAAGGCTTGCGACCAGGCTGTCGCGAAGCTCGAGGAACGGTGCCTTGAAGGCGACGATGCCGTCGGCCAATTGTCGGGGCGTTGCCTCGCCAGGGACTGCGTAGGCGGCCATTTGGGTCGCTACCACGGCGGTCCGATCCAAGACTGCGCTGCCCTCAAAGGCGACAAGCGCAGCGGTGCGGTTTTTGGCAAAGACGCACCCGTAGGTCTTGATCGTGGCCCCGCTTCGAACCACGGCACCGTGACCGTTCTGGCTGTCGATTTCGCGCACCGCCGTGTTGCGGATGGCGACGCCAATCAGGTGTGCCACGGTTGTCGCGTCCCACAGCGCTACGCCCACGTCGGTGTTGCTGTCGACGCCACCGCCGACCACCACCAGCGAAGCGCCCGCCGCAGCATCGATTCCGCGCCCCAGGTCGTGCGCAAGGGCTTGCGGCCGTGTTTGGGCGATTGCCACGCCCGTCAATTGCACCTGCCCACCGTGGATGGCGAGCCCGATTTCGCTGTTGCGTCGCAGTTGGCCGTCGCGCCACCGCAGGGATGCGAATTCGCCCACTTGTGCACCTCGGCCCGAATTGCCGTTCGCTATTGGCAACGTGTCTTCGACGTCGACATGGACCAACTCCGCGCTACTGACTGGACCCCAGACCGACAGTCCGACGTGGCGGTTGCGCAACAAGCGCGTGCTGGACAGTTGGGCCGTCGCGCCGCCAAGCAATTCGATGCCGTAACCGAATTCTCCTGTGGCGCCGCGAGGCTGCGTATCCTGGACCGCAAGGTGCGCCGCCGCAATATGGGTGCCACCGCCCACAGCCAAAACGGCGACATCCCTGGCATGGGCAACCGTGGTGTCGGCGATGTCGGCGCGGCCACCCCCGATGACCAGGATGCCGTGGCCGTGTTCGCCACTAGCATTTGCAGAGGTCGAATCGACGTAGGCGCCCGTCAGGGTCAAAGACGCGCCCTTACCGGCCACTCGAATTGCTGCGTCCGTCGCCTGGTGGACACGCAGGCCCTGCGCGATGACGGTGGCGCCCTCTGCGATGTCGAGTCCGTGCCCGGCCGACCCAGACGCCGGATCCGCTGCGATGTCAGCAATGACGCTGTCTTGCATGTGCACCTGCGCCGTCGCTTGGTCGGCCGTCAATTTCGGTTGCACGAGCACGCCACTTCCGTGCGCCTCGAGCAAATGCACGCGCTGCAACCAAACATCGGCGCCACCCGCCACGACCACCGCTTCAGCCGGCCCGCCGACGGAGACGTCGACGAGGTGGACGGTTGCCGGTGTGCTGGCGCTCTCCACCCACATGGCCGCCTGACCATCGATGCCCTGCAAGCGAACGAGCGCCGCGCAGCGACCGCGGATCGTCACGGAGCGGCCAACCAGACGCGATTCCGCGTAGGTGCCCGCCGCCACAACCACGGTGTGCGCCAGCGGTTCGGTCTTCAAGCCCTCCTTGAGGGTGCGGTGCGGTTTGGCGCGGGTACCGTCGCCGCCAGCTGCTGCCGCAGCGTCCACAAAGCGAATGCCGGGCGCGTCCACGACGGCGGCGAACGGGTCGATGCCGCATAGGTCAAGATCGGGTGCGCAAGCGGAAGCCACTTGCGACGGCGACGGCGCGTCGGCCAAGGGCAAGAACCCAGGCGGACACGGTTTGACCGCGCCGACAGGCACACAGCCACCTGTGCCACTTGGCGCTCGCATGGTGCCGTCTGGGCACGCCGTTGCCGGCAGACTGACGTCAACGCACGGGCCCTGCGCGTCAGGTCGCCACCAGCCCGCAAGGCACGCTGGACCCGCCGCAGACCCACACGCAGCCTGCCATGTTGCGCACTGCAGGTTTGCGTCCAGACTCGCGCATTGGCCAGGTGACGTCGGGCAATAGGTGGGAATACAGGCCGCAGGCGCCGAGAACACCTGCGAGGCACATTCTGGTGGTCCGATGGCGGCGCAGGCGCCGGACATGTCGTCGTAAAACTGGCCGGGAGGGCAGCACTCGTTCCCGGGCGCGCGGCGCCAAGCCGAACAATCTTGGGCTGCGATGTCGCCGCTATCGGGTTGCACCGCGGTGTCGCTACCGCCAATCGCCCGTGCGCCACATCCGAAAAAGACGACGCAAGCAGCAACGGCGTGTGGTCGGCCCCAGTGCTGACAAGCGGCGGTGCCTTTGCTCAATCGACTTCAGCGGCCCCAGCGCGCTTGCGCAGGGCGAATTCTGCACGCTTTTCGGCTCGCCGCAAGCCCAACGGCCAAGCGGTACTCCGCAGGGTCGTGGACGCCTGCACGCCAACAACTGTCTCGTCTCTTGCTCCGTCTGGGTCAAGCCGTGACGGCGGGTTCGCGCTGCAAAACTCAAACGGACTGACCCCCGCCGCCGGCGCGGGGTCGCACGCTGTCCACCGCCCCAGCCAGGCCGCGTAATACCGCGCGCCGTAGTAGTACAGCCCGCTCTCCTCGTCCTTCTCTTTGCCGTTGAACCGATACCGCTTGCGCGAAAACCCAGCGGCGCCGGTCTGGCTCCAGTACGCCGTATCCCCGTACGGGTAGAACTCCTCGACGCCGAGCCCATCGCCTTCGCGGGTCAGCTCCATCGCCAGCGATCCGACCTGGTCCTGCACCTGGTAGCGCAGAATGGGAAACTGCACGTTCGGCAAGACCCGGGCGGTTCGTGTTTCCGCGCGCAGCAGGCAGCTTTGCCCGTCGTCGACCGCCACCGTCTGCCATGCTGCGACCACGCCCGCGTTGGCGTCGAGCTTCTCCACGATCTCCAGCCCGCCAGGCAGGTCCACGACCCGCCGCTGCACGTGGGAACCAGCTCCGCCCTGCGCGAACCCGGCTACCTTCTGGCGGCGCTGGCCGTCGGCTGCGCGGTGGAAGTAGGCCGCTTGCTGCGCGGTCAGCCTGGTCGAAGCCAGACGGCCGGCCCTGTCCCAGGCGAGCCCGCGTCGAGGATGAACGGCGGCTCGGCTGCCGAGGTGGATCGCGGTGGTCAGGTGCGCGTGGTGGCGGTTGGCTGCACCGCCCCGCTCACGCTGTCATCGATGTGTTGCGGGGCGCTATGCCACCCGTGCTGGTGGGCGACGGCTCGCAGTTCGTCGAGTTGCAGGCCCACGTCCTGGCCGTGGCCGGTGGTCGAGACGCGGGCGTGGAGCGAGGTGCGTAGAGGTGATGTCGTTGTCGGCATCGAGGAGACCAACCCGCCGACGGTGCGTACTGAGCCAGAGTTTCGGGCCGACGTGCTGGAACCGATTGGAATACCTCGCCGACGTGGCCGGGTGAGCCGTTTGGACCGTGTTCAACCCGCACGGAAAGCGTGAAGGGCACCGGCACCCGCAGCCCGAGGGCACCGGCGGCCGACCGGCGGGGCGGGCGTCAGCCTATGGGGTCTTCAGGGTGCCCTTGTCCCATTCTTTCAGTACCATTTCTGCGTCCATGGCGAGGAAGCCCCCGTCATCGACGAACTGTTGCAACACTCGCCGGGCTGCGGGCTCTTCCACCACAAGGCAATGCGTCGCTGCCCAGCAGCGCACGGAATCGTCGTCGTCCGTCAGCAAGTCCATCAGAGCCGCCGCCCCGATCTTCCCGGTCTTGCGGATCTCGACGAGGGCGTCGTTCAAGATGTCGTGATGCTTGTTCGCCTTCCGATAGTCGCCCTTGCGAGTGGCCTCACCGTGCTTCTCGGCACTGCTTCGGTACGTGGCGATGAGTTCTCGCACTCGCTCCGTCATTGTCCGACTCCGAACTTCCGCATGGTCTGGGCGCCAAACTCGGCCTGCTCCTGGAACGACTTCGTGGACAACCACTCCCGAACGGTCATGTCGCCCGTAAACCGCTGCTTGGACGAGTAGTAGGCGCTGATCCGTCCGTGCGTAGCCGCATCAACCCGTACCAAGTTGCCGGTGTTGTGGACGGTCTCGGCCCCGAACCGCCCCAGGTTTCCAGGTGTCTGCTCGACGACGTGGTGCCAGTGCATCCCTGGCCCAGCCGGGCCTTGCGCCCTCTTGAACGCATCGAACGACCGGAAGCCTGCTCCCTTTGAGGCCACCGCCTCACCGGCCGCCAAATCTACCGCGTTTCCAGCGCTCCCGCCACCGCCGGTGGTTGGCGGCACATCCCCAACCCGAGGCGCCTTCGCGCCGACGGCCAACTTGGCGACCGCCGCCGCACCCGCGACCACCGCAGTTCCCTGTACTGCGGCTTGCGTAGCGTGGTAGGCCCTCGACTCAAGCGTCGGCGCATACCACGCACGGAAAGCCGACTCCGCCACTTGGGCAACTGGATTGACGACGTTGACGGCCGCGATCAGCCCAGAAAACCCACCGCCACCTTCCCGGTACGCGGTCGTCATTTCGTTCACTGTGTTCACGGTACGGAATGCGGCTGCAACCGGGGATATGGTCGCGGCGGCGCCCTTGACACTGGCAACGCCCAGGTCGAAAAGCCCGCGGACGATACCCATCCCAAATTGTTGCTGGGCAGCCTGCACGCGCTTATCTGGCGCGGGCACGTCGATCCAGTCCGCCTCGCGTCCGTCCGGATCGACCTTGCTCCCCGGATTCCCCGAACAAAACTCAAACGGACTAACCCCCACGGCCGGCGCCGGATCACACGCTGTCCATCGCCCCAGCGAGGCTGCGTAGTACCGCGCGCCGTAGTAGTACAGCCCGCTCTCCTCGTCCTTCTCCTTGCCGTTGAACCGATACCGCTTGCGCGAAAACCCAGCGGCGCCGGCCTGGCTCCAGTACGCCGTGTCCCCGTACGGGTAGAACTCCTCGACACCCAGCACGTCGCCTTCGCCGGTCAGCTCGATCGCCACCGATCCGACCTGGTCCTGCACCTGGTACCGCAGCACAGGAAACTGCACGTTGGGCAAGACCCCGGCCGTCTGCGTTTCCGCCCGCAGCAGGCAGCTCTGCCCGTCGTCGACCGCCACCGTCTGCCATGCTGCGACCACGCCCGCGTTGGCGTCGAGCTTCTCGACAATCTCCAGCCCACCGGGCAGGTACACCACCCGCCGTTGCACCTGGAAACCACCTCCGCCCAGCACGAACCCCGCCACTTTCTGGCGGCGCTGGCCGTCTGCGGTGTAGTCGTAGTACGCCGCTTGCTGCGCGGTCAGTCCGGTCGAAGCCAGCCGGCCGGCCCAGTCCCAGCCCAGCCCGCCGGGCTGGCCGCCGTTCAGGTGCGGCATCGCGACGAGGTTGCCGGCGGCATCGTGGAGGTAGCTGCCGGCATTGTCGCCGACGGCCGTCGACAGCAGGCGGCTCGACCCGGCCTCGTAGGCGTAGGTCCGCCCCCAGCCAGGCGTGCTCGGCGTGCCGGGGATGTGGGTCATACGCAGCAGGTTGCCGACCTTGTCGTATTGGTACGCCTGCCGGTACGGCCGCACTTGCTGGTCGCTCAGCGGCGACTTGACCTGCAGCGGCCCTGGGTCGAGCACGAACGGCGGCGCGGTTTCGGAGGCAAGCGCCGACTCGCGGCCGGTGGCGGCGACCAACCGGTACAGCGCGTCGTAGGTGTAGGTCGCGACCGGCGGCGATGCGGCGTTGCCGAAGTAGATCGTCGGCTGCGCCAGATCCCGCCGCGCGGTGACATTGCCCGCCGCGTCGTGGGTGAACACCAGAAACTGCACCGCCGCGCCAGTGGGTCCGGTCGTGCGCTGGCTGTCCAGCCGGAAGGTCAGCGGGTCGTAGGCGTAGGCCGTCTTGGTGCCGTTGCCGTACTGCATCGCGTGCCGCTGGCCTCGGGCGTTGTAGGTGACGGACTTGACCACCGCTTGCGCGGCCTTGTCCGGCGGGGTCAGCGTCACCGCCGCGAGTTGCCCGCGCAGGTTGTAGCTGCGCGTCGTCACCGTCCCGTCGGCGGTGGTGGTCTGCGTGACGCGGTCCAGCGCGTCGTAGGCGAAACTGGTCACGTAGGGTTCGGCAAGCTGGCCAGCGCCCGGCGGCGTTGCCCATGCCAGCGGTGCCTGCTCAAAGGCGAGGCCGGACCAGTCCGGCGCTGGCTTGCCGGTGCTCGCGGCCGGCAAGACCCAGGTTCGCTGGGTGACCAGCCGGCCATCGAAGTCGTAGTGCCAGTTCTGGTCCAGGCCAGCGCCGTGGTAGCGCAGCACGGCTTGGCCGCGCGCGTTGTGGGCGACGGCGTCGTCCAGCGCGAAGTCCTCGCCGTACACCACGCGCTCGGCCACGAATGGTTGTCCGCCGCCCGTAGGTGGCGGGTTGACCCCGGTCGCCACCGGCCGGCGCAGCGCGTCGTACGTTCGCTGGACGCCAAAGCCGTTGGCCGTCCACTGCGCGCACGGCTGTCCGTCGGCGGCGTGCAGCGTCACCACCGCGCCGGAATCGGGGCTTTGCTCGCGCACGAGGTTGCCCTGCCGATCGTAGCTGCCCTGCATCGACACGAAGCCGCGGGCGTCGACGACCGAAAGCAGGTTGCCGGCGAGGTCGTAGCCGAGCGTGGTCGTCAGCAGGTCCGCGTCCGTCGGCGCAGCCCCTCCGCCGGCGTTGTTTCGGGTTTCGCCGATGATCCGGCCCAGCGCGTCCAGACGTCGCACCGTCGGTGTATCGCGGGCGCGGTTCCAAATCAAGGCTCAAGCTTGCTCAAAATCCGCCGGGTTGGTGATCGACGCCAGCGGCCTCGCGGGTCTGCATAGCGTGGTCGCCAGCTAACCACATGAATGCATTTGGGCGCGTCCCTGCGGGACCG
>VGRO01000189.1 GCA_016875335.1 Deltaproteobacteria bacterium | reverse complement strand
GGCTGGACCCGGCGCACCTTCGGGCCGCGCGCCCCCCGCCGCCTTGGTGCCGGTCGTGACCATCGGCAGTTCGGGCTTGCACTGCGGCCGGAACAGCGGCCCCGTGCAGCCGATGCCGATAAAGCCGTTGCGCTCGAACGGTTTGAGGCGCGACCCGGCCATCGACAGCACCTTGGTCCACTTGGCGCGGTCGTCCACGGGCGCGTCGCTGGCAACCTCGGCCTTGTCGGCCGCGGCCTTGGCGTCGGCGGCCTTCTTCTTGGGGCTGTCCTGGAACTGGAACGCGAAATGCAGCTGGATGGTCGCCTGCTTGAAGCCGCCTTTGCCGGGCGGAATCAGGATGTGCGAGGTCTCTTCGGTCACCAGTTGCAGCTCGTCGCCCTCGGCCTGCAGGGTCTCGATGTGCAGCACTGTCGCCTTTTCGGCACCGCGTTGGGCGGCCAGCGCGGCGATGTTCTGCTTGAGGCCCATTTTGACTTTGAGGGTCAGCGTGCCGACCCCCAAATCCGTCAGCTTGAACCCGCCCATCATCGACAGCTCGGGCGACTTGAGCACCGCGTCCGCCAGCTCCAGGTCGACCACGCCGGTCAGATCCTCGGTGGAGCCGCCATAGTGGACCTGGGCCTTGCCGCCGATCTTGCCGTCAAGGTCGCCGAGCACCATGGTCTGAGGCCCCAGCGCGCGCCGGCCAATGCCGAGGTCGGCCAGCGCCAGCGCGTCGACTTGGCCGATCTCGAAGTCGATGACGTCGCCCTTCTTGACCAGCCGGCCATCGACCAGCCGGCCGTCGCCGGCCTCCAGATCGAACTGCACGTCGACCTTGCCGCCAAAAATCAAGGGCAGGATCGAGACCTTGGCGCGCACCACGTCGATCTTGAGCTCGACCTCGGGCAGTTCCGGACCGATGGCGCCGCCTTCGCCGGGCTCGCCCGGCTTGCCCGGTAGCGTCAGGCGCAGGCCGTCGATGCGCACCGACCCCAGGCCGCGCAGCCGGATGTCGTCCATGTGCAAGGGGTAGCCTTGCAGGCGGGCCTGGCGCGCCACGAAATTGCGCAACTGCCGCGAGGGAAACGTCCACGGCAGGCACACGACCAGGGCAACCACGAAGAAGAGGGAATAGCCGCCAAACTGGAGCCCGGCCAGCATCCGCGGGTGGCGCAAGAAACGCTCCATCGGCCTAGTCCTCCAACACGCCGTAGCGGAACTGGCCGATCTTGATGGTGGCCTGCATCTGGTCGCGGGTGGACCCGGTGCGCTGGATGTCCACCGACAGACCGAACATCGGTTCGGGGTGGGTCTCCAGCTTGCTCATGAACAAGAGCAGCGCCTCGTCGGGCACGTTCTGGAACACGGCGTCGATGGTGGACAAGAACACCTCTTTGCCGCCTTTCTTCTTCGGCTTCTTCTTGGGAGCGCCCTTCTTGTGCTTGGTCGTCAGTTCAGCCAGCACTTCGCTGGCGTTGCTGAACTTGATCACGTCGGCGAGCTTTTCGCTGCTGGTCGCGCCTTCGGTCTCGGGCATCTTCTTGTCGTACTTGATCTCTTTGGCGATGCCGAGCACCGTGGCCTGCAACGGCTCTTTGCTCGCGCGGTCCAGTTGCTCTTGGACCGCCTTTTCTTCTTCGCGCAGACGCAGGTAGCGCGGTCCCGCGGCGGCGATGTCGGCGAGCGCCACTTCGTTGGTGGCGACCTCTTCCTGCAGGCCACTGACCTTGCGCGACACCAGCACCGAAACCGAGAGCACGGCGGCCAGCACCAGCAGCGCACCGCCGCCGAACACGATCTTGCGCTCGCGATCGCTCAGGCGATCCAGGTAGGCGCCCACGCGCCCCAGCCGACTCATCAGCAGCATCAGTCGTCCTCGTCGTCGGCTTTCTTGGCGTCGGCCTTGTCCGTCTTGTCCGACTTGGCCTCGCCCTTGGTGGGCTTGGCCGGGACGTCGTCGGCGGGGCAGGCGATCTCGAACTCGACCGTGAACTTGAACCAGTCGCGGTGGCGTTCGAAGGTGATGCGGTCGCTCGACGACTTGACCTTGCCAAAGCAGCGGTGGCTGTCCACGGCCTGCTGCAAGGCCAAAAGCGCGTCTTGGGTGTCGGCGTCGCCGCGCAACGTGCCGTGGTTGCGGTCGATTTGCACGCTCGACAGCTCGATCTGGTGGCCGTCTTTGCCCGGCGGCTTGGGGTCGCCCTCGGCCGCTGGCGCAGCAGCAGGGTCGCGAACTGCCCCAAGGACCGAACCGCCGGCGCCGGGAACACCGGGCGCAGCGCCGCCTGGACCGGGCATCGGCATGCGCTCCGCGGGCGGGCCACCGCCGATGTCGGGCAGACCGCGAAAGGTCGGCGGTGGCATCGCCGGCACTTCGGGGCTCGACCCAGCGGGGCTGTCGGTGCGCGGCGGCGGTCGCACGGCCTCGCCCGGCGCCAGCATACCCGGGTTGGGCGGCGGCACCTCTTCGGGACCCCCCGGCGGCTTGTATTCGGGCGGTTCGGTCACCTTGTCGAGCAGGTTCGAGAGGTCTTCCAGAGCCCGAAAGGCGCTGATGTCCGGGTACAGGCCGCTGATGTCCACGGCCGGCGCACGCTCCAACTCCCTCTTGACCGCGTCGAAATCCGATTGCGCCTTGCCGGTCAGTTGCTTGGACAGCGCTTGCAGCGTCGTCAACTGCTGTTCCTGCTCGATGACCAACGCGCGGTACGACAGCGAGTTCTGGATGCCGAGCAGGCACAGCGCAATCACCAGGAAGGCGGCCAACTGTGGCAGGCGCTGGCGCAGCACCTTGTAGTCGCCCTCGTAGGCCAGATCGCCCTGGCGGAAATCGACGTTGTGGTCGCTCTCAGGGTCGGCTGCCGACAGCGCCAGGGCCACCGCCAGCGCGGCGCGGTCGCTGATGTGGCGGGCCTCGGCGATGCGCACGTCGGGCATGTCGCCCAGGCGCACCGGTTCCACCGGCAGATCGAACGCCCGCTGCAAGAACGCATGCAGGCCGTTGAGCTGCGCCAGGCCGCCGACCACCACCATCCGATCCGGCCGGGTGCGCGCCTTCTTGGTCCACGCCGACAGCGTCAGGCGGATTTCGCGCAACAGCGGCTGCAAGGCCTGTTGGGTCGCCCGGGCCAGCCCGCGCTCGCGCTCGTCTTCCAGCGCCTCGTCGGGCAGCAGCACCGCGTGTTGCCGCCACAGGTCTTCGGGCGGCAGGTCGCTCTGCACCAACTGCGCGTACGCGCTGGCCACCGTCTGGCCGCCGACCGCAAAGCTGCGCAAGAATTGGCTGCGGCCGTCCGCCACCACCGCGACTTCGGTGCGCTCGGCGCCAATGTCGCACAGTAGCGTCGTGCCGGATTTTGCCGTGGGCATGCGCGCCACCAGGGCGGCATAACACAGCGACTGCAGGCCCAGGTGGCGGGCCTCCAGGCCCAGGTACTTGTAGGCGTCGAGCCAGCCCTCCACTTCATCGCGCGATGCCGCGATGGCCAGAACCTCGGTCTGGCCGGCCTTCTCACCGGTGCGCACGAAATCGACCACCTGATCGGCAATCGGCGTCGGGATGTGGTTTTCGAGCTCGAAGCCGACCGCCTCGGCGATGGCCTTGTCGTCCTTGAAGGGAAAGCTGAGCGCGCGGTGCATCGCCAGCCGGCCGGGCAACGCCACCGCCACTTGGTCGTCGGGACGGAGGTTGCGCGCCAGCAGGCGCCTGACCGCCGCGCACTGATCGGCCGAAAGGGGGAATTTGGGGTGGTTCTCCGCCTCGGCGCCGCCCACCGCGGTCACCGGCTCTTCGTCGAAAGCGGCGAGCGCGGTCTGGCGCAGCGTCTTGTCGACGATGGCCAGCCGTGCAGCGCGTGCGCCGATGTCCAGGCCGAGGATGCGGTGGGCCATCTAGTCTTCCCTCCAGTACACATAGCGCTGGGTCGTGGTGTCGAGCAAGGCGGTGATGCGCTTGGTGACCTTGCCGCTGGTGCCATAGGCCTGGATGCGCACGATCTTGCCGCTGGTGCCCACGTCATCGAGCATGCGGCTCTGGTTGATCTGCAGCACTTGCGCGTAGTCGGCCGGAAGCACCGTGCCGAGCTTGTCAAAGAACTGCACGAAGCGGCCCGGGTTGGCAAATGGCGGCGAAAACACCATCTTCTTGAGGGTTCGGCACACCTCGATGTACTGGCCGGCGACGTTGACCGGCACGAAGGCATTTTGCGCGAAACCGCGGGCGCATGCGATCTGCTCGTTGGCTGGGTTGGCGAGGTTCTTGCAGATCAGGGCCTTGATGACCTCGATGGGCGCGGTGTTCACGTTCAGTTTCTCGGTGTTGTAGACCGTCAACTGATCCTTGAGCTTGCACCACATCTTGTCGGTCATGCCGTCCACCAGGCGCACCTCTTCGGTGGTGTCGAAGGCCGCGTCTTTGCTCTTGTAGGTGTGCTTGCGCAGGTTGGCGCCCTCGGCCCCCGACCCCTCCAAGAGCTTGCGGGTGGTCGGCTCGATGTCGGTCTTGATGGTGTCCTTGTCAGCCCAGTCGATGACGTTGAGCGCCAACTGCGCCATCTCTTTGTCGAGGTCACCGATTTGCGTTACGGTCTCGTTGCGTTCCAAGACCTTGTACAGCGTATCGAACACCGCCTGCTTGGTGTTGAGGTCGGTGACGCGGTTGATGTTGATGCGGCCGTCGTCGTCGCTGGACTGACAGCCGCAGGTGCCGCGCTTGAGCCCCACCGCGGGGTGGCCTTCCAAGTTGACCAGTTGCAGGCCCATCAGCGTCATCTCGCCCTTGCAAAAGGCGTTGACGAACTCGCAGGCGTAGTTGGCGGTGTTGATGCTCGGCCGGCGCCCGCCCATCATCGTCGCGTACTTGGCGATGATTTGCTCGATGATGTCGGTCGATCCGATGACCAGGGCCGCCAGCTCGACCGCCGCCCGGGCGTGCAGGTGCGCCTCGACCTCGGCCTCGACGTAGGTGGCGGTGCGCACCGCGACGCGCGAGGTGTAGGTGAACTCCAGCGAAAACAGGGTGAGGATCGCGATGGCCGCCATCACCAGGATCATGGCGACCCCGCGCTGACGGTCCGATTCGCCGTTCGCCGCGATCCCCGTCGCGCGCTGGCCCGCTGCGAACGCGTCGCGCAGGTCGCCTGCCACAGCCGTCCACCGCGACCTCATCGGCCACCCCCGACTGCAGGGGCCGGCGCCGCGCCCATCGCGCCCGGCACCTGGAAGCTGGCCGGCGTCTGCGCAGGCATGGCCGCATACGGGTTGAGGGTGTTCTGGAACGCCACCGGCACCGCGATGCCGCTCAGGTCCAGCGGCTGCATGATGCGGATGCGCGTTTGCGTCTCGAAGGTCAGCTCGCGGTCTTCGTCGCCTTGCAGGACCAGCGTGACCCGCACCCGCGCCGGCAGCCACTGGTCGGCGGGGCCGTGGGTAGCCTCTTTGTTGGCGCCGGCCAGCGCCCGGCCGAGCGCTGCGTTGCCGGTCGCCGCCGCCACCCCGGTCGCCGCAGCGGCCTTGGCGCGCTCTTGCTCCAAGGCGTTGTCGATCTCAACCTTCCAGTCGCTCTGCCAGGCTTCCTTGTCCATGTCCCAGTAGGCAAACGTCAGCTTCTGGACGTCCCACGCCAGGATCTGCTTGCGGCCGCCCTTGTACGGTTGGTCGTCGATGACGGTCTTTTCGCGGCGCACCAGCACGTTCCTGCCGCTCTTGCTGTCGCGCTCGACCTTGTATTCGACTACGCCCTGGTCGGACTCGTCGACGCCGCGCATCATGCGGCGGTGGCCCATGTAGGTGAAGGTGATGCTGTTGGGCTTGCCGAGAAACACCGTCTTGGTGGTGCGCCGCTCGCCCTGGTGCTTGGACAGGTAGGCCATCGCCACTTCGCGCTCGATGCGCGTCAGCGCGACCCGGGCGATGTGGTACAGGTCTTGGGTGGTGCGGGTGTCGCGGATCGAGCCCATCAGCGCGCTGGTCGAGGTCGCGAGGATGACGCCGAGCATGGCCAGCAGGGCTACGGCGACCAAGATCTCGACCAGGGTAAATGCGCGACGCGAGGCCATCACCGACCTCCTGGCGCGGGCGGCCGCAGCCCAGGGGCCGGTCCGGCGCCTCCGGTCGGATCGAGCGCACCCTCAATCTTCTCTTGCAGCTTCATGGCCTTGATCGCCTCGGCCTCTTCTTGGCTGACGGCGGTCGTAAAGGTCTCCATCTCCAAGGTGCGCTGTTCACCCTCGTCGTCTTTCCACTGCAGGCGCACCACGACCTTGCGGGTGCGGTCGCTGGCGCGCTTGAGCACGCGCGGCAAAAGCTCACTAATCATCAGCCCCATCGACATCTGCAAGACGCTGATGTTGATGTCGCACAACTGCAGCAGGTTCAGGCCCGCGTCGCCGGACATCAAGATCACCGTCAGCAGTTGCATCAGGTCGCCGCCCTTGGCCATGCCGGTCAGGTCGAGCCCGGCGTTGGCGGCCTGGTTGGCGGCGTTGGACAGGTCGGCGGCCTTCTTGGGCCCGCCCTCGCCCGACAGCTTGTCCAGCGCCCCGGTCGCCGCCATGGTCTCTTGGGCCTTGGCCAGCAGCGTGTTGGCGTTGGTGGTCATGTCGCCGATCGCCGCGTCGTCTAGGTTCAGACCCAGCACGTCAAAGCGGCACTTGAACTGCTTGGCGTAGACCTTGGGCAGCTCGCAGTCCTTGTCGGTGACGTCGTTGGTGGGAAAGCCGTCTTTGCGGTACTTCTCTTCGATGTCCAGGATGGTGCCGCGCAACAGCAGCGCCGCCACCGTGCTGCGGTACACCCGCTTGCCGTAGGCCGACGAGCTCGACGCCGCGCCGGTGATGATGGTGAGGGCAAACGCCAACACCGCCATGGCGACCATGACCTCGAGCAAGGTAAAGCCGCCGCGGCGCATCTACTCAAGCTCCTTTCGGAATTCGCGGGCGAGGGCGTCGAGGTCGATGTCTTCGCCGCGGATCTTGGCCGTGCCCTGCATGGCGTCGACTTCGACGGTGGTGACGTCGTCTTCGTCGGCCCTGACCTGGATCATGGCGTGTTCGGTGGTGCCGTTCGGAAAGAAGTACACATAGGCCGTGCCCGACTTGCTGGGCTCGCTCTGATGGCTGGTCATCACCGCCTGAAAGCTCAGCCCCTTGTCGAGTTCGGTGCGCTGCAACAGCAAAGACTTGCTCGCCTCAAACCCGCCAGCGTTGGTCTGCGGCCGCTCGCCCGCAGCCTTGGCATCGCCGGAACCGGCCTGTTTGGAGGCGTCTTCGGCCTCGTCCTTGCCGGGCAGCAAGAACGCCTCGCACGGGTCTTCGGTGGTCTGGGCCTCACCCCACCACGCCCGCGCCTCGAAGTCGATGACCAAGCGCTGGTTCTTGCCGCTGACCACCGCGAGGTTGTACAGGTAGCGCACGGCGACGGCGATCTTGCCCGCCTCGGCGCTCGCCGACGCCCCACGGATGTTGTTGATCCCGGTGGCGACGGCGGCGGTGACGATGGCGATGATCGCCATGGCGGCAACCAATTCGATGAGCGTGAAGCCACGGCGCACTTTCACCTGGACCTGCCCCTATTTGCCTTTGCCGCCATAGCAAATGTCGTCCTCAGTGCCTGTGCGCTTGTCGGCGCCGCCAGAGCACAGCGAGAACGAGTCCCCGCTGGCCTGGTACATCAACTCCTTTTTCCAAGGGTCTTTGATGTTGTCGGCCTTGAGCTTGGCGTTCTTGCCTTCGGTCAACTCCTGCAGGCTCGACGGGTACTCGCCCTTCTTGGCCTCCCACGCCTCGATGATCTGGCCAACGTTGGCGACCTGCGACTTGCACACGTCCTCTTTGGCCTCGCCGAGCGCTCCGAACACGCCATAGGCCAGCGCCGAACCGAGCACGCCGATAATCACGATGACCACCATGATCTCGATGAGCGTCATGCCGTGCTGCACATGCTGACCGTGCTGCGCATGCCGACCGCGCGGCCGCTGCGCCAGAACCTGTTGCACCTGCCGGGCGATCCGGCCGAAAAACGCTTGCATCTTAGCCTCCTTGCTGCACTGCTTGGGTCAACTTCATCATGGGCAAAAGGATCGCGGCCACCAGAAAGCCGACGACGACGCCCATGAACACGATCATCAACGGTTCCAGCAGGCTGGTCAGCGCCTGCACCCGGGTATCGACCTGGTTCTCGTAGCTCTCGGACACGTTCTTGAGCATGTCCTCGAGCTCACCCGATTTTTCGCCGATGGCGACCATGTGCACGACCATCGGCGGAAACTGGCCCGAGCGCTTGAGCGGCCCGGCGATGTTGTCGCCTTCGCGGATGGCGTTGCGCGCCTCGGCCACCACCTTGGCCAGGATGCGGTTGGCGACCACGTTCTCGACGATCTCCATGGCCGTGAGCAACGGCACGCCAGAACTGAGCAGCGTCGACAGCGTGCGCGAGAACCGCGCGATGGCGATCTTGCGCAAGAGATCCCCAAGCACCGGGATTCTCAGCACCGTGCGGTCGAAGGTGTCGGCGCCGACTTCGCTCTTCTTCCAGCGCAGAAACGCGCGCCACCCCAGAAACACCGCCAGCACCCCCGCCCACCAGAAGTGGGTCAGCAGGTTGGACAGCCCTATCAACAGCTTGGTGATGAGCGGCAGGTCGGCGCCCATGTCGGTGAACATCGAGGTAATCGTCGGCACCACGAATACCATCATGCCGGTGACGATGACCAGCGAGATGCACAACATGATGAGCGGATAGGTCAAAGCGCCGATGAGCTTGTTGCGCAGCTTGACCTGGCTCTCGGTAAAGTCGGCCAAACGCAGCAGCACCACGTCGAGGTTGCCCGCCGACTCGCCGGCGCGCACCATGTTGAAGTAGGTGTTCTCAAATACGTTTTCATGAATAGACAGCGCCCGCCAGAACGGCGCGCCCTCGTTGACGTCGGTGCGTACCTGCGCCAGCACCCGCTTGAGCTTGGGATTCTCGATCTGCTCGACCGTGGCGCTCAAGGCTTCCACCAGCGGCACCGAGGCCTTGAGCAACGTCGCCATCTGCCGGGTCATCTCGGCGATGTCCTGCGGCGAAATCGAGGTCAACAGCTCGCCAAAGTCGACCTCGCGCGAGCCCTGCTTTTGCTCCACGCCGGCTTTGACTTTCTGGCCCTTGCCGCCCTTGGCCGCCGCCTCGCGGTACTCGGTCAAGAACACCTTGTCGCGGCGCAGCGCGGCCTTGAGCGCGCGCACACCGTCGACGTCGAGCACACCCTTGATGGTCTTGCCCGCGGCGTCCTTGCCGGTGTACTCGAAGACGGGCATCGGCTACTCCGCCTCGTCCTGGTTGGCGATGCGCATCACTTCTTCGACCGTGGTCTTGCCCTGCATGCACTTGATGGCGCCGTCGGCTAGCAACGTCTGCATGCCTTGCGCCACGGCGACCCGCTTGATGGCCCCGGCGTCCGAGCGCGCGACCACCAGGCGCTTGATGTCCTCGGTTGGGATCAGCAATTCGTGCAAGCCCGAGCGGCCGGAGTAGCCCGACATCGAGCACTGTGGGCAGCCCTTGGCGCGGTAGAAGGTCGCCGTGGCCAGCCGCGGGTCGGCCTTGTCCAGGCCAAGCTGCTCCAGCTCCAGCTGCGTCGGGATGTGCGGCAGGCGGCAGTCTTTGCACAGGGTGCGAATCAGCCGCTGCGCCAGGATGCCGGCGATGGAGCTCGACAACAGGAACGGCTCTACGCCCATGTCGATCATGCGCGTAAAGGTCGAGGCGGCGTCGTTGGTGTGCACCGTGCTCAGCACCAGGTGGCCGGTCAGCGCCGCTTGCACCGCGATCTCGGCCGTCTCCAGGTCGCGGATTTCGCCGACCAGCACCACGTCCGGGTCCTGGCGCAGGGTCGCGCGCAGACCGCGGGCAAAGGTGAACTCGATCTTGGGGTTGACCTGCATCTGGCCGATGCCTTCCAGCTGGTATTCGACCGGGTCCTCGATGGTCAAGATGTTGATGTCGGGCTTGTTGATGGTCATCAGCGCCGAATACAGCGTGGTGGTCTTGCCCGAGCCGGTCGGCCCCGTGCACAAGAAGATGCCGTTGGGCCGGTGCACCAGCTCGTCGATCTTTTGCCGCACCTCGTCGCGCATGCCCAGGACCTTCAGATCCAACGTGGTGCTGGTCTTGTCGAGCAGACGCATCACGATGCGCTCGCCGTGGGCGGTCGGGATTGTGCTCAAGCGCAGGTCGATGTCTCGACCGGCGACCTTGATGCGGATGCGGCCGTCTTGCGGCAGGCGCTTCTCGGCGATGTTGAGCCCACCCATGATCTTGACGCGACTGGTGATCGACGGTTGAAATTTCTTTGTGGTTTTGACAACTTCTTTAAGCACGCCGTCCTTGCGGAAGCGCACCACCACGTGTTTCTCCATCGGCTCAATGTGGATGTCGCTGGCCTTCTCCTTGGCGGCCTGATTCAAGACGCTATTGACCAGGCGGATGATCGGCGCCTCGTCGTCCTCGTCCAAGATGTCCTTGGCGGCGTCCTCTAGCTCCATGGCGATGTCGGCCACGCCCGATTCGCCTTTCTCCATGTCGTCGACCACTTGGTCGGCGCGCGCGCGGCGGTCAAAGCTGTAGTTGATGGCCGCGTTGACCACCTCGCTCGGCACCAGGATGGGTTCGATGCGGGCGCCGCCAAACAGCACCGCCAAGTCGTCGAGCGCGCCGAGCGCCAGCGGGTTGGCCATCGCCACCGTCAGCACACCATCGGCCTTGGCGATGGGCAGCAGCTCGGACTCGCGGGCGTAGGCGATGCTCAACGGCCCAACCAGCGACGGGTCGATGCGTTCTTCGTCGATGTGGGCCTGCACCGGCATGTCGAGCTGGGCGCCGAGGGCCTCGAGGACTTGCAGCTTGGTCGCCGAACCCTGTTGCACCAGAAGCTCGCCGACAAGCCCACCGCGGTCGGCCTGCACCAACAGCGCCGATTGCACCTGCTCGTCGCTGCAATAGCCCTTTGAGATCAGGATTTTGCCAATGGGTCGCGGATCGATCATCGCGGTTCTTTCGGCCTCGGGGTGGAGCGGCGGAGACCGCCGGCTATTTCTTCTTGGCGGCCGCCTTGCCAGGCAAGGCTGCCTTGGGCGCGGGTACCTTGAGCGCGGGTGCCTTGGGCGCCACGGCGGGGGCGGGACCGCTGGCAGGCACGGGCGCACTGGCTGGCGTGCCGTCGTCGGGCAGGTCAATGACCTCGACC
>VGRO01000188.1 GCA_016875335.1 Deltaproteobacteria bacterium | reverse complement strand
GCGCGCCCATGCGCGCTCACCCCCGCGTCCGGCCGCAGCCGCGGCCGGAAGTACCTCGGCCCGGTTGCGCGCCGGAACCCGGCGCGAACTTCGGGCCTGAGGTACTAGGAAGTTTCTGCGAAACGCCGCCGCGGCGACAAGGCCAGCGCTCAAGTCGCGCCCGCGAGTCGCCTCAGCCTCGGTCCCTTTGAGGTCGACGCCGATCGCGCTACTTGACGGTGATCTTGCCCTTCATCTTCTTGCTGGCGACGTGCGGCGTGCAGACGTAGTAGTACACGCCGGCCTTGGCGAACGCGACCTTGGTCGGCGTACCGCCGAATTCGACCTTGAAGCCGTTGGCTTTGGCGGTGTCGCCGTTGGCCATCCAGGTGGCCTCGTCGACTTCGACGGCGTTGTGGAAGGCTTCGAGCGCGAACTCGACCGAGTCTCCGGCGTTCAGCGTCACATCCGCGGGATCAAAGGCGAAGTTCTTGGTCCCGACCTTGACGGTCTGGGGCTTGGGCGGCGCCTTGCACTTGCCGATGCCGCCGTCCACCACAGTCATGCTCTGGCAGATGGTCGGATCGTTGAAGGCCAGGCCGCCCTGCACGATCATGCACTGCACGCTGTAGCCGGTCTGATCGTTGACTGCGCTGTTGACGGGGGCCTTGTTGCAGGTGCTCATGCACTCGCCTTGGTTCTTGAAGCCGAGCGTGGCCATGCAGTTCATCTGGGCGAGCGAGCAGTAGTTCTCACACCACGTACCGCACATGTTGCCGCCGGTCTTGCCGGCGTGGGGGCAGTGGGTCGCCGCCGAGGAGGCGTCGACTTTGGCGAGCTTGGCGTGGTAGGCGCGGCAGCCGATGGTGTTGCCCGACTTGTCGGCGGCCGCACCCGGGAAGATCATCGCGAGGTCCGCGCACCAACTGGTGCACTCGGCCAACGAGGCGTATTGGGCGTTGGCGCCGCTCGTGCCGCACGCCGAGGTCACCGCTTCGCAGTAGGTGGCACAGGTCGGCGTCGGGTCGCTGGCGATGCTGCCGGCGCATTTGCCCGCGGCGCACACGTCGCCAGCGGTCTTGGCGTCGCCGTCGTCGCACGTGGCGGTGTTGTTGGTGTGCGTGCAGCCGACCTTGGCGTCGCACGCGTCGTCGGTGCACGGGTTCTTGTCGTCGCAGTCGGGCTTGCCTGCGCCGGCCGCGCACGCCTTGTCCTTGCAGGCATCGCCGGTGGTGCACGCGTTGGCGTCGTCGCACGGCGAGGCGGTCGCCGCAAGCTGGCAGCCCGATTTGGGATCGCAGCTCTCCGAGGTGCAGGTGTTGGCGTCGTCGCAGTTCTTGGCTTTGCCCGGCGCGCACTTGCCGGCGGCGCAGGCGTCGCCCTCGCTGCACACGTCGCCGTCTTCGCACTTGGCGGTGTTGTTGGCGTGGGTGCAGCCCTTGGCCTTGTCGCAGGCGTCGTCGGTGCACACGTCGCTGTCGCCGCACGCCAGTGCAGTCCCCGCCGAGCAGGTCCCTGCCTTGCATGCGTCGCCGTCGGTGCACGCATCGCCGTCCGAGCAGGCCTTGCCGTCGGCGGTATTGGCGTTGACGCAGCCCTTCAGCTTGGTGCAGCTGTCGTCGGTGCAGGGCTTGCCATCGTCGCAGCTCACCACCGTCTTGCCGGCCCGGCACTCGCCGTCCTTGCACTCGTCACCCTTGGTGCACGCGTCGTTGTCGCTGCACGGCGCCTCGTTGTTCTTGCCGATGCAGCCGAGGTCGGGGTCGCACGAGTCCGTGGTGCAGACGTTGTCGTCGTCGCAGCCCTTGTTGGCGCCCGGGGTGCACTTGCCCGCCGCGCACTTGTCGCCCACGGTGCACTCGTTGCCGTCGTCGCAGGTCGCGCTGTCGATGGCGGTATTGGTGCATTTGCCCTTGGCGCACACATCCACGGTGCAGGGCTGATCGTCGTCGCACTTGCTGGGCAGGGGCGCGAACACGCAGCCCGCCTTGGGGTTGCAGGTGTCGCCGGTGCAGGCGTCGCCGTCGGAGCACTCCAACGCCTTGTCACCCGCCTTGCACGTGCCCCCGGCGCATGCGTCGGCGCCGTTGCAGAGGTTGCCGTCGTCGCACGGCGTTCCGTCCTTGGCCAGTTGGGCGACGCACTGGCCCTTGGTGCACGCAGGCACGAGGCACGTGTTGTCGAACGCCGGGCAGTCCGCCGACTTGGCGCACGACGCCGGCGGCGCGATGGTGCCCGGCTTCTGCGCTGCGAGGTTCTGTTCTTCGCTCTCGCAGCCGATCGCGGTCAGCAGCGCCACGACCCCGAGCGTGCGCCCCGCGCGCTGCACCACCGAACACCCGTATTGCGACCACCGCGCCATCTCCGCACCACCCCGCGCCGCGCGCCAGACGCCCATTGCTCAGCGCCAGCGCAAGCACAAATCTTTGGAATTCAACTGCAAAATTCGCGGCCACCGCAACCCGGGTGGCCCAAAGGCGCGCGAGGATAAACGAACGAGGGCCAAAACTCAAAGCGGATGCCGCTGTCGTCCCCCGGCCGCGCTTGACACCCGCTGCGACCCGGGCGACCGTAGCGATTCCGGCCCCTTCGCAAGCGACTGCGCCCGCGCCGGATTCGGCCTCGCACCCATCCCCGCGGCCTCGATCGGAGTCCCCATGGCCTTGAGCAAACCCCTTGTCGCCGGCCTCGCAGGCGCGGTCGTCCTCGCCGCGGGCGGATGGGTCGCCTACACGCTGCTGCCCGGCATGGGCGCCGGCATGGGGTATGCCGGTGAACTCGACGGCGCGCACACGGTGGCGGTCGCCGAGGCCCGCCACCTCGACGCGGGGCTGGCCCGTCTGGCCGCCGAACTCAAGAAGCTGCCACCAGAGGTCCAGGCCGAGTTGCGGCTGGACAAGGCAAAGGCACAACTGGGCTTCGATCCGCTCGACCCGGCCGGTTGGGCGACCAGCGGCATCGATCTCAAGGCTGGCGTCACCGTCGCGCTCGACGCGCGCATGGCGGCCGGAATGCCCACGCCTGTGGCGGCGTTGCGCATCATCGACGAGGCCAAGCTGTTGGCGTTTGCCAGCAAACTCGGCGCCGACCTCCAGCGGGCAAAGACGGTTGGCGCGGCCCAGTCGTACACCCTGGCCGGCGGCGGTGGCCTGTGGGTTGGCAAGCGCGGCGACCGCACCCTGATCGCGCCCATGCTCGGCCCCGCCGATACCCCGCCGCCGGGGTTCGACGCCGTTCTGCTGCCATCGCCCCAGAAGCTCGGCGACACCCCAAATTTCAAGCAATTGGCCAACGACGGCCGCGGGTCCCTGGACTGGTTGGCCTACGCCGACAGCGCACAGGGCCACAAGCTCGTGCCCGGCAAGGCCAAGTTGGGCGACGACATGGCGCACTACGCCAAGCTGCTGCCGTACGCCGCCATGTTCTCCGGCGATCGCGGCGGAGTGCGCGTCGGCACCAGCCCGCAGGCGCACACCGCACTCCAGCAGTTGTTCGTTCCGGCCAAGCGTCCGCCCAAGTGTGCGAAGTGGTTTGGAAAGTCGGGTTGGTCGGCCGCAAGGCTGTCGTTGAACCTGCCCGACATGTTCACGGGCGCCGTGCAGTTCATGCCGCCGTCCGTCCCGGCCGAAGTGCGCAACGCGCCGGCGATGGTCCCCGGGCTGTTCGCCGTCGCCATGGGCGGCATTTCGTGGGGTGAGTTCACGGCGGCGTTTTCCGGCCACGTTTGCGCGGGTTTCGACGGCGCGGCGGTGGCCCAGTGGATGGCCAGCGGCAAGCAGGACCCCAGCGTGCCGTTCATCGGCGTCATCGGCATGGTGGACCGGCCCAAGGCCGAAGAGTTCCTGAACAAGATGATAACCTTTGCCAAAGGGCGGCTGCCTGCGGCGCCCACGGACATCGCGCTGGACGGCGCCAAGGGCTACAAGTTCAAGGCCGGGCCGCTGGAACCCATCGCCGTGCTGTACGAGGACGCCCTGATCGTGGCGTCGAGCGAGGCCGTCTTCAAGGCAGGCCGCGACCGTGCCAAGGCCGACTCGATGGCAGGCGGCGATCACGCCGAAGCGCTCGACGGCGACGTGGTGTTCGGCCAGGTCGCCGACTTGATGCCCTTCGTACTGGCGGCGTCGGACAAGGACAAGGCCCGCGGCAAGCACAATCCCTCCAGCGAAGCGGCCGTCCAGGCGCTTGCGGCCGAACCGGTCATGGCGTGGCAACTCGAACTCGACCAAGCGGGGCTGATCGGCACGGCTCGGACCAAGGGGGCGGCGGCCGCAGCGGGCGTGGTCGGCGTGCTGGCGGCCGTGGCAGTCCCCGCCTTGCACAAGTACACCAGGCAGGCAAAGACCAGCGAGGCGCTGGTGCACCTGCAGGACCTGCGGCGCGCCGCCTCGGCCTACTTCACCGCGCCGCAGGTGGACAAGCTGGGCAACGCCCTGCCGTGCCGCTTCCCCACACCGGCGCCGGTCACGCCCGCGGGCACCTCGTGCTGCGATCCGGCGCTCGACAAGGACGGCGACAAGCGCTGCGACGCCAACCCGACGCTGTGGGACGTGCCCGCCTGGCAGGCGCTGTCGTTCGCGCGCGGCGACCGCCACTACTACCAATACGCGTTCGACAGCAGCGGCGAGGGCAACGCTGCCACCTACACCGCGACCGCCTACGGTGATTTGGACTGCGACGGGGTCTTCTCGACGTTCCAGTTGACCGGCAAGGGCCAGGTCGACGCCTCGGGCGCCTGCGAGGCCGCGGCGCCGACCGAGATCGTGCGCGACAACGAATTCGAGTAGATACAGCCCGCGGGCGAGGGGCCAACTCGAGCTTGACAGCCGGGCACGCTGCGCCCAAAACGCAGGTGCGGCGCCCGTGCTCCGCCGGTGGAACGATGGCCCGCCCCCTGTGCCTTGCAGCCTTGAACGCAGTCCTGGTCGCCTGCTCCGGCGGTACGTCCGGCCCCAGCCTCGGGTCGGGGTCAACGGCAAGCATCCCAGGCGACACCGTGGCGAGGGGCGGTGACGGAGCGGCTGCGACGGGTTCAGACGGCGCCGCGGTCGGCGGAGACCCGGACGCATCGGCGACCGATGTCTTGCAGGCGCTGCCCCAGACCAGCCCCGAAACCGTGAAGTTCTTCGACGAGCTCGCCACCGCCGTGTGCGCCAAGGCCGCCGCGTGTGGCTCCGCGCTGTACCACTACAGCTCGCCAGAGGCCTGCAAAGCGGCTCTGTTGGCCGAATGGCGGGCCGAGCACGCGGCGCTTCTGGTCGGCCAGGGCAAGATGCTGCTCAGCGTCGACAACGCCATTCAGTGCAAGAAGGACATCGCCGCGCAGTGCGACGCGCTGGCCGGTCCGCCGCTGGCTTCGTGCATCTTGGCCGTCCACGGTTCGGCGCAGAAGGGCAAGCCGTGCATCCCTGGGGGCTGCGCGACCACCGTGTGCCAGAGCGCTGGCGGCTTGTGCGGCGTGTGCACCGACGCCATCGCCGAGGGCAACACCTGCGCCAAGACGGCGCACTGCAATCCGGGCCAGGTGTGCGCGGGCGGGCTGTGCAAGGTGCCGGGCAGCGTGGCGAATTTGGGCAAGTGCTCGCAGACGACGGACTGTGTGGCCAGCAGCTACTGTGGCCCAGGTGGACAGTGCGCGCCGCGGTTGGACGCCGGCGTGCCGTGCACGCCCAAGGAGGCCGGCTGCAAGACTGGACTGGTGTGCAGGGTCAACGCCGACGCCAGCGCCAGTTGTGCGGTGCCCGGCAAGGTCGGCGAGCCGTGCTACGGGCTCAAGGTCACCCGCCACATCGCCAGCGAATGCGAGCCCGGTCTGCGCTGTATCCCGCCGCCCGACGCTTTCAAGTCGTCGCTGCCCAAAGGCAGCTGCAAGCCGCTCGTCAAACTCGGGCAGCCGTGCGAGGCGGCCTTGCAATGCGGCAAGGGCGAGGCCCTCTGTGTCGCGGGCAAGTGCGCCACGCTGCCAGTCAGCGGCCAGCCGTGTGGCACTGCCCCTGAACTCACCACCGCGTTTCTGTGCGCGGCCGGCCACAAGTGCGATCCCGCCTCCAAGCTGTGCCAGGCCGGACCGGCCGTGGGCATGGCGTGCGGGTGGGAGGCCGGCTACTGCCCGCTCGGCCAGTGGTGTGGGCCTTCACAGACCTGCATTCCCCTGGGCGGCATCGGCGCCAAGTGCGACGTGGCGGTCGGCGAGGGGTGCATGGCCGCCCTCATCTGCGACGAAGACGCCAAGTGCCGGCCGTGGCCCCAGTGTTTGCCGTGATTCGGCCGGGAGAGGACCCATGCGGGGACGGAACTGGGTTGTTGTCGCACGGGTGACGACGGCCTGCGCGAATACACCCGCGCCGGCCACCGCACCGGCCGATTCCGTGCCGGCCGCCGACGTGGCCGCGGCAGACACAGCGACCTTGGGCGATGGCGCGGGCGCGGCAGGATTGGCCAAGCACGGGTACCGGTGGGTGATCTCGGCGGTGGTCGAGATCATGTGAACGACAGTCGGCGACGACAAGGAATTGGGCCACGGACTTGGGGGCCCCTCACGCGGCCTTGGCATGGGCCCGTTGGAGGGGCTCCAACCTCGCACCCGTGCGAGCCGGTTCTCCGGTCCGCCCGTTGCGTGGCCGATGGCAGGGGTTGGCTCGGGCTCCGCGTCAGGGCCGACCCGCTTCGCCAGGCACATCCGCCTGCACCACTGCCAGCCACGTCTCCAACCACGCCCGACCCGCCTCGCCGCCGCACTGCCAGTCGCGCTCGGGGTGGAATTGCACGCCAAACCAGGGCCTGTCGCGGTGCGCCCAGGCCTCGACGGGCGTCGGCACACTTTTGCCGATGCAGACCAGTTCCGCCGGCAACGCCGCCACCTGCTCGCGGTGGCTCTGCGCGCACGCGGCCGGGTTCGCGGGCACGCGCCAATGCGGTCGCAGCCAATCGGGCAGGGCGAGCGGCAGCGGTGCGATGGCCACCAGACCACTGACCTTGGGCCGATCGCCGTAGGTGGCGCCAACGACTGCCGCGGAGCCATCGACGGCTTGCAGCCGACCGCCCAAGGCCAACGCCGCCGCCTGCATGCCGCCGCAGATGCCGATCACGGGGACGACCGTGGCGCGCAACCACGCCGCCAGCCACGGCACAAAGCCAGGATCGTAGGCGCCGAACGGCGTTCCCTGCGGCCCCAGCACCCAGCCATCGATGTGCGCCAAACTGGTGGCACCGGCCCGCAACTCGACGAACGGCAGGGTCGCCAGCTCGACATTGGGGCGCAGTGCCGCCAGCGCCGAGGCAATGCCGTCGCAGCCGGCCGTTTCGCGCGGGTCGAGGTTCAGGTTGACGATGGCGATGCGCACGGCTCGCAGCCACCTACGGTGCCAACGTCGCCCGCGACACCCCGGTCTGGGCCGCGCTGTGCAGGAACTCGGTGTACAGGTCGGCCACCTTCTGGCTGGTGAAGATCGCAAAGTGGTCGAGCTTGGCCCATTGCGACACGACGCCGGTCACGCCAAAGCCGCCCTTGGTCAGGTTGTCCTGCACCGGAGAGAACACTTCGAGCGAATTGTTGGCAAGCAACGCTTCGTTGAAGTGGACCTTGGGTCCCAGCACGTCCAGGCCCATGCACGCCGCAAGCGCCTCCGAGGTGTCGGCCGGCGTCGCCTTGTCGAGCAGGCCCTCGGTCAGCAGCAGGTTGGGCGGCTCAACGCCGGCGGGCCGGGAAAACACCAGGTGGCCGTAGGCCAAGGGGTCGGTGGCATCGGCCAGCGCCTG
The DNA here is from genome assembly GCA_016875335.1 of Deltaproteobacteria bacterium. Lineage (GTDB taxonomy): Bacteria > Myxococcota_A > UBA9042 > UBA9042 > UBA9042 > SXRM01. The sequence goes on along the minus strand of VGRO01000188.1, from coordinate 3,562 downwards.
CACCAGGCTGATGGCGGGGTGTGATTCGCTGAGTTCGCCCGGCTCCAGTTGCATCACGGTCGAGACCAGTGCCGCGATGTCCAGCGGGTCCTTGCGTTGCATGATGGTCAACGACAGACCGGCACCGGCGCCCGACAGCACGAACGTGGTGATTTCCGGTTCGATGGCCGCCAGCAGTGACCCGGACAGCCCGCCCTGGCTGTGGCCGATGAACATCAGCCGCGCCGGATCGAACGACACTTTCTTGCCGTCGGGCGAGAATTCGGCCGGCACGTCGAGCAACCCCTGCCGGGCCATGCGCGCCATCGCCACCGAGTCGAGCGCAGATTGTCGGAATCCCGAGCGGCCGGCGGTGATGTTGAGGAAATTGAAAGTCTTGGCGTCCAACGCCTCGTCCTTGAGCGGTGGATCGCAGCGCGGGCCGTGCATCGGCTGGTCGATACTGGCAATGGCCAGGCCCTTGGCGCCCAACTGATCAGAAATCTTGAATTTCCCTCCGTCGACATAGCTCATCCAGTCGCCGCCGGTGCCGTGGGCGCTCAGCACCAGCGGCGTCTTGCCGCCGACGTCGTTGGGCCGATCGACCGGCAAGAGCACGCTGACCCGCAGCATCTCTTCGACCGCGATCTTGGGGTTGCCCTGGCCGTCGAACTCGAAGCCGCCGCTGCCGCTCTCTTGATACGGGCACTTGCCGTGTTGGAAGTTGGGCGACCGGTAGCTGGCTTCGAGCAGCCAGTGCTTGGTGGTCTTCTTGGCCACCTTCCAGCCCACGGCCGGATCGGGCTTCCACTGTTGCCGCACCCAGGTCGCCATGGCGGTCAACTGTCCGGTCGGGTTGCCGGTCGAAAACACCGTGGCGGCGGCGATGTCGTCGTAGGGCACGGCCACCTTGCCGGCCTCGATGGCCTTGCGCAGCGGCAACAGGGTCAACGCATAGGCAGCAGTCGCAGCGTCCGCGGGAGCCTTGCCCGCCTTCCACGCCGCGAAAACGTCGGTCAGCACCTTGGGTTGGCTGAGCACCTTGCCGCTGGCGTCCACCATCGAGCGGCGCACCACCAGCGCGTACACCGTCGACGCCCGCAGGGGCTTGCCCCACACCGGTTGCACCATCAACAGGTTGGGCACCAGGTACATACCGCGGGTGGTCGGCGACATGGCGGTGCGCACTTCGGTGGGCTTGCCATGTCCGGGGCTGCCGTCGTCGACGTCCACCAGGAGGATCGGCGAATCGGCCTTGGACGACGACAGCGGGCCAGGCAATTTCTTGGGGTCGATCGGCGCCGAGAACTCGACGTACACGGTCGGCTGTACCGAAAACCCGCGCAACTCACCTTTGGCAAAGGTCAAGTAGGTCTTGAGCAGTTCGGCCATCTCGCCCGACTTGGGCGCGGGGAAGCCGTCCAGATTCAGACTGCCGTCGGTCGAGCGGCGCAGGTCGGTCGGAAAGGGCAGGGCGTGCCAATCCTTGCCGGCCAAATCGTACCGCGCGGTCGCGCCGTACAAGGCCCCAGCCGGGTGGACCGTGACTTTGGGATCGAAAGCCGAGCCGTCGACATGCGCGGCGGCGTCGGCGCCACTGGCGTCGGACCCTGCGGCAGCGCCGCCTTCGCATCCGCCAAGGGCGGTCGCTGCGAGCAGCAGGAGCAGCGTGGCAGACCACCGGGTCGGCGACATGGGGGGCTCCTGGCGGGCGCGATGGCTGCGAGGGCGGGCCGCGATGAAAGCGGGTCGATCAGTAGCCGCCCACGCGCCGCAATTGCGGCTTGCCGGCCTCCACTTTGGGGGCGGTGCCGCGCACGATGGCGACCGAAGCACTGGCGCCGATCCGGGTGGCGCCCGCTTGCAGCATTTTGTCGACGTCTTCGCTGGTGCGCATGCCGCCCGAGGCCTTGACCTCGAGTTCGTCGCCGACGATGGCCTTCATCAGTGCCACGTCGTCGGCAGTCGCGCCGCCGGGGCCAAAGCCCGTCGAGGTCTTGACGAACGCCGCGCCCGCGATCTTGGACAGCGCACACGATACGATCTTCTCGTCGCGGGTCAGTTCGCCGGTCTCCAGGATGACCTTGACCTTCTTGCCTCCGGCCGCGCCGACCACCGCCTGGATGTCGGCGAGCACCAACGCATAGTCCTTGCTCTTGAGGGCGCCGATGTTGATCACCATGTCGATCTCTTCGGCGCCGTCGCGGACGGCCTCGCGCGTCTCGAAGGCCTTGGCCGCGGGCGTGGTGGCGCCGAGCGGAAAGCCGACCACCGCGACCACGGGCACGCCCGACCCGCGCAGCTCGCGGGCACAGTAGCCGACGTTGGCGGCGTTGACGCACACCGATGCAAACTTGTACTTGCGGGCCTCTTCGCACAGCTTCTTGAAATCGTCGCGCGACGCGTTGGCCTTGAGCAAGGTGTGGTCGATGTAGCGCGCCAGATCCTGGCGGACTGCGGCCGCGTCCAGGCCGGGCGCTGCCGACACCCGCTGCGCGCCCAGATCGACGATCTTGGCGACGTCGTCGGGCCGGCGCGAAATCGACCATCCGCAGCCGATGCACTCGCCCTTGCCCGCCTTGCACGGCGTGCCGGGGCCGTGACCACCGGTGTGGCCGTGGCTGTGCCCGTGGCCCGCGCCGTCCTGGGCCGAACTGCGCGCCGGCACGCCCAGCGACGTCTGCCCCTGGCGGGCCAGCTCTGCACGTACGCGGTCGGCGATGGTGCTGACCAGTTGTTCGAATTGGCGATCTTGCGACATCGGCAGGCCCCCGTCGGCGGCGATGCTACCCGAAAAACCTAACGTTGGAACCTGCGCGCAGCGATCGCGCCGAGCAGCAATGCGGCCAGTGCGAAGGCGCCAGCGTCCGGCCCGCGCGGGTCGCGCACGTCGCAGCCACAGCCGCGGGACGCGCCTTTGGTCCTGCCGTCGCTGTTCAGGTCGGCGGGCTTGCGCTTGAAAGTGATCTTGATGGCCTGCCGCCCGCCGGGGTCGTGTTCGACCCGGACGATGCTGCCCGGCACCAGGTCCACGAATTTCGCGCCTTCGATCACTTCGTCCCAGGCCGCCGGTCCGCCCTCCAGTTCAAAGCCCTTTTCGCGGCCGTCGGGGGCGCGGATGTACAGGCGCTTGCCGCCGCGGTCGAGCACGCGGGCGTCGTCGTAGATCTCGATGCTGACTTTCTCAACGATTTCCAGGACCGGTCGCACCACCCCGGCGGGATCGTAGCGGGCGTTGATGACCGCGCCGCGCACCAGATCGTCGGGCGTGCCGCCGGTGATGCACTTGGCAAAAAACGCCCGATCGCGCGGCACCGGCACGGTGATCGAGACTTTGGACTGCGGACTGCTCTTGATGTACAGGTAGGTGTCGACCAGTTGCTCGACGACCGCGCCATTCATCAGGTTGTACGCGAACCCTTTGGGCTTTTCTGCCGTCGCCATCATGTCAACGAGGGTTGGCGAGGCCGGCACCGCGGGCGACACCGCCGCTGGAGGCTCCGCGGGTGCCGGCGCGGCAGCGGCTGGGGCGATGGCAGCGGCTGGGGCGATGGCTGCGGCTGGGGCGATGGCGGCGGCTTGG
>VGRO01000187.1 GCA_016875335.1 Deltaproteobacteria bacterium | reverse complement strand
CGGAGGCGGCCTGGCGCTGCGCGGTTTCGCGCTCGAGCTTCGCCTGGGTTTCGGCGGCCTTCTGCGCCGCGGCCTGGCGCGCCTTGCCGGCTTGCTCCAGTTCGGCCTGGGCCTGTGCGGCGCGGGCGTCGGCGGCCTTGCGCTCCTCGGACTGGCGCGCAAGTTGGGCTTGGGCTTGCGCGGCTTGCGCGGAGGCGGCCTGGCGCTGCGCGGTTTCGCGCTCGAGCTGCGCTTGGGTTTCGGCGGCCTTCTGCGCCGCGGCCTGGCGCGCCTTGCTCGCGCGCTCCAGTTCGGCCTGGGCCTGGGCGGCGCGGGCGTCGGCGGCCTTGCGCTCTTCCGCAATGCGCGTGAGATCGGCCTGAGCCTGGGCGACTTGGGCCGCCGCCGCTTGGCGTTGGGCGCTCTCCCGCTCCAACTGCGCTTGGGCCGCTGCCGCCTGCTGCGCCGCGGCCTCGCGGGCCTTGCCTGCGCGCTCCAGTTCGGCCTGAGCCTGGGCGGCGTGGACTGCGGACGCATGCCGTTCGCGTGTCAGGTCGGCCTCGGCCTTGGCGGCCTTCGCGGCCGCGAGCGACCGGTCGCGCTCTGCTGCCTCCAGCGCAGCCTGAGCCTGCTTGCGGGCAGCGGCCTCGGACTCTGCGAGCTTGCGGGCGCGTTCGACTTCGGCCTGGCCGGCGGCGAGCTGTGCCTTGAGCTCGGCCTGCTGCGCCTCGATGGCCGCTCGGGCGCGCGCTGCGGCGTCGGCCTCGGCTTTCTTGCCCTGGCGTGCCGCGTCGGCCTCGCGCCGTTGGGCATCGGCCAACTGCTTGGCAAGTTGCGTTTCGCGCGCGGCGACGTCTGCCTTGACCGCGGCGAGTTCTGCCTCGCGTTGGGTCAGCTGGCGGTGGGCGGCCTGCGCGCGCGCATCGGCTTGCGCGCGATCGCGCTGCAACGCGGCCTTTTCCTTTTCGAGCCCTGCCACCTTGGCGTGTGCGGCCGCCAGCTCGTCGCGGACCTGGCTCAACTGGCCCTGCAGCTTGGTCTGCAGTTGGGCCACCTGGGCGTCGCGCTCGGCAATCTGGGCCGAGAGGCGCTGCCGGGCCTGGTCGAGCTGGGCGCGCGCTTCGGCTGCCGATTTTAGCGACGCGGCGTCGCTGCGCGCGGCCAGCCTTTGCAAGTCCGCTTCGCGCGCGGCCATCTGCTGGCGCAAGGTCTCCGCCTGCCGTTCCGCTTCGGCTCGCGCCTTGGCGTTGCGGTCGGCCTCTGAGCGCGCGGCCGCCAACGCTGCCTGGCGCTGGTCGAGGTCGGCGCGCAGCACCTTCTGCTCGCGTTCGAGGTCGGCGCGCGCCTGGGCGGCCGCGACCTGCTCTGCCTGCTTGCCCTGCCGCGCTGCGTCCTGTTCGCGTTGGCGCGCCGCGGCGACGTCGGCGGCCAGGCTTGCCTCGCGATCGCGCAAGGTGGTTTGCAGGCTGCGCAGTTCCCGATCGCGGTCCGCGAGCAGTTGCGACACTGCCTCTGCCCGGGCGGCCGCCGCAAGGCGCTCTTTTTCCAGAGTGGCCTTTTCCTGGGCCAACCCGTCGGCACGCGCGGTGGCGTCGCTGCGGGCCTTCTCCAGGCCAGCTTTTTCTTGTTCGAGGCCGGCGACCCGTGCCTGGGCGGCGGCCAGCTCTTGGCGCATCTGGCCAATCTGCGCTTGCAGTTTCCGTTCCAGCGCCGCCACCTGGGCATCGTGTGCGCCGACCTGCGCCTGCAACTGGGCCCGCGCCGCCCCGAGTTCTTTTTGGGCGTCGGCGATTTGCTTCTGGCTGGCGTCGCTGCGGGCTGCCAACTGCGCCAGGGCCGCTTCGCGCGCCGCCACGACCTGCTGCAAGCGGCCGGCCTGTGCCTCGGCGTCGGCGCGGGCCTTGGCGTTCTTCTCGGCTTCCTGCTGGGCCGATTGCAACGCGTTTGCTTGGGCTGCCAAAACCTGTCGAAGCTCCGTCCGCTGGCTCTCCAGCGCGGCGCGGGCCTTTGCCGCGCTGGCGACCTCGGCCTGCTGGCCGCGCTTGGCGGCTTCAGCTTCCCGTTGGCGAGCGGCAGCGAGGTCGGCATTGAGCGCGGTCTCGCGGTCGCGCAATGTAGCCTGCAGGCTGCGCAGCTCCCGCTCGCGCTCCTTGAGCAGTTGCTGCACTTGTTCGGCGCGTGCCGCCGCAGCGAGGCGCTCTTTTTCCAGCGCGGCCTTTTCCTGCTCCAGGCCGGCGGCTCTGGCTTGCGCGGCGGCCAACTGCTCTTTGACCTGCGCGAGTTCGCCGTGCAGTTTCCGTTCCAACTGCGCCACTTGGGCGTCGCGCTGGGCGACCTGGGCTTGCAGTTGCTGGCGGGCGGCGGCCAGTTGGTTTTGAGCCGCGGCGAGCTGCTGTTTGCTGGCGTCGTCGTTGCGCGCGGCCAGATGCGCCAACGCCGCTTCGCGCTCCGCCACCGCCTGCCGCAGCTTGTCCGCCTCGGCCTCTGCGGCCACCCGCGCCTTGGCGTTGCGGTCTGCCTCTTGTCGGGCCGCCACCAGCGCGCCCTCGCGGTCCGAAAGCTCCTTGCGCAGTTCGGCTTGGCGGGCCTCTACCTGGGCCCGAGCCTGGGCCGCCGCGGCGACCTCGGCCTGTTTGCCCGCCCGTGCGGCGGCGCTTTCTTTGGCGCGGGCCTCGGCAAGTTCCTGGGCCAGCGCGGATTCGCGATTCTTGAGCGCCGTCTGCAGGCTCTGCAATTGCGCTTCGCGCTCGCCCAACATCTTTTGGACCTGCTCGGCGCGCGCCCTGGCAAGCTCGCGCTCGCGCTCGACATCGGCCTTCTCGCGCTGCACGCTCGCCAGTTGCGCCTGCGACGCCGCCAGTTTGCGCTCTGACTCCTGGTAGCGCGCCTCGGCGGCTTTCCAGCGGGTCTCGGCCATCTGGCGCTCGGCGTCGGCCTTCTTGGCCCGGTCCAGCGCCAGTTCTGTGTCGTTCAGGCGCGCCCGAGCTGCTTGCAACTCCGCCTCCAACTGGCGCTGTTGCGCGCGGGCCTGATCGTCGCTGCCGCGCCGGGCGGCCTGCATTTGCGCGTCCTTGTCGGCCAGCACTTTCTTGAGGTGGGCCACTTCTTCGGCTTGCGCCTGCTGGCGAGATTCGCTGGCCTTGCGCATCTCCTGCCGCAGTTGCTCGGCCTGACTGCGCGCCTTGTCGAGTTCGGTCTGCAGCACGGCCAGCTGTGCGTCGCGCTGCGCGCCTTGCTGCTTTTGGAGTTCCGCCATCTTCTGGCGCAACAGTTCGACCCGCGCCTCTTCGGACTGCCGCTGCGCCACCACCGCGGCCAGACTCGCCCGCTCCTTGTTGAATTCAGCCCGGAGTTTGTCGGCGGCCGCCTGTTCGTCGCGCAACTTCTGGGCTGCGGCCTGTGCCGCCGACTCCGCTTCTGCGAGTCGCTTGCGCAGGGCCTCCTGGGCGATCAGGTCGCTCTTGGCCTGGGCCAGTTCGCGCTTGAGCTGGTCGCGGTCGGCCGCCGCCTGTTTGGAGGCCGCCGCGGCTGCCTCTTCGCGCGCGCGCGTGGCCCGCAACTCATCGGCCAACTGCTGCTCGCGCGCCGCCGCGTGCTTGGCCGCCACTTCGGCCGCCGCCACCTGGGCGCTTTGCGCTTGGTTCAGCTTGCGATCGGTGCCGTCCACGACCACCACGATCGAAAGCCCATCGGCCCGCACGTGATAGAGCGCCTCGGTCTCAAACGTGACGATGATGCGGCCGACCGCCGTCGGCCCCTTGCGCACGGGTTGCACCTCGACCTGGCGGACCACGCCATTGCCGACGTACTTGGGGGGGCCGAGATCCGCGACGCCGACGCCGGCCACGTCCACGAAAAGCCGCGCCGGCTTGTCGAGCCGGAAGGTTGTGAAGCTCGGCGCCACCTGCCCGCGCACGGTGATGACGGTCGTCTGCGGGGCCTCCTGCACGTCCAGTGCGACCAGCGCGTTGCCCGGCGCACCGCCTTCTACGGCGAAAACCGGGTGCACGGGCATGGCCATGCCGACCGACAGCCACACGCCGAGGACCAAGCGCACAGCGCGCTGCCGCAAGGGTGTCAAGGTGTTCATGCTGCGACTCCCCGGCCCGTGGCCCGCGCCACTGGACTGCGACCCCGCCGGTCGCTGGCGCGCGAGCGTAGGGCCGCGCCGCGCCGTGTCAAAAATCCATCTGGTCCAGGGGCCGGCCCGATCGCGGCGGATGCCGGGCCCCACACGCCGCAGGCAGTCCCTAGGTCGCTGGTTCGTGGCTGCGCCATGCCATTCACAGGGGCTCGCTTTGGTCGGGAGCCTCTTCGTCGACCGAAATCGGCGGCGCGATCGACAACACCACGGGCTTGTCCTTGCCCGGTTGGTTGACGATGAGCTTGTATTGGGTAATCGCGGTGACCCGGCCGCCCTCGTTGCCGAGGCCATCGCCGCGGATGACCTCGCACTGCGATCCGGTGCCGTCGGTCAGGACGGCCTTGGGCGTCGGGATGCCCGACATCAGGATGATGAGGCTGTAGCGTTCGAGCGGCGCCTTGGTCGCGCAGGTGTCGTCGAGTTCGATTTCCGTTGGCTTTTCGACCAGCTCGGACTTGTCGCAGTCCGGCTTGTCCGGCGGGCAGGTCTGGCTGGGCGGAATCGGCTTCTCGATGAACTGCACCAGGTTCGCCAAGGAAAAGTCCGTCAGGCCCGCGACCTCCCGCGCCTGATACGCTTCGAAAAGGGGTTTGAGTGGCTTCCAGTTCTTGTTCTCGCCGAGCACGATGTAGTTTTCGGCGCCGGGCACGCCGCCTGCTGCCGGACCGCCGGGCGCACCCGGCGCACCTGGAGCTGCCGGTGCGGCGGCCGGCTTCTTCTCGTCGTGCTTGGGCGGGTCGTCGCCGCAAGCCGCGAGCGCAAGGCCTGCCGCCGCAACCGCCAAACGGCGTCGCCCGCTGCCCCGCATCCTTGCCGTGTCCCAGTGGCCGAACATGGTCACGTCCTTCGCTTCTTGCCCCGGTCTTTCTTGGGCCCGTCCGTCGACGCCGGCTTGCCGGTCCACACGAAAGCATAGGCGGTGAACGTCGCGCGCAGTTTGGTCGCATCGCGCATCGCTTCGGCGACCTCGATTTGTTCCAACAGCAGTTCTTCCGGCGAGCGCGAGCCTTCTCGTTTCTGTTGTTGCAAGGGCTTGGACTCCTGCAGTCTCGCCTTGAGGGCGCCGGCATCGGGCAGCAACTTTTCGAGCGTCAACTCGCGGATGTTGATGACACGCCGCTCGGTGCCGGCGTAGACGCGCAGAAACTGGATGAGTTCCTTGCCGGTGCCCTCGACCGTGATCTTGATGGGAATCGCGTTGTAGAGATCCTCGCTCTCTTCCTGCAGCCGGTCGAAACGGCGGATGATGAGATTGGCCGCCACCGCGTCGCGCTGCAGTTTCTCGATGAAATCGGGAATCTGGTCGGTGTCGGTCGGCAGCATCTTGCGGTTTTCCTTGTCCAGTTCGACAAGTTCGTCCTTGAGCTTGCGGACCTTGGCCAGCTCCTCGGCCGACGCGGTGTCCTTGAGCGCCGCGATGTCGGCGTTGAGCTTGCGGAGCTTTGCCTTGCTGACCTCGGCGCGGCCGAGTTCGGGATCGACCAGCAGGAAATACATGCCGAGCGCCAGAACCACCAGGATGCCGGCCAGCACCGCCGCCTTTTGCGCCGGCGGCAACTTCATGAACTGTTCCATGAAGAATCCTCCTTTGCGTTACGGCTCGTTGGCCGACGGCGCGGGCGCCGATTCCGCGGCGGGCGGGGGTTTGTCGCCACTGCCCGCGGCCGGCAGCGGGGCCTTGGCGGGCTCGTCCTTGGCAGGCGCGGCCTTGGCTGGCTCCGGTTTGGGTTCCGCCGGTTTGACCGGTGGTGCCGCGTCCTCGATGGGGACGTCGGGCGCCGTGACCGCGTCCTGCGCGTCTTGCGCGGCGTCGGCGTCGCTGCCGGCATCGGCCGATCGCGCGGCAGCCGGCGTGGGTGGCAGCGGCAGCACGATGGCGGGCGTCTTTGCGCCGATGACGGCGGCATCCGTCGCGGCTGCGTCGCCGTCCGCATCGCCGTGGCCGTCCGCCGCCTCGCCGTCGCCCGCCCCTGCGTCGGCACCTTCGGGGCCACCCGCGACCGCGGCCGGTTCCGGCTCCACCCCCGGCGGCAGCAGGCCCGGAATCGGTTCAACCAGATAGACCAGCCACGCGCGGATCGAGAAATCGACGAACGGCACCCCGAGCTTGTCGTCCTTCTTGACGTCCTGGTACACCAGTTTGGGGTTGCGGAAGAAGGGGCTCGACTCCAAGCGGCGCTGCAACTCGGCGACATCCTCGTGAGAAAGCGCTTCGCCCTGCAGGGTGACCTCGCCACCGAGTTCGCGGTAGCTGGTCATCCACGCACGCCGCGCATCCCAGTTGACCCGCCAGCCAGCGGCTTCCATGGCCTTGAGTTCGTCGCTGGCGGTGATCGCCTCGTCGCGCGGCTGCAAGACGAAACTGAGGTAGGTCAGGGCGTTGACCGGGCCGACCTTCTCCGCGAACATCTCGTCGAACAGCAGCTTGTTCTTCTTGAGCTTGGTGACCTGCTCCTGCGCCTCGGTGATCAGGCGCTTGTTGTTTTCCAGCTCCTTGTACTCCTTGTCGCGCATCCGCACTTGGTTGTCGACCGAGCGCGCCCCATCGCTCGCCGTCATCTGCCACAGGTAGAACACCGCGCCCTCAATGACCAGCAGGAGCACGAAGACGAGGATGCCCAGGTTGGGCACATCGGGCAGCGTCGGCCCCACCCTCCGCGTCCTTGCGCCCTTTTGCCTGCCGAGCAGGTTGATGCGGATCATCAGCAGCATCTAGCGGTCTCCCTGCTGACGCCGCGCGAGGCCGATGGCCACGGCCGACACCGGCACCATGCGCTGCAAGAGTTGGGCGTCGAATTTCTTGGGGTCCACCACGATACTGCCGAACGGGTTGAGCGCGCGGACTGTCACGCCCAGGCGCCGCTCGATGCCCTCGATGAGGCCGGTCTGCAGGGCGGCCCCGCCACACAGGTAGATGGCGCTGATATCGGCGTTCATGGCCGTCGCCGCAAAGAAGTCGAGCGACCGCTGGATTTCGTTGATGAGGTTCTCGGACACGCGCTGGCCGATGCGCTGCACCTCGCGCAGCACGCCGGACATCGACAGCGTCGTCTCCGAGGTCGTCTTCATGTGTTCGGCCTCCTCCCATGGCACTGCGAACTGCTTGGCGATCTCGTCGGTCAGCAGGTTGCCGCCGACTGTGATGTCGCGGGTGAACGAAGTCGCGCCGTCGGCGACCACGTTGATGTTGATGGTCGAGGCTCCGACGTTGATGAGCGCCACCGCTTCTTGCTGCGGGACAGCGAAATTCAACTCGAACGCGTTGAAGATCGCGAAACTGTCCACGTCGACCACCACCGGCTCCAACTTGGCGGCGCGCACCACCTCGGTCAGCTCCGAAATGACCGCCTTCTTGGCGGCGACCAGCAAGACGTCCATCTGGCCCTGGCCGGCGCGCGGATTGATGATCTCGTAGTCGACGTTGACATCTTTGATGTCAAAGGGAATGTACTGCTCGGCCTCCCACTGGATCTGCTCGTCGAGCTCGGCCTGGCTCATCTCGGGCAGCGCAATCTTCTTGATGATGACGGAGTGTCCCGACAGCGACACCGCCACGCGGCGCTCGCGCACCTTGTTGCTGGCGAAAAGGTCCTGCAGGCGGCGCACCAGTTCCGGGGCATTGAGGATGACCCCGTCCTTGATGGTGTCCGGCGGCAGCACCATGGTGTCGAAGGCAAGCAGTTGCGGACCCTTCGACGTCTCCTTGAGGTGCGCGAGCTTGATCGACGAGGTGCCGATATCGAGCCCGACCGCGGGTTTGCCGGCCATGGTCGCCTTTGGCGAAAAGATTCGCCATTTCGAGACCCTGCGCGCCGGTACGCCACCGGCCGCGGGGCCTTTGGCGGGCAAGGCTAGAAGGCCACAGGCATGCCGTCAAGAAAACCCGCGCAAAAATAGCGATTGTGCGAACCCGGGGCTATGCTTGCCGCCGCGCATCCCGCGCCCGAGCCCGCACCCGATGCCCGCCGCCGATTCCGCCCGCCCGGCCGCCGCTGCTGCTGTTTGCCAGTTCACGCCCGACCCGTGGAGTACCCAGGCCATTGTCGCGGGCCACGGCCGGTACCTGATGCCCTCGTACAAGAACGCGCCGATCGTGTTCGCGCGCGGCGAGGGCCCCTGGAACCTGGACCAGGACGGCCGACGCTATTTGGATTTCTCCGCAGGCGTCGCTGTCAATGGCCTGGGCCACAACCACCCGGACCTCGTCGCCGCCGTCGCCGGCCAGGCGGGCCGGATCATCCACCAGTCGAACTATTGGCACAACGAGCACGCGGTGCCGCTGGCCGCCGACCTGTGCGGCCGTTTCGAGCGGGCCGCGCTGTCCGCCGCGGGTGTCGAACTGCAGGCGCGGGCCTTCTTTTGCAATTCCGGCGCAGAGGGAACCGAGGCTGCGGTCAAACTGGTGCGGCGCTACCACAGCAGGGTGCGCAACCAACCCAGGCCGGTCATCGTCACGGTCAAGGGGTCGTTCCACGGTCGGACCTACGCCGCCATGTCGGCAACGGCGCAGCCCAAGTATCAGGACGGTTTCGATCCGTTGGTCCCGGGTTTCCGCTACGCCGAGTTTGGCCAGCTCGACAGCATTGCCGCGCAGCTGGACGGCAGCGTGGGTGCGGTGTTCATCGAGGTCGTGCAAGGCGAGGGCGGCGTGTGCGTGCCGCCGCCGGGCTTCTTCAAGGCGCTGCGCCACCTGTGCGACCAGCGCGGCGTGCTGCTCGGGCTGGACGAGGTGCAGACCGGCTTGGGTCGCACGGGTACGCTGTTCGCGTTCGAGCAGGAAGGCATCGCGCCCGACCTGCTGTGGCTCGCCAAGGCCCTGGGCGGCGGCATCCCCATCGGCGCCGTCCTGGCGCGCGATGAGGTGGCCCAGGCCCTGCAGCCAGGCACCCACGCGACCACCTTTGGCGCCAATGCACTGGTGACGTACGTCGGCCGCGTGGTGCTGGGTGTCCTCGATCGCGACGATTTGGTGGGCAACGCCAGGCGCATGGGCGACTACCTGATGGGACAACTGCGAACCAGGCTGGGCAACCATCCGCGGGTGCAGGACATCCGCGGCCGCGGCCTGATGTGCGGCGTGCAATTGCAGGGCGACGTGCAGGCGGTCATTGCCCAGTGTCGAACCCGCGGCCTGCTGGTGTCGCTGGCCGGCGCGGACGTGGTGCGCATGACCCCGCCGCTCGTCATCGACCGCGGGCACATCGACTTCGCTGTCGAACAACTCGCGGCGGCCCTGGGATAGGCCCTCGAGCGCGACAAGCGCGCCTGCGCGGCAGCCCAAACCAGCAACCCAAAAAGCCGACGGCCGCCGTCCACCCTAGAGGCAGACGGCGGCCGCGGCGGCGCCTGTCCGGCGAGCGACTACTTCTTGAGCAACGCAAACGCCTTGGCGAACACGTCCGGCGTCAGACCCGCCTGTGGCTCGAACTTGCGGCCGTTGATGTAGATCGACGGCGTGCCCTCGACCCCGGCCCTCTCGCCCATCGACATGGTGTTCTTGAACAACTCTTCGTACTTGTTGGAACTCAGGGCCTCTTCGAGCTTGGCCTTGTCCACGCCATTGGCGGTCGCGATCTCCTTGATCTTGTCGTCGCTCAATTCGCGCTGGGCGGCGAACAGGGCGTCGTGGACCTTCTCGAACATCTCGCTGCCACCCTGCTCGAACGCCAACTGCGCCGCGGTCGACGCCGGCTTGGCCTTGTCGTGGAACGACAGGGGGAAATGCGCGAACACGATGCGCACCTTGTCCTTGTTGGCCTCCATCACGTCATGCAGCGGCTTGGCCACCCGCGAGCAATACGGGCACTGGAAATCGCTGAACACCGTGATGGTAATCGGCGCGTCCTTCTTGCCGACGAATGGCAGCCGGTCGTAGTTGAATTCGTTCTGCTTGTCGCCCAACTCCGAGAAGACCTTGCCCTGCGCGATGATGCTGTCGTAGTAGGCCTGCCCCTTCTTGCCGGCTGCCTCGGCTTTCTTGATCTCCTCGTCAATGACGGCCTTGAACACGCCGAGCGGCTGAGCCCCGACCACTTTGCGCCCATTGATGAAGAAGCCGGGCGTGCCGCGGATGCCGACTGTGCCTGCCATCTCCATATCCTCGGTGATGATCTTTTCTGCGGCCGGATCCTTGCGGTCGGCGTCGAACTTGGCGACATCCAGGCCCAGTTCCTTGGCCCACGCCGTGAAGTTCTCGTCGGTCAGCGCCTGCTGGTTGGCGAACGCCTTGTCGGCGAACTCCCAGAACTTCTTCTGCTTGTTTGCAGCGATCGAAGCCGCGTGCGCCGGCCGCGCCTTGTCGTGGAACGGCAGCGGGTGGTGCTTGAAGACCAAGCGCACTTTGTCGCCATAGGCCTTCTCGACTTCGGTCACGGTTGCGGCGGCGCGGGTGCAGAACGGGCACTGGAAGTCTGAGATCTCGACGATGGTCACCAGTGCGTCGTCGCTGCCCTTGACGGCGTCGCGCTTGGCATCCACCGGCACCTTCCAGATATCAAAACTGTCCGGCGGGGCTTGCGCCGGACCCTCGTCGGCTTTGGGCGCATCCCCACCGCGGGCCTGCTCAGCCGGGGCGGCAGCAGGCGCCTTGCCTTCGAGGAAGTACTCGGCCACCTTGGTGCCGGCCTCGCCGCCGTGCTTGCCGAACGCCGCCTTGATCTGCTCGATGCCGGTCTTGCCCGCGCCCGCGGCCTTGGCGTCGGCCAACGCGGCGTCGACGGCCTTCTTGAACTCGTCGAGCGGCAGCGCGCCCTGCAGCAGCTTGCCGCCGATGAAGAACGACGGCGTGCCGCCAGCGCCGGTGGCGTTGGCCGCGGCCTGCTCGCGATCGACCTGGGTGGCGAGCGCCGGATCCTTCTGGTCGGTCTTGAACTTCTCGACGTCCAGCCCAATCTCCTTGGCCCACTTCTCAAAGTTGTCCTGGGTCAGGCCCTGCTGGTTGGCGAACATCTTGTCGTGCATCTCCCAGAACTTGCCCTGGCGGTGCGCGGCCAGCGATGCGATTGCCGCCGGCTTGGCGTTGTTGTGGAAGGGCAGCGGCTGGTTCGCCCACACGATGCGCACGTCGTTCGGGTACGCGGCCAACAGGTCTTTGAGCGCCGGGCCCACCCTGCTGCAGAACGGGCACTGAAAGTCCGAGACCTCCAGGATGGTAACGCTGGCGTTCGGCGCGCCTTTCCACGGCATGGTGGCCGGGATGCCGTTGCCGGCGTCGGCGGGCGCGGCGGCCTGGCCCTCGGCGGCGGGGGCGACTTGCGCAGGCTGGGCGCTGCCG
>VGRO01000186.1 GCA_016875335.1 Deltaproteobacteria bacterium | reverse complement strand
ATAATAAGTCGATCACTCTCACATCAGGACGGAGCCGCGAGTCGGACCTTTGGTCCGCGAGCTGGCGACCCACGGAGCAAGCAAACGGGCCCGAGAAATGATTGAGTAAATCATTTCCTGGCCCTAATGCAGGTGCGGGGGGGCGCAAGGCGGTTCGGTGCGATCAGGGTCCTGGCCGACTTGGCGGGCGGTCACGGCCAGACGCCAGCGAAAGAGCTTCGAATTCAACCGGATGACGGTGCGGGACTGCAGCCCGCCTCACCGCAAAAGCGCCAAGACCACCACCGTCACCTCGTCCACGGCCTCGACGCTGACCCGCCACGGCCCGCCTGGGCCGGCGAACGGCCCCGATGCGGTTGGCCCCAGCGGCCCCTTGGACGCCTTTCCCGGCTTGCCTGGCCCCTTGGCCGACAGCGGCACGGGCCGGCCAGCGGCGTCCACCGCCAGCAACCCCTTCTTGGTCCGCGCGAACGCCCGCACGTCCAGCGCGTGGCGCGCCCGCTCTTGCCCGGCGGGTGATACCAGCGCGAGCACGGGCTTGCCCGCGGCGTCGGCGGCCGCCACCCAGATGTCGTCGCCGTGTTGCGCCACTGCCACGGGCTTGCCCAGGCCCGCCAGCGCGACCACGGTCGTCGTCCCCGCGTACATCGGCGGCCGGCACAGCCAGGTCGAGACCGCGCCGTCTCTGGCGGTGGTGGTGCCGATCGCATTGACCTGGCCGGTCGGATCGACGTCCAGTGCTGCGGGGCGGTCGTCGCCGGTCTGGCCGACGGTCAGCGAGCGCCGTTCGCGCATCCCGGCGTCGAGCTTGCGCAGGCGGACCTTGCCGCCGACCGGGCCGTAGTCGGCGCGGGTGAGCAGCCAGGCCCCACCGTCGGGGGCGCGCTGCACGCCGACCACGGATTCAGGCACGTCGCCGCCCAGGCGCCGCACGATGGCGCCCTTGCCGGTGATCGCCAGGTTCTGCACGAATTGCAGGGGCTTGGGCACAGTGGCGTGCAGGGTGTCTTGCTGCAACTCAAAGTCGCGGCGGGCCGATTGCAGGGCGGTGGCGGCGGGCTGGCGGTTGCCGGCGAGCAAGAGGTCGATGGCGGCCTCGACCTGGGCGAGCGCGTTGCTGCGGCGGCTGCGCGCCAGTTGGGCCTCGTCCTTGCAGACCATCGCCGCCTTGTGCCAACTGGCCGCGGCCGCTTCGAAGCGACCGTCCTGCTCGAAGATTCGCGCGCGCACCTCGTGGTCGTTGTCGCCACAGACCTTGGCGGCCTGGGCTCCGCGCTGGGCGATGCACACCGCCGCGCGCGGCCATTCTTCGGCTTTGGCCAGGCCGGCGCAGCGGTCTGCCGCGGGCTCCTGGCCCAACGCGGGCGCGGACAAACAAGGGAGCCAAAGGGCGACAACAACGCGGCGCACGTCCACCTCGAGTTCAGGGCCCGCGAGGATGCCAAAGCGCCGCGGCGCCGACAACGCGCTTGACCCCCCGCCGCGCCCGGGGCTACCGTTGCCGCGGCCGGCAGGGCCGGAGGAACCATGCGAATCGACGACGTAACCCTGTGGCACGTATCGGTGCCGCTGCCGGCGCCGTTCTACCCGAGCTGGATCCCTGGGTTGCCGCAGACCGAAAACCGCTTCACGCTGGTGCGTATCGGCCTCGCGTGTGGCGCCGCTGGGTGGTCGGCCGGGCCGGCGATGGCCAAGGAGCGCCAGGGCATGGGCTCGCTGCTCGGGCCGTACCTGCTCGGCGAGCGCGCCGACGACCTGGAGTCGATTCGTCAACGGCTGCGCGAAATGAGCTACCTGGGCTGGCACCTGGGTTGGCTCGAAGCGGCGTGCTGGGATGCCGTCGGGCGCGCGCGCGGTGTCCCGGTGTGGCAGTTGCTGGGTGGAAAACCTGGCCGTGTGCAGCTCTATGCCTCGACTGGCGATGTCAAGGACGGCAAGGCCCGCGTGGTCGAGCTGGAGAAGCGCCGCGCCGAAGGCTTCACCTCGGCCAAGCTGCGCGTTCACAAAGCTACACTGGCTGAGGACCTGGAACAGATCGAGGTGTGCGCTCAAGCCATGGGCCCCGATTTCAAGATGGGCATCGACGCCAACCAGGGTTGGCGGGTGGCAGTGGTGGCGGATGCGCCCGCGTGGGACGTGGCGCGGGCGGTGGCCTTTGCGCGGCGGGCCGGCGAACTCGGCTACAAGTGGCTGGAGGAGCCGCTGGCCAACGACGACTACGACGGCATGGCCGAACTGCGGCGGCAGGTCGAGATCCCGATCGCCGGCGCCGAACTCAACCACCACGGCCTGCCCGAAATCGAGGTCATGCTGCACAAGCGCTGCCTGGACGTGTACCAGCCCGACGCGGTGTTTGCCGGCGGCATCAGCGAAACCTGGCGCATCGTGCAGGCCGTCGCGCGCCACGGCGCCCGCTACACCCCGCACACCTGGACCAACGGCATCGGGTTTGCCATCAACCTTGCGCTTTTCGCCGCCTCGCCGTGGCGCGACGACACGGTGTTGGAGTACCCGTTGAGCGAACCAGGCTGGATTGCCGAATTCCGCGATGGGCTGCTCCTCAAGCCCTGGCACCACGAACGGGGGTGGCTCGACCTGCCGACTGCGCCGGGCCTGGGTTTCGACATCGACGGTGGGCAACTGTGGCGCCACGGCAGCCAGTTCTACCGTGGCACCAAGCTGCGGGTATCGCTGGCGGCGGTGCTCGACAAGGGCCTCGCCACCGCAAAGGAAATCGGCAAGGTGCGCGACCAGCGGCTCGCGGCGCGGCGGGTCGAGCTGCAAAAGCGCACGGCGGCGGGCGAAGATCTGCTGAGCGCCTACGCGGCGCCTGCGGTAGCCGTCCATACCGGCTGGAAGTTGCAGGCGTAGCCGTGGCCCTGTTCACTCGGCGGCGGCTCTTGGGCGCGGGTCTTGTCACCGGCGGTGCAGTAGGGGCTGCCGCCGTGGGTCTGGTGGCTGTGCGCGAGCCGGCCCCGGCCGTGGCGGGCCTGCGGGTGCTGACGCCCGCCCAGCATCGCACCATGCAGTTGGTGGCGCGCACCCACGTGCCCCCCGGCGGTCCGCTTGCCTGGAGCGCGGCCGACGTCGACGTGGCGGGCTTGTTCGACGGCTTCCTCGCCGACCAGCCCGACGCGGACCAGCGCGATGCCGCGCTGGCGCTGGATCTCGTGGACCTCGGGCCGCTGCTTTTCGAGCGCCGCTGGACCACCTTTGCGGCCTTGGACGACGAGCAGCGCCTCGACCACTGGAACGCCTGGGCTGTGGCCCCGCAGGCGACCCGCCGCGAGATCTGGTGGTCCTTGGCCCGTTTTGTCGGCATGGCGGTGTACGACCAGCCGGGGGCATGGCCGGGCATCGGCTATCTGGGACCATCGCTGGCGCGGCGCAGAGGCTGAACCATGGCCATCGTCGATTGCAGCACCCCCGGCCAGGCCAAGGACGATCTGCGCTGCGACGTGGCGGTGGTCGGCTCGGGCTGTGGCGGCGCCACGGCGGCGCGGGTGTTGGCCGAGGGCGGCCGCGACGTGTTGGTCTTGGAGGAAGGCGGCGACTACGTCGGCCCCGAGCGCCTGACCCAGCGCGACCTGCCGATGTACGACCAACTGTACGCGGACCGCGGGTCGCGCACCAACGCCGACCGGACCATTTCGGTGCTGTCGGGCCGGGTGCTGGGCGGCGGTGGCGTCATCAACGCCTGCGACGTGGTCCCGGTCCACCCGCAAACCTGGCGCTACTGGCAGAACGTCCACGGCCTCGCCGACTGGTCCCCGGAGGCCATGGCGCCGTTCGTGGCCAAGGCCCTGCACGACCTGGAGGCGTCGCCGATCCCGGAGTCCATGGTCAACCGCAACAACCAGATCCTGCGCGAGGGCGCCGGCGCGCTGGGCCTGGCAGGCGAGGTCATGCACCACAACCGCGTCG
This sequence comes from Deltaproteobacteria bacterium, assembly GCA_016875335.1. GTDB lineage: Bacteria > Myxococcota_A > UBA9042 > UBA9042 > UBA9042 > SXRM01. The sequence continues at coordinate 7,525 of VGRO01000186.1, read as the reverse complement.
GCTGCCTTGGCCTCGGCACCTGCCTGATTGGCTGCCCGGCCGGAGCCAAACGCAACCCGCGGATGGTGGCGGTTCCCAAGGCGTTGGAGGCCGGCGCACGGGTGGTGGTGCGGGCGCGGGTGGTGTCGATCCAGCCCGGCAAGGACGGCGAAAAGACGCTGCTGGTCCGCGCACTCGACGCCAAGGGCTACCGCGAGACGGCGACCTTTCGGGTCCGTTGCAAGCGGGTGGTGCTGGCGGCCGGCCCGGTCGGCACGGTGTCGATCCTGCGCGCCTCGGGTCTGGGCGGCGCCTGGCTCGGCCGCGGGCTGTCGCTGCAACCGCAGGTGGCAGTGGTGGCGCGGATGAAAGAGCGCGTCAACGCCTTTGACGGCATCCCGCAGAGCTACGCGGTGACGGCGTTCGAGCGCAACGACGCGGCGCGCGGCCTGCACGGCTACCGCATCGAGGGCATCTTCGGCACGCCCGGCATCTTGGGTTCACTGGTGACGCAGGCTGGCATCGCCGGCAAGCAGGCGATGGCGGCGCTGCCCCATGTCGCGGCGTGTTTGGTGCTGGTGCCCGACGACCCGGTGGGGCAGATCACCTTTCCGTGGTCGGGCGGCCGGCGCATCGACTACACCTTGGCCGACGAATGGAAGTCCAGGGCCCGCGAAGCGGTGCGGACGGCGATGCGGTGCTACCTCGCGGCCGGGGCGACCGAGGTGTTGGTGGCGTGCGCGCCCCCCATCGTGGTGCGCAGCGAACGCGAGCTGGGGCTGCTGGACGGACTGTCGTTCGCGCCGGCGACGATTGGGCTCATCTCCGCGCACCAGCAAGGCGGCACGCGGGTGGCCGTGCGTGCCGAAAGGGGCGTGTGTGCGCCCGATGGCCAGGTCTGGGGCGCTGCCGGGGTGTACGTGTGCGACGGTGGCGTGTTTCCCAGCACCAGTTCGACGCACACGATGGCGCCGATTCTGACGGTCGCACACGCGTTGGCGGCGGGCTGGCTTTCCGCCTGGCGGGCGTAGCCGTCGCACGCGCCGAAGCGCGGGTCAACCTTGGCCAGAAAACGTCCCGCTCGCGCGGCACAGAGTCTCCCCAGCCCGGGTCATCCGCCCGGCCGGCGCCTGGCCCGGCGCGGCTGGCCCTGCCACACCCGACAGCACGGGCCCCATTTACCGTTGCGCGCACGCTTGGTCCTCCGCCGTTTGCAAATCTTGGTCACCGCGGGCAACATGCCGATCTCGTCCGTGCGCCTTGGGCAACGGTTGCCGCGCGGCGGGCCACCTTGGGTCGGGAACCGCCATGCTGTCGTCACAACGTTTTCGCTTGCTGGGTTCGGTCGCGCGCCTCGCCGTGTTCGCCGCCGTTTGCGCCGCCTGCCAGCCCGCGCGCCTCGACACCGCCCAGGTCACCGGTACCGTCGCGGGTGCCGACGCCGCCGCCGACGCCGACGCCAAAGTCAGCGCAGGCGAAACGACCGACATCGCCGCGCAGCCCGAGACCGCGGTGCCCGACGGTGGCGGCGTTGGCGATGGTGGTTCCACGGACATTGCGGACGACGACGCGGGCCCGAAGTGCACCTCGGACGGCGACTGCACCAAGGCGGGGACCTGCGAACTCGGGTTCTGCGTGCAAGGCAAGTGCGCGTACAGCAGCAAACCCGACACGGCCGCGTGCACCGACGGCAACCCGTGCACCGCGGGCGAGGCGTGCCTCGCGGGCAAGTGCGTTGGCGGCACGGCGACCAGTTGCGACGACAAGAACACTTGCACCATCGACAGTTGCGACACCACCAAGGGCTGCCTGAACACGGCCAAGACGACCGGTGCCTGTGACGACGGCATTGCTTGCACGACCGCCGACCACTGCGAGGCCGGGGTGTGCGTCGGCAGCGACGTGTGCCCGTGCAAGTCCGACGCCGACTGCCCGACGCTCAACGCATGCGACGGTCCGCGGATGTGCGACACCGCCAAGGTGCCGTACAAGTGCATCTCGAAGAACGAGCCCAAAAAGTGCCCGGACGACCTGCCCAGCGACTGCACGGTCACGTTCTGCGACAAGGCGACCGGCGAGTGCGCCAGCAAGGCCGCGGCCGACGAAGCCAAGTGTGAGGACGGCTTCGGCCTGTGCACGGCCAACGACCTTTGCAAGAATGGCGCCTGCGTCACGGGCACCAAGATCTGCGAGTGCATGGGCGACGGCGACTGTGCAAAATACAACAAGCCCGAAGACCTGTGCGCCCCGAAGTACTACTGCGACAAGGCCGGCAAGGCCGACGGTTGGGCGTGCAAGGTCAATCCGGCCACCGTCATCAAGTGCGACAAGGCTTCCGACGGGCCGTGCAAGAAGAACGTCTGCAACAGCAAGAACGGCTTTTGCCTGCTGACCAACGTCAACGCGCCCGGCAGCTTCGTCGAGTGCGACGACGGGCTCAAGGCGACCGAAGGTGACTACTGCGACGATGACGGCGTCTGCAAAGGCAGCGCGTTCGTTGCCCAGTGCACCACCACCGCAGACTGCGCCAAGCTCGAGGACGGCGACGTCTGCAACGGCACGCTGTTTTGCAACAAGGCCGCCAAGCCGCCGTCGTGTCAATTGAATCCGGCGACCGTCGTCAAATGCCCGACCGCCTTGGACTCGGTATGCTCCAAGACCCTGTGCAACAAGGCCACAGGCAAGTGCGAGGTCAAGCCAACCGAGCGCCTGGGCAAGTCGTGCCCCGTCGATGACCCGAACTGCGATGCCTACGTGTTCCTGCCCGAAGGGGCGAGCCCCATCGTGGTGCCGTGCGACGACGGCGACGTGTGCACCGGCAGTTCGTCGTGCAAATCCGGCAAGTGCGCCGCCGAACCGACGGCCTTTGTCTGCGGCTGCAAGGCGGACGCCGACTGCGCCGCCAAAGAAGACGGCAACAAGTGCAACGGCACGCTTTTCTGCAACAAGGTCAAGGGCAAGTGTGAAATCAACCAGTCGACCATCGTCAACTGCTCGACCGTCAACGACGGCCAATGCGCCAAGAATGTCTGCGACCCGGTGAGCGGCCAGTGCAAGTTGACCGAAATCGGCGCGCCCGGCAACTACGTTCCGTGCGAAGACGGCAACCTGTGCACGCAGTTCGACGACTGCGAAGGCGGAGCGTGCGTCAGCGGCACCAACACCTGCGCGTGCACCAAGGACGAAGAGTGCGTCGACGACGGCGACCTGTGCAACGGCACGCTGTTTTGCAACAAGGCCAGCGGTGCATGCGTCACCAATCCCAAGACCGTGGTCAGTTGCAGCAACTCGTTCGATACCGCGTGCCTCAAGAACACCTGCGACAAGAAGTCTGGCAAGTGCGTCAATGTCGCCGTGAGCGACTACCTCAATTGTGAGGATGGCAATCCCTGCTCCGAGGGCGACGTGTGCCTCAAGGGTGACTGCGTTTCCGGCACAAATACGTGCGACTGCGTCGAAAACAAGGGATGTGAAGGCAAGGAAGACGGCAACCCTTGCAACGGGACTCTGTACTGCAACATGAAAGCCACGCCCTTCAAGTGCTTGGTCAACCCGGCGACCATCGTCACCTGCCCGATCGGCCTTGACACCGACTGCCTCAAGAACACCTGCGACAAGCTCACCGGCAAGTGCGCCATGAAGCCGGTGCCACAGTTGTTTGCGCCGTGCACCGACAACAACCCGTGCACTGTCGACGACGAGTGCATCAACGGCACCTGCAAGGCCGGAACCAACTTCTGCAACTGCCTCAACGACGCCGATTGCGCCGCCAAGGAACAGACCAACAACCTGTGCGTCGGCAAGCTGGGCTGCCTGACCATCGACGGCAAGAAACTGTGCACGACAATTCCGAATTCAGCGGTGACCTGCGCTGCCGACGCCGAGTGCACCAAGAATCTGTGCGACGCGGGCGACGGCAAGTGCAAGGCCGTCAGCGACGAGAGTTTTTGCAACGACGGCAACCCGTGCACGGCCGAATCCTGCACATTGGGCAAGTGCGTGCACACCAAGTTGAGCGATGGCGCCGTCTGCGGCAACAACAAGCTGTGCAGCAACGGCGTGTGCTTCGCCAAGCAGTAGGCTGCAGGGTCAGTCCACGACCAGGCGCCGCAGCATCCGGTCCTGCACGCCGCGGTAGGGGCCAGCGCCTGCGATATCGTTGAAAAAGAACGCGAAGGCGTAGAGCTTGCCGCCAGCGCCCTCCGCATAGCCGGCGAGCCCCGAAACATCGTCGAGGGTGCCGGTTTTTGCTTGGATCTTGCCCTTGGTTTCTGGAGCCTTGAGACGACCTCGCAGCGTGCCGTCCACCCCGCCAACGGCCAGCGACTGCCGCCACGCCGCGCCCGCTGGGTCCTTGTGCATCGCGCGCAGCAAGCTCACCGCCGCCCGACAGGTCAAGGTGTCGGCTTTGTACAGGCCCGACCCGTTGGCGATGCGGGTGCCTTCCCAGTGCAGCCCGAGTGGTTCCAGCGCCTTGCGCACGCCGTCCTGGGCCTTCTGGCTGGTCGCCGGTGCCCCGCCGTGGTGCGCTCCGACCAGCTTGAACAGCGTCTCGGCGTACTGGTTATGCGATTGCTTGTTGGTCACGTGCAGGATGGTGCGCCAGTCGTGGTGGACGTGGCTCGCCAGCGTGCGCAGGGGTTGGCCCTTGGGCTCGGCGCCGAACACCGGCCCCTCCTCCACCACGACCCCCTCCGCCACCAACACCTGCTTGAAGGCATGGGCCGCAAAGTAGCTCGCATCGGCCACCCGCCGCCGCCCGCTGCCGATCACCTTGCGCGACGTCGACAGCGTGCCCGAGACCACGACCTCGGTCTTGCGGCCGGCCGGCCGAGTCGCGACCACCAGCGCGTCCTTCTTGGCCTTGGTCGTCTTGGCCTGGTTGACGACGACCACGGCCGCGCCGGCATCGGGTGTCACCTCGACCAGCGGAGGCGCCCCCACCGCGCCCGGTCGCACAGTCACCTGCAAGGTCGAGGCGTCCATCTGCAGCGCCCCCACCGGGGCCCGATAGGCGGCGTCGGTCGGCTTCTGGTCGAAGCCCGCGGGCAGGGCGTCGTCAAAAAGTGTTGCATCCACCCACAGTTTCTTGACGCGCTGTACGCCAGCTGCCGCCACGGACTGCGCCAGTTTCTTGTAGTCGCCGAACGTCATCGTCGGATCGGCCGCGCCCACCAACACCAACTGCGGCGTCACCGCGCCGGTGCCTGCGGCCTTGACCTCGGTCGCCGGCTTTTTGTCCAGGTCCAAGGTGCGCACCGCCGCCGCTGTTGCGTACAGCTTGGCCACGGACGCTGGGGTCAGCACCTTGTCGGCGTTCTCCTCGAATACCGTGGCTCCGGTCGCCATGTCGACGATGAGGGCACCGCCGCGGACCTTGCCTGGTGCCGACCGAAAAATCGCGCGTAGGTCAGAGCCTTTGTCGGCTGTGCGCGGGCCGGTGATCGCGGTTGCGGTGACGTCGTCGTCGGCTTCGTCGCCGTGACTTGGCGCGTGTCTGGGGGCAACTTGGGCGGGCCGTCGGGTCGGTGGCTTGGCCGGCCGGGCCCATGCCCCAGCCGACGAGGCCAGGACCGCACAAGCAATGGCGAATCGCAGTCGAAACATGACGCTGCTGGCCGCACTGCGGCGCGCCGACGGTACCACGTGCTGGGTCGGCGGCAAGGAAAACGCCGCTGCTGGCCGCGGATTCGTTATTTGATCTGGTGCAGCGGATGGCCAGTGGCGGCATGGGCGGCTTCCAGCAGGGCCTCGGCCAGCGTCGGATGGGCGTGAATGGTCAGCGCGATGTCCTGGGCGGTCGCCGCCATTTCGACCGCCAGGCCCGCTGCGGCGATGAGCTCGCTGGCCTCGGCGCCGACCACCTGCACGCCGACAATCACCCCCGTCTTTTCGTCGGCGATGACGCGCGCGAAGCCCTCGGTGGCGTGGGCGGTCATGGCGCGGCCGAGCGCGGCGAAATGGAAGCGCCCGGTCTTGACCTTGCGACCGGCGGCCTCGAGCTCGTACAGCATCGGGCCGACCGTGGCGATTTCCGGGTCGGTGTAGACCACGTTGGGGATGACCAGGTGGTCGAAGCTGGCGCCCGGCTTGCCGGCAATGGCTTCGGCCGCGACTTCGCCTTCGGCGCTGGCCTTGTGCGCGAGCATGGGTTGGCCGACTACGTCGCCAATCGCATAGACGTGCGGCACGGCCGTACGCTGCTGCTTGTCCACGACCACAAAGCCCTTGGCATCCGGTTGCAGACCGATCGTCTCTAGCCCGAGGTCCTTGCTGTTCGGGCGGCGACCGACCGCGACCAGCACCTTGTCGACCACCACGTGCACCTCAGCGCCCGCCTTGTCGGTCACCACCAGATCGACCTTGCCGTCGGCCGTCTTGGACCACCGGACGGCCTTGTGGCCGAGCAGGTGCTGCACGCCGAGCTTGGCCTGCTTGCTCTGGACGGGCCGCACCAGATCCGGATCCATGCTGGCGAGCAGCCGGTCGAGCGCCTCGACCACCGTCACGCACGTGCCAATTCGTGCAAAGACGTCGCCGAGTTCCAGGCCGATGACCCCGCCGCCCAAGATCGCCATCGATTCGGGCACCGCCTGCAACGCTAGTGCGCCGGTCGAGTCCAAGATGTGCACCTGGTCGTAGACAAACCCGGGGATCTGAATCGGCGTCGAGCCCGTGGCGAGCACGGCGTCTGCAAAATGCACGGTCTGTTCGGTACCGTCGGCCTTGGTCACCCGCAGCCGCCCGGGCCCATCGAAGCGCGCGCTGCCGACCATCACGTCGACTTTATTGCCCTTGAGCAGTTGACCGATGCCGCCAGACAGCTTGCCGGTGATGCCGTCCTTCCAAGCCACAGTCCGCGCGAAATCGATGCGCAGGTCGCGGGCGTCGATGCCCATCGCCGCGCCGTCTTTGGCCTTGCGGTACACCTTGCTGGCGTGGATGAGCGCCTTGGATGGGATGCAGCCGACGTTGAGGCACACGCCGCCGAGCTTGTCGCGCTCGACGACCAGCGTTTTCTTGCCGTGTTGGGCCAGGCGGATGGCGCACACGTAGCCGCCAGGGCCGCCGCCAATGACCACCGCGTCGTAGGTCGATGCCATGAGGTACCTGCTAGAAGCCCGGCGGACAATCCTCCGACAGGCTCAGTGCTGAGTGCGATTAGGGCCGCGACCGAGAACTGCCTAAGTGAATTCAGGCTGTTTCGGTCGCTGGCATTGTGCAGCCGCGGCCTGCCTGGGAGCCCGCCGGCCAGAATCTCGCGATGCTGGCGTTTCGCCGACTGGCTCCTAGCCGGACCGGCCCGGCGCGGCGCGGCATCTTGCGGGCAGCGCGGCCAAACTGCAAGACGTCAGCGAATGGCCGTCCAGGCCCCCGATCGCAAGGGCTGCGCGGCCATGTGGATCCACGGCTCGGGAGCCCGCGGCACCCGCAGCAGCCGGGCGTTGCGTGCCACGTTGTCCAGGCTGCGCATGCCGACCAGCGCCGTGTGTACACCGGGCACAGAGCGCGCGAACTGCAGCGCAGCGACGCACGGTTCGTGATC
>VGRO01000185.1 GCA_016875335.1 Deltaproteobacteria bacterium | reverse complement strand
CGGGGGGCGGCAAAACCGGGGGCAAAAAAGGTCCGCCGGGCGCTGCCGGGCACGGCGTGGAGGCGAAAAAAGGCGCCGGCACCGCCGCTCCGCGGCTGGCCGGCGCGGGGCGGTGGATTCTGGGTTCCTATCCGCCTTGACACGGATGATCAGGCGGCGCAGCATGGCGATCGCGCGGTCGCTGGAGGGTCCGGCGGGACGCAGGCGGCGGAACGGTGGGGTTTCGTCGGGGCGGCTTCGGGGCGGAGTGCCTTTGCGGTTCCTATCCCTCGGCCAGCGTGGCGGGGTTGCGGCGGGTCAGGTCCAACAACTGCGCGTTGGTGGCAATTACGTAGTGCGGCACGCCTTCGCGGCGGGCGGCGTCGCGGCGCCACGCGGTCAGCCGCTGGTAGCGGGCCCGCTCAGTCTCGTCCATCTCGGCGAGCAACCGGTTGAACGCCTCGCGTTCCGGCGATTGTGGATCGCGCGATCGGTCCGCGGCTGCGCGTGGCTCGCCCGCAGATGAGGCCGGCGCAGCGTCCACTGACGGCCGGCCACCGGTTAACGGCCGCGTTTCCAGAAATACCGACCAAGTCGGCTGGCCAGCATGGGTGAAGAACTGCGCCTTGGCGCGGATTACTTCGCGGTCCCTCAGGTAGCCGCGCAGTGGCCGGTCGTCAAACAGGCCGGTCGTCGGGTCCAAGTGCAGCGTCAGGATGCGAAGTTCAGTCATGTCGGCCAGCGGTCGCCTGTGCCAAATGCACTCCAGGCGGGTGATTTTTTCGACAGCCGCCAGGGGCTCCGCCCCTGGACCCCGCCGACCGGCCCCCCACCACGGGCTGCCGCGCCGCAAGACCCGCCTGCCGACCGCACTTCGCCGGCTTCCCCAAGGGGCCCCTGCCGGCTGCGTCGCGGTCGGCAGGCTACGTTGCCATGCTTCATTCAGAATTCTCCTTCGGTTTCAGGGGAACAGGGGAACAGGGGCTCAGGGCGAAGACCTCGAACAGCGCAGGCCAATGACGTTGCTCAGGTAGGACGGGTAGTCGTTGCTGCGGTTGCCCGCACGCAGGCTATCGGCCGAGCTGTTGAAGCCGCCGCCCCGCTTGACCCGGTAGGAGGCGCTCGTATTGTTGAACGGATCCTGCAACGGCGACCCCGAATAGTAGCTCGAACTGTACCAATCGCGAGTCCATTCCCAGACGTTGCCCGCCATGTCGTGAAGGCCGTACGGGCTCGCACCTGCAGTCTTGCTGCCGACGGCGGCGGTTGTGCCCGTACCGCAACCGCTTGCGCTGCCGTTGTACATCACTGCAAAGCTACATGTCGCCGCCTGATCGCCCCAAGGATACGTCCGCATCGCCGCCTTGCACCCAGCGTCGTCCGTCCCCGCCTTGCCGTTCTTCTCACAGTCGCCACGCGCCGCCATTTCCCATTGCGCCTCCGTCGGCAGGTCGTATTTCGCCGCGTTCGCCGCGTCCAAAAGCCCGCCGCGCCATTGGCAGTACTTCTGCGCGTTGAACCAGTCCACACAGTTCACAGGATGCTGGTCGCGGCCCGCCTTTGCCTTGTGGGCGCCGCTGTCCCAGTTGCAGGAGCTGCTTTTGCTGTCGCCGCCCGGTTCCGCGCACTTGCCCGCCGCGTAGCACTTGGCGTACTCAACAACCGTCACCTCCGTCACGTCCATGTAGTACGCCGACAGCGTCACTTTGTGTTGCGGGCTTTCTTGGCTGTACCCGCTGCACTGGTTGTCCTTGGACGCGTTGCAGCCCATCCAGAAGGTGCCGGCGGGGATCAGCACCATGCCGGCCGGTGCCGGTGCGCAGCCTTCGTCCTTCTGCCCGTTGCAGTTGTTGTCGACGCCATCGCCGCAGGCTTCGGCGCTGCCGGGGTTGACGCCGACCTTGCTGTCGTCGCAGTCACCACCGCCTTTGGGGCACGACTTCGGCGCGCCGGTGGTCGTCATGGCCGCGGTGCAGTAGCCGTCCTTGTCCAAGTCGCACCCTTCGTCCACCAACCCGTCGCAGTCGTCGTCGAGGTCGTTGCACTTCTCGGGCGCGTCGGCCTTCTTGCTGCCGTTGGCGTCGGTCGAGCACGTCGCCTCGTTCGTCTTGCCCGGCGTACACTCGACGACGCCGCTACCGCATGCACCGACGCCGTCGCAGGCCAGGCCCATCGCCAACACCTTGCCGCCTTCCTGGGTGTAGGTGAATTCCTCGTCGGTCTGCCCATCGCAATCATTGTCCAGGCCATCGCAGGTCGCCTCCTTGCCGTCCTCGTAGCCCTTGACGGCGGCGTAGCTGCACTGCCACTTGCCGGCCGGGCAACTGTGGACGACCTCGCCCTTGCTGCACACGCCAGCCTGCAAGCACGGCGAGCCGGCGAACGGCATGTCCTCCAGTTCGTCGGTCTTGCCGTCGCAGTCGTCATCCACGCCGTTGCAGGCCTCCGCGGACGCCTTGCCCAGGCTGTCGCAGGTCGCCGCTTTCAACCCTGCCGCACACACGACTTTGCCACCCGCGCAAGCGCCCTTGCCACAACTGGCGCCAAGCGACAGCACGTTGCCGTACAAGAACTCCTCGTCCGTCTGCCCATCGCAATCATTGTCCAACCCATCGCAGGTCGCCTCCTTGCCGTCCTCGTAGCCCTTGACGGCGGCGTAGCTGCACTGCCACTTGCCGGCCGGGCAACTGTGGACGACCTCGCCCTTGCTGCACACGCCAGCCTGCAAGCACGGCGAGCCGGCGAACGGCATGTCCTCCAGTTCGTCGGTCTTGCCGTCGCAGTCGTCATCCACGCCGTTGCAGGCCTCCGCGGACGCCTTGCCCAGGCTGTCGCAGGTCGCCGCTTTCAACCCTGCCGCACACACGACTTTGCCACCCGCGCAAGCGCCCTTGCCACAACTGGCGCCAAGCGACAGCACGTTGCCGTACAAGAACTCCTCGTCCGTCTGCCCATCGCAATCATTGTCCAACCCATCGCAGGTCGCCTCCTTGCCGTCCTCGTAGCCCTTGACGGCGGCGTAGCTGCACTGCCACTTGCCGGCCGGGCAACTGTGGACGACCTCGCCCTTGCTGCACACGCCAGCCTGCAAGCACGGCGAGCCGGCGAACGGCATGTCCTCCAGTTCGTCGGTCTTGCCGTCGCAGTCGTCATCCACGCCGTTGCACTTCTCCGCGCTCGCCGTGCAGGCGTCCACGGTCGCGACTTCGCCGTCGGCCGCGTCAACCTCCACATCGCCCGCGGCGTCCAGGTCGGCCACACTGTCGCCGTCGTCCGCGCCAACCTCGGCCGCCACCTCGACCTCTGGCCCGCCGGCGTCAGATTCACCCGAGCCTGGGTCGCTCACCCCTTCGCCACCGCCATCCGCCACGCCATCCAGCCCGGCATCGGCGCCGCCTGCGCCCTTGGCGACGCACACGTTCTTGGCCGCGTCGCACTCGAAACCGGCCGAACACGGGCACGCGAACACCACCGCCGGGTCGGCGCCCGGGTCCGGCAAGCCAGTGTCACGGCACGCGACGGAAACCGCGGCGACGGCCGCCAGCGCAACAACTCGACCAAGCATGGCAACCCCTCGTGTGGCGCCAGGCCCGCGTGCCCGTGCAGTGGGCGACTGACCGGGGCGTGGATCGCTGTGCTGGGACCCGTCTGGCACCAGCGGACGGCATGTTACCCCCAATCGGAACGAAGCGTCAATGCGGACCGGCACAAGCGGTCGCGTCGCCCCGACCACTTGGCGCCTCCACCCTTGACCCCCACAACCCGCCAGCCGTACCCTGCCGGTGCAGCGCCGCACGCTGCCGGAGGTTCCGATGCCCGCCGCGAAGCCCGCCCCAACCCCGCCGCCACTGCGCCAGCCCGCGCGCGCCCGGCGTTCGCCCTCTCCGCGCAAGCCCGCATCGGCCAAGACGTTCGACTGGACCCGGTGGTACCTGGAAGAGGAGGACGACGTGGGCCAGTCCGTGCTGCACGCCCTGATTTGCACGCTTTTCGTGGAGGTCTTGAGACGCTGGGCGGCCGAGAAGGGCTGGGTCTCCGCCTTCACCGAGGGCGACGTGTTCTTCGGATGGGTGCAGGAGCACGCAAAGGCAGAGTCAGCCGGCTGCGCCGGACAGGCCCAGGCACAGGCACAGGTCCACCGTCGCATGTGGGCGCTCGCACGAGGGATTTGCGCAGGTCCTGGCCCTGCACCCGTCCCTGTCCCTGTCCGGCGCCACAGCCGTGGACCACGGCTATCGCGGATTCGGCGCCGGCTGACCCTGAGAGCCAGGCGAGGCACGGTCCTGCGCGGGAATGTAGGCGCCGTCGCAATCGGGGGATCCACCGGCGAGTGGCCTCTGGTACCACGGTCACTGCGACCGCGCGGAGCTCTCAGAGTCAGCCGGCTGCGCCGGACAGGCACAGGCACAGGCACAGGATCAGTGTCGGATGTGGCCGTATGTACACAGGGTTCTGGCTGTTGCTGGCCCTGTGCCAGTCCCTGAGCCTGACCGGCGCCACAGCCGGGGACCACGGCTATCGCGGATTCGGCGCCGGCTGAGCCTGAGGGCGTGGCGTGGCACAATCCATGGAGAACCAGGCCGCACGCCAACCTGACTCTGGCAATGCCCAGCCGGCGCAACCAGCGGCAGCCGCAGGGCGGCAAGTGCCGGCCCGCTTGCGCCTCCGACTTGACCAACCCATGGCAGCGCCGGAAAATTGCGGCGCCCGCCGCGCCAAGGCGCCGCTGGCACGAGGTCCCCGATGTCGACGATGGCACACACTCGGGCCGCGGCCGCCGCTCTGGTCGGCGCGCTTTGCGCCGCGGGCTGTCTGGGCCTGAGCAGTCCGACTCCTCCGGCGGGCGGCGTGTTTGCCTTCGACGCCGACGACGCGGGCCTGATCGGCCTGCCGGACGCGAACAAGCCGGAAACGTCCAGCGACGCGGTCCCCGACGGTGGCGACGCAGGGGTAGCCGACGTGCTGGCGGCCGACACCGGCAATGACGTGGCCACGGACGCGGATGCTGCAAGCGAGGTCTCCGACGCGGCGGCGGAGGCGGACGCGGCGGGCCCCGATGCCGCGGAAACCGCCCAGCCCGATGCGCCTGCCGACAGCCAGCCCGACGCCGCCGACGTGCCGACGTGCGTGACGACCTCCAAGACCGAGTTGTGCAACAACAAGGACGACGATTGCGACGGCCAAACCGATGAAAAGGAGCCGGGCCTGTGCAACGACAAAGACCCGTGCTCGATCGACAACTGCGCCGCGGGCAAGTGCGTCAACCTCGTGATTCCGGGTTCTTGCGACGACGGCAACATCTGCACCGAAGACGACCAGTGCGTCAACGGTCAGTGCCTGCCCGGCGACGGCAAGCCGTGCAGCGACGGCAACCCGTGCACCGACAACGGCTGTGACCCGGCCACCGGCTGCGTGTACACCCCAGTCGGCAAAGGCGGGGCGTGCGAGGACGGCAACCCCTGCACCCAAGGCGACGTCTGCACCGCGGGCACCTGCAAGCCCGGGCCCGCCAAGACCTGCGACGACAAGGATCCGTGCACCGACGACAGTTGCGGCACCGCCGGGTGCGTCTTTGGCCCCAATACGGTGCCGTGCAGCGATGGCAACGAATGCACGGTGGGCGACAAGTGCGGCGGCGGCGCGTGCAAGCCGGGTCCTGGCAAGACGTGCGACGACGCCAACGCCTGCACCAACGACACCTGCACCGTCGCTGGCGGCTGCCAGCACAGCAACAACACCGCCGCGTGCAACGACAACAATGCCTGCACCGAACCGGACCAATGCGCGGCCGGCGCGTGCAAGGCCGGCGCAGCCAAATTGTGCAACGACGGCAACCCGTGTACGACTGATAGCTGCAATCCTTCCGTCGGCTGCGCATTCACCGCTGGGCCCAACGGCGCCATCTGCCCGGGCGGCACCTGCAGCGCCGGCAAGTGCCAGGCCGGCCAGGTCTGCGGCAACGGGGTCGTCGAAGCGGGCGAATCCTGCGATGACGGCGACGCTACCAACTGCGGTGCCTGCAACGCGACGTGCAACGGCCCTGGAACGGGGACTGCGCTGTCGGGCAACTACGGCATCGGCGGTGCTGGGGCGCAGTTTGCGACCTTTGGCGACGCGTTCGCGGCATTGGCCAAATGCGGCGTCAAGGGCGCCACCACGTTCAACGTCGCGGCCGGCAGCTACAAGCAGGCAACCGGTTTCAATTTTCCGGTCGTGACCGGCGCCTCGGCCACCAACACGGTCACCTTCAAGGTGGCCGCGGGCGCGGCAGTCAAGCTCGTCGGCAGCACCGGCACCGGCAGCTACGGCGGGGTCGTGCGCATCGCCAACAGCGCGACCTACCTGACGCTCGACGGCTTCGACATCGACGGCGCGCTGCCCGAAAACAAGATCGGTGGTTCGTACAGCGGACCCATCGTCTTCGACAGCGGCGGCGGACAGAGCCACATCACGTTGCGCAACCTGCGCATCCATGACTTCGGCCCCGCGGCGTGGGTCACCACGTCCTACATCGGCGGCATCTACATCCAGCAATCGGTGACCGTGTCGGACCTGACCATCGAGGCGTGCCGATTCGAGAACCTTGCGCCGTCCGCCCCGTTCCACACCCAGGGGGCGATTTCGACCCGCAACGGCAAGTTCACCAACCTGCGCATCGTCGGCAACCGATTCAGCGGCATCAAGGGCATGGACCCGATCAACCTGCGCAACGGCGCGGGGTTCGAGAATCTCTTGATTGCCAACAACTTCATTGTCACGGAGGCCGAAGGGGCGGTCGAGTTCTACGGCACCGCGGTGTTCGTCAACCCGGGGCAGTTCATCTACAACACCGTGGTGCTCACGGGGGTGGCCACCCGCGGCATCGCCGGGACGTTGACCGGACCAGCGCTTGACGTCCGCAACAACGTGGTGTTTTCGACCACTTCCGCCCTGCCCTTCATATCCGGCACCGCAGTCGGGCCGGTCGGCAACAACTGCCTGGGCACCAAAGTGACCGCCGGCTACACTGCCCAGCCCACGGACATCAAGGCCGACGCCAAGTTCGCCAACGCCACTGCGCCGGCCTGGGATTTGCACCTGCTGGCCGGTTCGCCGGGCCTGGACGCCGCCACACCGATTCCGTCGGTGACCACCGACATCGACAGCCAACCGCGCGGCAGCAAGCCGGACATCGGCGCGGACGAGGTGCCGTAGCGTTTCGCTGCGCGGCGGGCGATGATGCGGCGGGCCGGCGCGTGGCTGGGCTGGAATTTGCATGACCTGGAGAACCTTCAGCGCGGCGCTTCTGGCCTGGCTTTGCGCGTGCGCGTTGGCGGCCTGTGGCTGGACGCCTGCGACCTACCCCGACGTCACGCCCTTGGCGCCCATGGACATAGAGGCGCCGAGCATCGCCGACGCGGGTGGGGCCGCGGCGGACGCCGAAACGGCCGGACAGGATGCTGCGACTCCGAAAGACGCCGCCGATGGGGCCACGCCGGCCGACGCCGGTGCGCCCGCTTGCAGCAAAGATGCGGATTGCGCCGCGCTCACCGTCCATGCGTGCATGGTGGGCCACTGCGATGGCGCCGCCAAACGGTGCAAGCTCGCCGCGGTCGCGGACGGAAAGCCATGCACGGCATTCGGCGCGTGCGGCGGGTCGGGCGCGTGCAAGGCGGGGGCCTGCCAGTTCACCAACCCGTGTGCTCCGCAACCGTGCGCGGCCAAGGAACTGACTTGCGGCCAGAGTTGGACGATCGATCCCGCGGCGCTCGCCAACCACGCCAGCAAGTACGCGTGCGACGACGGCGCCTGGCCGGGCCCCGACCAGGTCTTCGTGCTGAGCGCGCCGACCACCCAGGCGGCGCTGGTTGCGCTCAAGGGCGGCGGGACGTGGCGGGTGTTCGATCTCGCGCCGGCCAAAACCGGCGCCTGTGACCCATCGACCTGTGCAGTCAGCGGCGCCAGTTTGCAGTTCGGCTTGCAGCCGGGAGCCAGCCGGTGGTTCGCGGTCGACAGCGCCATGGGCGCCACGCCGACGCTCTTGACCGTGACGTGCGCGGCCCAGGAGTCGTGCGGCAACGGAGCGTGCACCGGCAGCGAGACCTGCTGGAACTGCCCCAAGGACTGCAAGGCGTGCGCGGCGTGCGGCGACGGTGTGTGCAACCCCAAGACGCTTGAGAACTGCACCAGCTGCGCCAAGGACTGCGGAGCCTGCAAGCCGGGCTGCCAGGACAAGAAGGAACCGGGCTGCAAGGAACACCCATGCGAGAGCTGCGTTTGCGCTTTCGACGACTATTGCTGCAAAACGGCCTGGGACGCCACCTGCGCCAAGGAGTGCGCCGCGTGCAGCAAGAACGTCTGCGGCGACGGCACATGCGGCGACGGCGAAGTCGAGGGCGGCTGCATCCAGGACTGCCCACCCGAGGCGACCTGCGGCGACGGCCTGTGCGCGGCCGGCGAGAAATGCGCGGACTGCCCCGAAGACTGCGGCAACTGCAAGACAGGCGCGGCCGTATGCGGCGACAGTCTGTGCACGGGCATCGAGCACTGCGGCAGTTGCGCGGCCGATTGCGGGCCCTGCGGAGACGTGGCCTGCGTGTGCGCGCTCGACCCTTACTGCTGCGCAACAGCGTTCGACGCCAAATGCGTGACGGCGTGCAGCACCTGCGCCAAGGGCTTGTGCCCCAAACCGAGCTGCGGCGACGGGGTGTGTGGCGGCGGCGAGTCCTGCGGCACCTGCGCGGCCGATTGCGGCGGATGCGGCGGCACCTGCGGCGACGAACAGTGTACGGCCGGAGAGGCGGCGACCTGCCCCTCGGACTGCGGCGGCGGCTGCAAGGGAAACTGCGGCGGCAGCGCGAAACGGGCCAACGGCTCCACCTGCTACTGCGACGATTTCTGCGCCTCCACAGGTGACTGCTGCGCAGACAAGTCTGTGTTCTGCAAATAGATGCTCGGCGAGGCCATGGCGCTGGCATGCGCCCTATGCTGGGCGTCGGCGGTCTGGCTCTTTCGTCGGGCCGGCGCGGTCGATGCCAAGGCCCTGAACATCTACAAGAACGTCATCGCCTCGGCGCTGCTGCTCGCCTTGATGGCCGCGACCGGCCGCTCGTTTGATTGGCAACGCTCGACGGGCGACTGGGCGGCGCTGGTGGTGTCTGCGGCCCTCGGACTGTCGCTCGGCGACACGCTCTTTTTCTTGGGCCTGCAGCGCGTCGGCACCAGCGTCGCCGCGGTGACCGACTGCACCTACGCGCCGACTGTGGCGGTTTTGTCCCAACTCATCCTCGGCGAGGCGTTGCAGGGGGGCGTGCTGCTCGGTGCGCCGCTGGTGGTCGCCGGTCTCGGCCTGCTGTCCTGGCAGCGACCGACGCCAGGGGCGCCCCCCGTGGATCGCACCGGTGTCGCGCTGTGCGTGGCGGGCGTGATGGTCACTGCGACTGCGGTTGTGGTGGCCAAGCCGGCGCTCGGCCGCAGCGACCTCATCGAGGCGACCACCGTGCGCTTGATTGCCGGAACCGCGATCCTGGTGGTCTGGGATGGCTTCGCGGGGCGGTTGCACCACACGGCGGCGCTCTTGCGCCCGCAGCCGTTGTGGCGCTGGATCCTGCCCGCGACCATCATCGGCACCTTCATTTCCATGCTGCTGTGGATGGGCGGCTTCAAGTACACGGCCGAGGCCACCCGCGCCGCGCTGCTCAACCAGATGGGGACGGTGTTCGCCCTGATTTTCGCCGCGATTTCGGGCGATGTGATTCCTGGCCGGCGCTGGGCCGGCGCCGCACTGGCATTTGCAGGAGCGGTGACGGTGCTGGTGGTCCGCTAGGCCGAGCTGGCAGGGTGCCGTGGTCATCGGGCCAAGGCGCAAGCGCTTGAGCGTCGCCCCCTCGGCGCACATCCCGATCCGCGGACCGTGGGTTCTACCGCAGTTCGCGCGCGACCCGCTGCAAGATGGCGATGGCCCGGTCCAGCGCGGCGTCGTCCACGTCGAGGTGCGTCACCGCCCGCAGCCGGTAGGCGCCGCCCGCTACCCACAGCCCGTGGTCGCGCAGGGCCTGGGTCAGGTGCACCCGGAGGTCGCCCATCGCCCTGCCCTTGGCGCACGCGGGAGCCACGTCGAAAAAAACCAGGTTGGTCTGGACCTTGGGCACATCGACGCAAAGTGTCGCCTCAGCCGCGATGGCCTCGGCCAGCCGGCGCGCGCGGGCGTGGTCGTCGGCGAGCCGCGCCAGGTTGTGGTCGAGTGCGTAAAGGCCGGCGGCGGCCAGGATGCCGACCTGGCGCATGCCGCCACCCAGCCGCTTGCGCCAGTGGCGCGCCCGGGCGATGGCCTCGGCCGTGCCCGAGAGCACGCTGCCGACTGGCGCCCCGAGACCTTTGGAGAGGCACAGCGAGACGGTGTCGAAGGGGGCGGCGGCGTCGGCCAGGGACCGCCCCGACGCCACCGCTGCGTTGGCCAACCGCGCCCCGTCGAGGTGCAGTGCGATACCGTGCGGACGCACCAGCGCCGCGACTGCAGCGACGCGGCCAGGCTCGACCACCACGCCGCCGCAGCCATTGTGGGTGTTCTCGAAGCAGACCAACCGCGTCGGGGCGAGGTGGTGGTCGGCGTCCGTGTGCAGCGCCGCCGCTACCTGGTCCACGGGCAGCGAACCGTCGTCGCTGCGCACCGCGCGCAGGGTGACGCCCCACAAGGCTGCCGCCGCGCCGCCCTCGTAGTTCATGATGTGGCTGCCGGCGTGCACGATTGCCTCGTCACCGGAACGGCAGTGCAGCCGAATCGCCAACTGGTTGGCCATGGTGCCGCTGGGGACGAAAAGGCCGGCCTGCTTGCCGACCAGTTCGGCGACCTTGCGCTCCAACTGCTGGACTGTCGGGTCGTCGCCGAACACGTCGTCGCCCACGGTGGCCTTGGCCATGGCGGCGCGCATGGCGGCCGAAGGGCGGGTGACGGTGTCGCTGCGCAGGTCGATCGGGGCGTTCATGGCAAGGCTCCGGCGGGGGAGCCGGAGCATCCGGCGTTTTTTCGGCGCGGGCAAGCGTGTGGTCGGTCAGTTCCGGCCGTTGGGCGATGTGGGGCGGCCGCGAGTGTGAACAGCCTCGGAATCCCGCCTATTTCCAGTGAAACGCGCAAACTCCGCCGATTTCAAGCCAATGGCTTAGCCCCCCTTCGGCCGGCCGGCCGTCAGCGCTCTTTTCCGGCGGTTCCTGCGCCAGGCCAGCCCCCAATTCGCGGCAACCACGTGGGGTTGCGCCCCTGGGAGCCCCCTGCAGGGGGCTCCTAGGCAGGCCGCGGCTGCGGCCTGCAAGCGACCGAAACTGCCTGAATTTAGGGACTGGAAAATATTAAGTCGATCACTCTCACATCAGGACGGAGCCGCGAGTCGGACCTTTGGTCCGCGAGCTGGCGACCCACGGAGCAAGCAAACGGGCCCGAGAAATGATTGAGTAAATCATTTCCTGGCCCTTACTTCAGGCAGTTCTTGGTCGCTGCC
>VGRO01000184.1 GCA_016875335.1 Deltaproteobacteria bacterium | reverse complement strand
ACTAGGAGCCTGTCGGGCTATCGTCCGACAGGCTCCGTGGTGGTTGCGATCGAGGCAGCGACCAAGAACTGCCTGAAGTAAATTCAGGCAGTTTCGGTCGCTGGCAGGCCGCCGCCGCGGCCTGCCTAGGAGCCTGTCGGCCAGAATCTCGCGAATCTGGCGTTTCACCGACAGGCTCCTAGGTTTCCCGGTCGTCGGCGACGTCGTCGGGCGGGGCCGCGCCGCCGATCTGCTCCGCGGCGTCAAACGTCAACGCGGTCACGTGGGCCAGGGTCTCGAAGTCGATGGGCGCCGGCCCACCCTTGCGCACGGCCTGCACGAAGGCGGCCATCTGGTCGCGATGGCCCTTGTTCTGCATCAAGGCGCGCTGGGTGCGCTTTTTGCTGCCGTCGTACAAGTGCAAGGCGGTGAAGTCGTCGAGCACGGCGCTTTTCAGGCCTCCGTGGATCTCGATGCGCTCCTTGGGGACCAGGGGGTTGCCGCGCGCGGCGTACACGATGGTGCCGAGGTGGCCATCTTCGTGTTCGAGGACCAGCGACACCGTGTCCTCGTTGACCAGGGCCGCGCTGTGGCCACCGCTGCAACGCGCCGTCAAGCGTCGGACCGGCCGACCGGTCAAGTACACGAAAGTGTCGATGAAGTGGCACACCTCGCCGATGAGCCGGCCGCCTTCGCGGTGGACGGTGCTGCCTGGCGGCGCGTATCCGGCATTGATGCGGTACAGCAGGGTCAGCGGCTCGCCCAGCCCGGCGAAATGGGCCTTGGCGTCGACGCACAGCGGCGCAAACCGGCGGTTGAACCCGACATGCAAAAGGCCTTTGGCCGCAGCGTGGGCTTGCCGAATTTGGGCCAGTTCGGCGTTGTTGACGCACAGCGGCTTCTCGACGAAGACGTGTTTGCCCGCCTGCAGCGCTGCCACCACCATCGCCGCGTGGGCGCGGTGCTGCGTGGCGATCACCACTAGATCAATGTCCGGGTCGCGCAGGATCTCGTGCCAATCTGTCGTCGCATAGCGAAAACCGTGCGTTTGTCCGGCCTTTTCACCTGTCGCCCCGCTCGCCGTGCTCACACCCTGGAACGCAATGCCGGGCACCGTGGCCAGGGCGGGCAGCAGCACGCCACGGGTGAAGGTGCCGGCACCGACAAGCCCCACGCGCACAGTGCCACTGCGCGGGCTGCGCGCGGCGGGCAACTCGACGCGACGCGGGACCGGCGCGGTCGGCTCGGCCGCAGGCATGGTGAAAAGCACGCCGAGCGCGTGGTCGCCGGGCACCTTGCCTTCGAGCAGCGCATAGGCCTCGGCGGCCTGGGCGAGCGCGAAGCGGTGGGTGGTCAAAGGCGCCACGCGCACCTTGCCCGCTGCCAGCAGATCGAGGAACGACGCCATGTTGCGCTGCTCGGTCCAGCGCACGTAGGGCAGCGGATAGTCGATGCCGTCCAGCTCGTAGGTCGGGTCGTAGCGGCCCGGGCCGTAGCTGGTCGACATGCGTAGCTGCAACTCCTTTTCGTAGAACGGCTTGTGCGGAATTTCCAGCGGGACGTTGCCCACCATCGCCAGCCGCGCCCGCTTGCGGGACAGTGAAATGGCCAAGTGCAACGGATCGGAAGAAGGGGCGCTGGCGGCAATCAGCACCGCGTCGGCGCCAATCCCGCGCGTCCAGCCCTGAACGGCCGTCTCGACATCTTCGCCGCGCGCGATGACCCGCGTGTAGCCGAGGTTGCGCGCCGCCTCGACTTTGCGCGGGTCGAGGTCCACGCCGATTGCCTGACCGCCCGCCGCCTCGACCAGTTGCAGCGCCAAAAGCCCAATCAGACCCAGGCCGATGACCACGACGTGCTCGCCCAGCGTGATGTCCAAGGTGCGCACGCCCTGCATGGCGATCGCTCCGAGCGTGGTGTACGAGGCGTCCTCGTAGGCAACGCCGTCGGGGATCCGGACCACCAGGTTCTTGGGCACATAGTTCCATTCTGCGTGCGAGGCAAAGCCCATGCCGGCGCACGCGACCCGGTCGCCCGGCTGCAGACCCGACTCGGCCCCGGCCTCGACCACGTCGCCCGCACACGAGTAGCCGAGCGCCGTTTCGACGTCGAGCCGGCTCATCACGGCGCGGTAGGTGTTTGCGACCCCCTCCTTGCGCACCTTGTCGACGACCTGGCGCACCAGGTCGGGCCGCGCCCGCGCCTTGTCGAGATAGCTCTTGCGAGCGAACTCCATGATTGTGCGTTCGGTTCCGGCGCTGATGCACGAGGCGGCCGTTCGCACGACGACCCCGCCTTTGCGCAGGGCCGGGGCGGCCACTTCGGCGACGCGCAATTCGCCGCTTTTCATGTTCTGCAAGACTTGTTTCATGGTCATCGCGGGGCGGAGCGCGCCATCGGAAGGTCAAGGTGTGCGCGCCGCGGAGTTCGGCCGGTGCCGTGGCCGCCGAGGGGGCGCAAGAATGCCCCAGCGGGGGTGTGGGTGGCAACCTGGGCGCGCAGGCGCCCCACGCATGCGGCAGACGTGGCTCGGCCGAGCGGTCCGTGTTCTGGAGGCGACCGCTGTGCCCTGTGGCCCCAGAATTGACACCGCCACCGGCCCCGCGCACACTGGCCGAAAGCGTCAAAGCGGACTAGTTTGGTCCGCTTTCGGCCTGGAGCACCCGATGGACCTCGACAGCGATCTCGACCTGGATGGCGCCGCCGCCGCCTACGACAACGACTACAGCAAGCTGAGCGACGTGGACGAGTTCATCGCCCGCACCGAGGACTACGCCGCCGGCCGGCTGCCCGCCGATGCCTATCGGGCCTACCGCCTGACCCGCGGCGTGTACGGCCAGCGGCAAGACGACGTGTACATGCTGCGCATCAAGATGCCCGGCGGAATCGTGCTGCCGCGCCAGTTGCGCACGGTGGCCGAAGTCGTCGATCGCGCGCCGGAGCGGCTTGGCCACATCACGACCCGCGAAAACATCCAGATCCACCACTTTCCGCTGCCGGAGGTCGCGGGCTGGATGCACAAGCTGGCGCAAGCCGGTCTGACGATGACGGAGGCGTGCGGCAATGCCGTCCGCAACATCACCCAAGATCCGTACGCGGGCCTGGCGCCCGACGAGGCCTTTGACACGACACCCTACCTGCAAGAGATCGTGCGGTTCTTCCTGCGCAATCCGCGGGCGCAGGGCCTACCGCGCAAGTTCAAGATCGCGTTGTCGGCCTCGGCCGCCGACCGGGGCTACGCGGCCATCCACGACATCGGCCTGGTGGCCGTGCGCGGCGAGGACGGCAAACCAGCATTCCGCATGATGGTCGGCGGTGGGCTGGCGTCGATGCCGCGTTCCGGGCTGGTGGTGCACGAGGCCTGGCCGGCGCGCGACATCTTGACGCCCATGCTCGCGGTCATCGATTTCTTTCAAGAACACGGCAACCGCAAGATCCGCAGCAAGGCGCGGATCAAGCACGTGCTGCGCAAGATGGGCGATGGGGCGTTCGCAGCCAAGTACCAAGAATACCTGCAGAACGTGCTGAAGGACCCGCCACCTGCGCTCGACCTGCATGTGCCCATGTGGCCACAGCGGGAGGCCTGGCACTACGCGCGCCCCACCGACGATCTGGCGCGGGCGTCCGGGTTTGCATCGTGGGCGGCGACGGCCGTGCGCGAGACCCGCGTGCCCGGCCGCGTGTTCGTCACCGTCCGCATCGACCGCGGCGGCGAGGTCAGCGGCGACCACCTGCGCGCGCTTGCAGACCTTACCGAGCGATACGGCGAGGGCAAGCTGCACTTCACGCCGCAGCAGAACGCGGTGCTGCGGGCGGTCAAGGTCGAGGACTTGCCGGCGCTGTGGCGGGCGCTCAGGGCCGCAGGCCTCGGCCAGGCGGGCGCTGGGACGATGGCCGACATCACCAGTTGCCCAGGCATCTCGACCTGCAATCTCGGCATCACGTTTTCGCGCAATCTCGCTGACGCGCTCATCGAAATCGTCGGTGCGCGGCCGGATACGGACCTGAACGTCAAGATCAGCGGCTGCCACAACGCGTGCGGCCAGCACCACATCGGCACCATCGGCTTCTACGGCGCGCTGCGGCGGGTCGGTGGCCGGCCGGCGCCGCACTACCGCGTGTTGGTGGGCGGCGGCGTCGATCCCTCGGGCGCCGCGTTTGGCCGTGATCTCGGCCTCATCCCGGCCCGCCGAGCCCCAGAGGCGGTCCGGCGGCTGCTGGCCTGGGCCGACGCGCACAAGGCCGCCGACCAGTCCGCAGGACAACTGCTGCGCACTGCCGAGGTCGACCTGCTGCAACCGGTGATCGCCGATCTGCTCGACCTCGACGAAGCCAGGGCCACCGAACTGGAGTTCTGGGACATCGGCGCGACGGAGCCCTTCCTCGGCGAAGCGGCGCGCGAAGGCGAGTGCGCGGCCTGATCCGCGCTGTCGAGGCGGCCACACGCGTCGCCGCCGCACTGCCCGGCATGACGCGCCGCGCCGCGGTGTTGTCGGCCGCCGGTCGACCGGTGTAGCGTTGCGCCATGGCGCTCGGTTGTCGTCTGCTGACCAGCATGATTCTCACCGCGAGCGTCGCCGCGTGCGCCGGTCCGCAAGTCCAGCCGGCGATCGCCGAAACCAGCGGGGCGCGCCTCGGCGTCGCCATCGGTCGGACCAATTCAGTGTCTGCTGCGCCGCCCAAGGGCGCCCGCATCGTCGACGCACAGACCTGGCTCGTCCCGGTCGGCGCGGACCGCGGCATCGTCTTGCGCGTGCACCGCGGCGAAGTGCCCGAAGGCGGGAGCGGACCCTACGTCGACAGCCTGTTGCTGGCGCTGGGCAAGGCTGGGCAAGCCGGCGTCGAGCGCGACGAACCGCTCAGGATCGGCGACCTGGATGGCCGCGCCGTCGAAGCGGTTGAGCTTCGCAACCGGCCTGCCATGGCCCTGTGGCTGGTGCTCGCCGAGGCGGAGGACGGCCTGTACACAGCGACAGCCTACGGCCAGCGCGACGATCTGCGCAGCCAAGCGGCCATGGTCCGCGCGTTCCTGAGCAGCCTGCGCGTCGAGCGACCGGATGGGGCGGAGCGGATTCCGGTCGCGACGACGGCGACGGATCCCCTGGAGTAGGACAGGCCGACAGCACCTGCCTTCTCCGAGCGGCGTGCCGCCCCCCCCCTTTCGCCCTTCCTGCCGGCGCTCAGTGTCTGTTTTTCGCTATCACTCGACGTCCTGCACCAAGTCGTCGGGCGCCAACTCGGTCGCCGCCTTGCCGTGTTCGTACTCGAGCAGCCCGAGCTGCGCGTAGTGGGGCCGGATGCGCTCGCTCAACAGGCCAATGCGCTTGAGGTTCGGGATGATGCGTTTGAACATGCGCTTGCGGAACATCAGCATGAACGGCGCCGTCATGGCGATCTCGTTCCACTGGCGGCGCGGCATCTTGTGGGCCCAGTATTCGTCGTAGACTTCGTGCGCCAAGAAACGGTTGCGCAACAGGACGCTCATCTCGAAGCACCAGTCCTCGCGCTCGCGCAGTTCGGCCGCCGACAGCCCCTCCTTGTAGTAGCGCTGCAACGCGAGCACGCCGAACGCCACATGACGGGCTTCGTCGCGCATCACGTATTCCAGCAGCTTGCGCAGCAGCGGTTCACTCGACACCTGCCGCAGGGCGCCAAATGCGCCGAGCGCAAGTCCCTCGATGAGGATCTGCATGCCCAGGAACTTCATGTCCCAGCGGTGGTCGCACATCAAGGCGTCGATGACGACATACAGGTTGTCGTTGACCTCGTAGAGGCGCCTGAGTTTTTCGTCCACATAACGATGGAACACTTCGACGTGGCGACCTTCGTCCATCGCCTGGGTCGCGCCGTACAGCTTGCCGTCGATCCAGCCGACGGCCTGCGTGACCTGGCAGGCCGCGAACAGCGCACCCTGCTCGCCGTGCAAGAACTGACTCAACAGCCACGACACCAGCGCATGACCCTGGTCGGCTTTCTCGGCGTCGCTCAAGCGCTGGAAGGCCGGATAGTCCTGCAGCGGGAAGAGCTTGGGGTCCATCAGCGGCTTGCCGGGGTTGCCGATTTCGACGGGCGTGGACCAGTCGAGCACCACGTCCGAGTCCCACTGCGCCTGCTTCGCGGTGCGGTAGAGCTTCGCCAGGTCTTGGCGGTCGCGCCGGTAGCGCCAGTCGAATTGGGCTGGAGCCGCGGTTTCGAGGTCGGTGCGGCCGTCGTCCCGCTTGCCGCGCCGCAGCACATAGCCGCGGACAGCGGGGCGCAGCAGCGAGGTGATGACCTTGAGGCTGCCCGATTTGGTCACGTCCGCGAACGTGTCGCGCGACTCGTGCAAGCGATCGATGACCGTGTCGGCGGCAGCTGGGAACTGCATGGTCCACCTCAGATTCAACGCAGCGCTGCGGTCCTGCGTCGCCTCAAGCTCACCAACGCCGCGACCGCCAGCCCTGCGCATGGCCACAGGGCCGCACACCGGTCGGGGCCGGAGCGGCCGGCCGTGCAACCGTCGGTGCCCACGGGCGGCACCACGCCAGCGGGCTCCGGCCCTGGGTCGAGGCCGGAGTCGCGGGCAAAGTCGCTCCATTCGGCCCAGCACGCATAGCGGCCGATGTCGTCCAGGCCTGCATAGTCGGGGGCCGTCAGATGGTCCAGCGCGAACACCAACGCGGCTGGCTTGCCTGCGGCGTCGATGGCATACACCGCGCCCTTGGAACAGGCGAAGGCCGACACCCCGCCGTCCGCTCGCAGTGCGCTATCGAGGCAAGTGTACCAGCGGCTGTCGTCGACCTGACCCGGCGGATGGGTCGCCACGTCGACCAGCACGCCCGTCACCACTGCCAGCGACTTGCCGGCCACAGGTACCGGGCCCGCCACGAATGGGTAGTCCTGGAACAGCACCTTGGCCGACCGTGGGCCTGACGCCGGCGCCGACCTGTCCACTTCGACGATGCGCTGCGTCGCCTTGCCGATCAGCGACAGGTACAGCTTCTGCGCGTTTGGAGCGACCCAGGCCACCGAGGCCGTGGCGGTCGAACTGTCCACTGCAACCAGCTCGTCGCTGTGTGTGCCGTCGCCGCGCACCCCGACGACCCGCACGACCGCGCCGCCCGACTGGGCAATCCACATGGCGTCTGCGCTGCTGCGCGCGCCGTACCACTCGCCGCTGCCCGTCCATACTGTCGGTGACGCGCCGCCAACCGCGGGCCGACCGATGGCGTGGGCGCGCGCGGCGCCCTTGGACACGACCAACGCGAGCGGCTCGCCGGCTGCCGAGCCAATGGCGCGCACGGCCAACGGATCAACGCCGGCGACGGCCAGCTTGGTGACCTTGCCCGCGACGTCGACCCGGTAGAAGCCATCCTCGCTGGCGATGTAGCCCTGACCCTCCGGCATGCCCGTCAACAGCGGACTGCGCGGGGCGATCCAACGCGCGGAACACACGAACTGGTACTGCTTGGCCTGGGCGGGATCGCGCACGGCCAGACCGGCCGTCAGGCGCACCAGGACCGGCCCCTTCCCATCGGCGGTGGTCACGCCCAGGACTGCTGGCAATTGACCGTGCGCGATCGCGGGGTTCGGCGCGCACACACCGCCCACGGCTGCGGCTGCACACCCCAACCAGCAGGCCGCTCGCAGCAGGGGGCGGCCAAGACCATGTCCGTTGCCAGGTCGAGTGGCCTGCTGGCAGAACGCAAGCGCGCTCGCCGCGGCCGGCCGCGGCACACTCGCGGTGCGCCGACCGGAGAATCCATCGCGTATACGGCGAGATGCCCAGGACCTTCCGCCGCTGCAGATCGGGGTCTCGGCCTCCCCCTCTTGGTCAACCATCACGGCCTCGCCCGGGCACACCGCGCCTTGACGCGCGGAGCATGCGGCGAACATAGACGGTCCGGCACGCCTGCGCCACAATGTTGCGCCGCCCCAGGCTGGGGCGCGAGGTCTGCATGGCCAAGGTACGCAAGGCGGTGATCCCCGCAGCGGGCATGGGCACGCGGTTCTTGCCCGCAACCAAGGCCATCGCCAAGGAAATGTTGCCCATCGTCAACAAGCCGTCGATTCAACTCATCGTCGAGGAGGCGGCGGCGAGCGGCATCGAAGAGGTGATCGTCATCACCGGGCGCGGCAAGACCGAGATCGTCGACCACTTCGACGCACACCCCCAACTCGAAGAAACACTGCGCCGCGCCGGCAAGGAGGCTCTGCTGCGCGAGGTGATCCTGCCGTCGCAGATGGTCAAGATCGCCACGGCGCGCCAACAGCGCCCGCTGGGACTCGGCCATGCGATCCTGTGCGCCCGCCACCTCGTGGGCGACGAGCCCTTTGCCGTCTTCCTGCCCGACGACCTCGTCGATGCCGTGCGGCCGTGCGCAAGGCAACTCATCGATGTCTTCGAGTCCACGGGCAAGAGCGTCGTGGCTTTGATGAACGTGCCGCGCGAGGAGACCAGCGCCTACGGCATCGCGGCGGGCACCCTCGACGCCAAGGACCCGCGGATCGTGCACGTCCACACCATGGTCGAGAAGCCTCCGGTCGACGACGCGCCGTCGACCCTGGCCATCGTCGGCCGCTACGTCCTCGATCCATCCGTGTTCAGCTACTTGACACGGACCAACCCGGGCCGCGGCGACGAGATCCAGTTGACCGACGCTCTGGCCGCGATGATGGTCGAACGCGGCCTCTGCGGGTACCTGTTCGAGGGCAACCGCTTCGACGCTGGCGACGTCACCGGCTACTTGCTGGCCAACTTGAACTGGGCGCGCAGGGTCCCGCGCATCTGGGCGGCCATCGAGCAGTACGTGGCCGCGCATCCGGGCAGCAGTCGGCGCTGAACGCCCGGCCCCTGCGACCGCGCGGCGGCGTGGGAAAAGCTCGCGCCAGGCGATTGATCGCCTCGATGGTTTCATTCCGTTGCAGCCACGCGGCAATCTGTGATAATCTGTAATCCTGGCGGGCGCCCGCCTAAGGTGCCGGAATTGACCCCAGGTCAAACGCGCCCAGACCCGAACGACGTTCCCCAGCAGGCGCCGGGTCGAGCCGGTGTGCCGCCGCAGGCAAAGGATGCCGCGGCCCAAGGCGCCAGCGCCGATGCGGTGCTGTTGGGGCGGTCGACGCGGCGCGCGGTGTCGGGCTTGACAACGGCGGCGCCCGTCGATGGCCTCGCGGACAGCATCCGCCCCTATGTGCCGGGCGCGCCGCCACTGCCCGGAACGCAGATTGCAACGAGCCGCGGGTCCTCGGCACCGCAACAGGTCGAATCGGTGGGGTCGTTGCGGGCCAATCCGTCGGCGGCCTACGTGCCTGCGGGTCAGACCCAACGCCACGGGCCAGCCATCGCGCACGGCGCCGCACATGGTGTGCCGGGTTCCGAGGAGTCGCCCTACGGTGCCGCGGCCGGCGGGCGCCCCACCGGCGATTCGTACCCGGACGCCGGTGTGGCCCCACCCCAGGGCCATGGCAGCCGGCCACAAAAACCTGTGGCGCCCACCCCTTTCGCGCACGCCCCGGCCGCGCAAAGCGTTGCCCCGTACAACCCGTACGCTCCCGCGCGGCGCGCAGACCCGCAGGCTGCCGGCCCGGTCGCCGCGCACGGTGCTGTGCCGCAGGCCGTCACGGGCCAGCGGTCGCAGTTCGGATCCGGGGCCTACGCCCCAGTCCCTGCCAGCCGGCCGACGTACGATCCGTTCCAGCCGTCACCGGCCCAGCCCGCGGTGAGCCGGCCGGCCTTCGACCCAGGTACGTCCCGCGCAGAGTCGATCGGGCGGCCCGGTGGCCCGGCACCTGCACCCGGCGGCGTCCACACGCCACCTCGCGGACACACCGCCGCCGCACCTCCGGCCGCCGTGTCTGGCGCGGGCACAGGGATTCGGCCGCCCATGCCCAGTGTTGGCACATCGCAGGCGCAACGGCCGGCCGGCGCCACGCAGTCTGGCGGCTTTCGGCCCATGGCAGCGGGCGGGCACGCCCAGGTCCAGCCCGGTAGTCCGGTGAGCCGGCCCGGATACGACCCCGGCCTTCGGGCCGGTGGCGCTGTGAGCCGACCAGGTCTCGAACCCGCTTTGCCGCGGCCGATGGTTGCGCAGCCGCCGCGGCCGGTCGTCGATCCAGCCCATGCGCGCCCGCCGCAACCAGCGCCTGCGGCGCGTCCTTTGGTGGCCACGTCCGGCGCCCAAAGCCGGCCCGGCTATGACCCGATGGGCGGCCAGGGCGCAAAGGTGGCCAGCAACCCTGCCTACGTACCCCACGGTGCTGCTGGTGCACCACCCCTGGCGACCGCGCCGGCCGGCGCAGGGCCGCGCGCGCTCGTGTCGGTGACGGACCACGATTTCCGCGAAGCCGTCGATCGGCTCAGCATCCAACCGCCACTCGGCGACCAGGAGTTGCAGGCGATCGCCGCAGCGTTCTATAGGTGCGTCGTCGGGGCCAACCAGGTGGTGTTCGGCCAGGGCGAGCGCGCGGACACGGCGTACCTGCTTGAATCGGGACTTGCCCGCATGGAGTTTGCAGCGCCCGGCCGACCGGTCGAGGCCGTCGGCAGCGTCAAGGCGGGCGATATCATCGGAGAAGGTTCGCTCGTCGGCGGCGACTCCCACGCCGTGACAGTTGCCGCAGGCACAGAGTGCGTGTTCTTTGCCGTCGGTGCTGGTCAATTCGGGGAATTGCAGCGCCACGCGCCGGCAGTGGCGGTGCGCTTTCTCGCAGTCGCCGCCCAACAGCAGGTCCGGCGCCTGCGCGGCGATGCGCGCAAGATCGACGCATTTGCGGCGCACGTGCTCGGCATCGCCCAGCCTGCGGCGGTCGCGCCTGAGCCCGCGGCGCCAGCGACCAAGCTCGGCAAGCTCTTTCAGCGCATTGCCGGTGGCGGCAAGGAAGAATAAGCTGACCGCTCGACCCGGCGTCGTTCACACGCCCGGACCGGAGGACCGATGACCCCCAACCAGGTGCGCACAGTTCCCGGGTGGGAAGATGCCAACGAGGGCGAAATCCAGATGCTCATCAACGCGTGCGCCGAGCGCTGGCATCGCTCTGGTGCCGTGCTCATCGACGGCAACAAGCCGGCGATTGGCGCGATGCTGGTGATCTCGGGCGAGTTGCAGAGTTCGGTCGAGTGCGGCGACATGGCCATGCCCATCGAGGTGCTGGGACCCGGCACTTGGCTCGGTACGGTCAGCGCGCTCGAGGAGGGCATCGATGGCTTGACCATTCGCGCGGTGTCCGAGGTGCGCGTCCTGGTGATGAGCCGCGAGGGGCTGGAACGTTTCCGCGCCCAACCGTCGCCCATGTCGCTGCGGGTGTACCGCATGATGGTGCGGTCGATGTACACCGCGCTCGGCAAGCTGATCGGAGCGGTCGCCCAGGTGCAGCGCGCGCAGACCGAAAAGCGCAAGCTGACGCGCAGCGACATGACCAACATCGGGTTTTCGCGGCTGTCGCAGAGTGCGCAGCAGGCCGCCGGCCGTGAGGCCGTATCGCCAGGCCGCAGTGTTGAGATCGTTCAACACGACGGCGTGCCCGTGGCGGCCAACTTCCGCGTGCGGTAGAACGGTGTGATCAGTTGACGTTCTGTCGCGTGGCGGCTGTACATGATCGCCGTTTTCCGGCACCAAGTGCCAGACCGGTGAACTAGTAGGCGAAACCCCTAATTCGCGTCGGGATATGGGCCGTCATGCCGCAACAAATCCTCAATCGGTTTCGCCTACTAGCTGCTTGTTTCGTGAAGGGGGCTCGCAGCCCCCTCGCGCGCCCATGCGCGCTCACCCCCGC
>VGRO01000183.1 GCA_016875335.1 Deltaproteobacteria bacterium | reverse complement strand
GCGACTGCCGCTGCCGCTGCGTCTGTGGCTGAAGCCTGAAGCCTGTGGCTGTTTGCCTGTGGCTGAGAGGCCCACTCGGCGTGTCGAATTAACCGCCGGCGCAAACCTGTCACCCTGAAGGTGCAGGTTTGCGCCGGTTTCCCCGGGAAACCTGAGTTAATTCGATCGCCAAGGATTCAGGACCTTTTTTTGGCGGTGGATCATGGGTGCCAGCCGGTAGACAGCGGCGGACAGCTTGCGGCCTGTGCGTGCAGTGTTGCGGCGGTGGGCTTGCAGCTGACCACCGTGTGCGCGGCCCATGTCGTCGACGGCGGCGGCAAGGTGATGGGATCCTGCAAGGGCACGCGGGTGTGCGGCGCGGGCGGGCTGTCGCTGTGCGACGCCAAGGCGTGGGCGCCCGAGACCTGCAACAGCAAGGACGACGACTGCGACGGCCAGACCGACAACGGCGCGCCATGCGACGACGGCGACAAGTGCGTGAGCGGCCGCCAGTGCGTCGCTGGCGTGTGCACGCCCGGAACCACCAAGACGTGCAACGACAAGAACGACTGCACCACCGACACCTGCGAGGCAGCGACCGGCAATTGCAAGTTCGCGGCGCTGCAAGGCGACCTGTGCGACGACGGCAACCCATGTACGGCCGGCGAGACTTGCAAAAAGGGAGTCTGCGCCGACGGCGTCGCCAAGCCGTGCCCGTGCGTCACCACCGCCGACTGCGCGGCGCAGGAAGACGGCAACCTGTGCAACGGCACCCTCTACTGCGAGGCCACGACCAAGTTGTGTGTGGTCAACCCCACGACCGTCGTGGTCTGCGCCGACGACGGCGCCGCCTGCACCGACAACCTGTGCAAGCCCGCGACCGGCCAGTGCGAATTGGTCCCCCTCGCCGACGGCACCACCTGCAGCGACGGGCTGGCGTGGACGGTCGGTGACGTGTGCGAAAAGGGCGCCTGCGTCGCCGGTCCCGACACCAAGCTGTGCAAGGCCACCGCCGACTGCGCCAAGTTCGACGACGGCGACCTGTGCAACGGCACCTTGTTCTGCAACAAGGCGACCGGCGTGTGTCAGCTCAACCCAACGACGGTGGTGTCCTGCCCGACTGTCGGCGACACGGTCTGCGCCAAAAACACCTGCGTCCCGGCGACCGGCACCTGCGCGGCCAAGCCGGCGCCGGCCAACACGCCGTGCGAGGACGGCAACCTGTGCACGACCGGCGAGGCGTGCGTGGCCGGCGTGTGCAGCGCCAGCGCGGGCGGCGGCAGCACCTGCGCCTGTCAGAAAGACGGCGACTGCGTCAAGTGGGAGGACGGCGACCTGTGCAACGGCGTGCTGTACTGCAACCTCGCCAAGGGAACCTGCGCCGTCAACCCGTCGACGGCGGTGGTATGCCCGACCGTCAATGACGGCGCGTGCGTCACCAATGTGTGCGTCAAGGCGACCGGCAAGTGCGCGATGCAAGCCGCCAAGGACGGGGTGGCATGCGACGCCGACGGCTCGCCGTGCTCGCCATTCGACGCCTGCAAGGCCGGGGTGTGCGTCAAGGATACGGCCGACATCTGCCCAAGCTGGACGGCGACTGCGCGGCGTTCGAGGACGGCGACCCCTGCAACGGCACCCTCTACTGCAACAAGGACACCCACACCTGCGCGGTCAACCCTGCGACGGTGGTGAAGTGCTCGCCGACGACCAAGCCCTGCCTCGCCCACGCCTGCGTCCCGGCGACCGGCAAATGCGCGACGACCGCCGCCAACGAGGGGGCCGCGTGCGACGACGGCGACGCCAAGACCGCCGGGGACGTCTGCGCGGCCGGGGTGTGCAAGGGCCAGCCTGCGCTGGTCGGGTGCAGCAAGGACGGCGACTGCCCGGACGACGGCGACGGCAACCCATGCACGGCGCTCCTGTGCGGCGCCGGGGTGTGTGCGAAGGGGCTGCCGAACGGCGTGACCTGCGCCGATGACGGCAACGCCTGCACGGACGACACCTGCGACGCCGCATCGGGCTGTGTCCACCCGCCCAACAGCGCGACCTGCACGGACGGCGACAGTTGTACGGTGGGCGACTCCTGCGTCGGCGGCGCATGCAAGGCCAGCGCTATCGCCGCTTGCAATGACGAGAACCCGTGCACCAACGACGCCTGCAAAGCCGCCTCTGGCTGTGTCCACCCGCCCAACAGCGCGACCTGCACCGACGGCGACAGCTGCACGCTCGGCGACTCCTGCGTCGGCGGTGCGTGCAAGGCCGGCTCTGCTGCCACTTGCGATGACCAGAACCCGTGCACCACCGACGCCTGCGACAAGGTCAAGGGCTGCGGCAACGCCAAGGTCGCCGACGGCAGCCCGTGCCCGGGCGCCAAGGTGTGCAAGGGCGGGGTGTGCTCCGACCCGCCCAAGTGCGCGGGCGCCGCCGAGTGCGACGACGGCAACGCGTGCACCGACGACGTCTGCGAGCCGGCGACAGGCTGCAAGTCCGCGCCGAACAGCAAGCCCTGCGACGACGGACAACCGTGCACGGGCGGCGACACCTGCCAGGGAGGCAGCTGCAAGGCCGGGGCCGCGGCGCAGGTGATGCAGATCTTCAATGGGACCGGACCCGCTGAGCAACTGCACGCACTGGCGCCGACCCCCGACGGAGGCTGGGTCGGCGTCGGGCCGACCAACGGCCTGGAGGACGCGTGGCTCGTGCGCTTCGACGCCAAAGGCAGCATCGTCGGCGAATACACCTTTGGTGGCCCATCCGGCGATGAGGAGTGGTACGGCGTTGCCGCCAAGGGCGATGGCACCTATGCCGCCGCCGGTTTCCTGGGCCCCACCGGTGCGAGGGACGGCTGGTTCGTCAGGCTCGACGCAAGCGGCAACAAGCTCGGCGAGAAGGTCTTCGCAGGCGCTGGCAACAACGACGGGTTGTGGACGGTGACCAGGTCTGAGGCCGGCTGGATCGTCGCCGGCCAGACCAACACGCCACCCGCAGTCGGCGACGACGGTTGGATCCTGGGGCTCGACGAACAAGGCAACAAGCTCTGGGACGCGCGGCCCGGCGGTTCGGGCGGCGACCACTTCCTCGATGTCGTGGCACTGCCAGGCGCGGGCGCGCTTGCGGCCGGGAGGTATGGGGTCGCAGGGCTGACCGACGGCTGGCTGCTGTGGCTGGATGGCAAAGGCCAGATCACCCGCGCACGCCTGTACGGTGCCGCGGATCAGGCCGACGGGATCACCGCCGTGCGACCGGCACCGTCGGTGGGCAGTTGGCCCGCCGGGTGGTTCACGGTCGGCGAGACCGGCCCGCAGAGCAACCCGGACGGCCAGGTCATGCGCCTCGACCTCGCTGGCGACGTGTTGTGGTCGAGGGTCCTGCCAGGCTCGCCCAAGCAGGACTACTTCGAGGGGGTCGTCCCGCAACCCGATGGCGGCGTGGTCGTGGCGGGCAGCCTGGACATGGGAAGCTACTCGTCCACCAAGATCTCGGTAGCGCGTTTGGACGCCGCCGGCAACATCCAGTGGCAGCACACGACCGGCGACAACGGCGCCATCAAGATTGCGACGGACCTCCTGCCGGTCGCCAAGGGCGCGCCGGGCGGCGAAGGATTCGTCGCCGCGGGCTGGGCGCATCCGGGAGGAAACAGCAACGCAGCCCTGTTCGTGCGAATGGACGCGTGGGGCTACTTCAAGTGCGGCGACTCCGGCAAGTGCGGTGCCAAGTCGCCCGCCGGCTGCGACGACGGCAACGCCTGCACCGCCGACGACTGCACCCCAGGCGACGGAAAGTGCAGCAACACCAACCATATCGGCACCTGCGACGCCCTGCAGTGCAGCGTCGGCGATGCGTGCAGCGCGGGCGTGTGCAAGTCCAGCGGCAAGGGCAAGCTGTGGACCAAGGACGTCGACCTCGGCAACGGCCAGCAGTATGCGTGGAGCCTGGTCGGCGACGGCAAGGGAGGCGTGGTTGCCCTGATGCCGGGCGGCGGAGGCAACGCCTCGCGGGTCGAGGCCTACGATTCGTCCGGAGCCAATCAGTGGCAGCAGATCCTGTCGCCCGCGCCGAACGGCAAGGCGGCCGTGGTCCGGTCCATCGACCGCGCGCCGGACGGGAGCTTCGTGGTCGGCGGCGAGTGGCAGGCCCCGGGTGGCGCGATGCGCTACACCGCGACGATCAGCGCCAACGGCAGCACCATCAAGCCCTACCCCGAGGATGTCGACGGCAGCGGCGACGCAGTGGCATCGGACCTCTCCTGGGGCTGGTGGCTCGTGGGCGGCACGGAGTCTGCCTACGGTTCCGGTCTGAGCACGCAGGCCTACGCGGCGCGCTACAGCGGCGACGGCAAACTTGCGTGGGCGAAGTACTTCGGCGGACCGCTGCAGGATGGGTTTCAGTCCGTGGTCGCGGTGCCGGGCGGACAGGCTGTGGCGGGCGGCTACACCAAATCCAAGGGCGCTGGCGAACTCGACACCTGGCTCGTGGGCATCGGCCCGAACGGCGAAGAACTCTGGAACGTCACCCACGGCGGCCCGAAGGCGGACTACATCAAGTCGCTCAAGCGCTCCCCCGCTGGCGGCTACATCGCGTGCGGCCTCACCCAAAGCAAGGGGACGGGGTCCCACAACGCCTGGCTCCTCAAGGTCGGCGAGACGGGCAAGCTGGAGTGGGACCAGGTCTGGAGCCCGGAAGGCCCAGGTGCCTGGGTCGCGAACAGCGTCGACGTACTGCCGGACGGCTACCTTGTCGCCGGGGTGCGCGGCGCGGCCACAACGGACGCCTTCAAGGACGAGGCCGCAGCCGTGGTGGCGCGCACCGACCTGGCCGGCAACAAGCTGTGGGAGTGGACCCTCGACGGACCCAAGTGGGACTCTGCCAGGGCCGTGCTCGCCGCGCCCGACGGCTCGATCTTCGTCGGCGGCGAGCGGGGCACGGCAGACAACTACGACGCCTGGGTCGCGCACATCGACGCCTGGGGCAAGGGAACGTGCCCCCTGGCCGGCGCCTGCGCGTCGATTCCGTTTGGCTCCTGCAAGGACGGCCCCGGCCCCTGCACCACGGCAGGCTGTGACGCCATCAAGGGCTGCAAGCCGCAGAACAAGCCCCTGGGCACCGCTTGCGACGACGGCCAACCGTGCACGGTCGACGACGTCTGCCTCGGCGGAACGTGTGCGCCCGGACTCGAGTCCCTGTGGAACAAGGGCGCCTTCCCGGGCGCCAACGTGGGTGGTCACCTGTGGTCGGCGGCGACGTTGAAAGACGGCACCATCATCGCGGTCGGGCGCACGAACCACGACTTCAAGGGCCATCTGGACGGTTGGTACGTGCTTGTGGGCCAGGACGGCGAAGTCAAGCTCAACCAGACTCTCAAGGCCGGACCCGTCAGCGCGTCCTACGCAGGCCAGAACCTGGAATTCTATCACGTGGTCGCGACTCCCGACGGCAACGCCTCGATCTACGGCTACGTCGGCAATTCATGGCAGGATCCCAGCGCGGTCGCGTTGGCCATCGATCCGAAGACCGGCACCTTTGTGCCCTCGTTCCTCAACACGCCTGGCTTCGACCACTACGCGGCGGCGTCGCTGAACGACGGCGGCTTCGTGCACCGCGTCGGCCGCGCGGGCAGCAACGGCGCCGACGCCTTCAGCGAGGTCTTGACCCTGAAGTCCGGCGCCGTCTCGCCGAGCACGTTCTTTGGCGGTCCGCAGGAGGACTACTTCAACCACGTCATCGCCTCCACCGACGGCGGCGCGCTGGCGGTCGGCGCGACGACCATCGGCGGCAATCTCCAGGGCCTTGCCGTGCGCCTCGACGACACGAACAAGGCGCTGTGGCAGAAGAACTTCGGAGGTCCCGGCCAGGAGGTCTTCTCCGGCGCGGTGCCCGCCCACGACGGCAACGGCTTCGTGCTCGTCGGCCGGGTCGAGAAGCCCGGCGGCGGCGAGGCGAGCAGCGACGTGTGGGTGGTGCGCGTCGACGCCCTGGGCAAGGAGCTCTGGCAGCAGACCTTCGGCGATTCCGCCTTCGACACCGGCACCGCCATCGCGCCGTTCGGATCCGGCTACGTGATGGCGGCGAACACGGCGGCGGCCGGCAACCTCGATGCCCGGCTGTACTACCTGAACGCGGCGGGAGGGCAACTGGCGCAAAAAAAACTCAGCACGCCCAAGGAAGACGAGCTGTTCGACGTGGTGCCCGCCGGCAACGCGCTTCTGGCGGTGGGGACTGTCAGGGTCATCGGCGTGGCGGAGGACGGCTGGCTGGTGCGGGTCGACGCCTTTGGCAACGCCAACTGCACGGGCTCTGGTGCGTGCCTGAAGGAACCCGCCTGCGACGACGCCAACCCCTGCACCGCTGACCTTTGCGACGCCAAGGGCTGTTCCCACCTCGCCGCGCTGGATGGCACGGCGTGCGAGGCCGGCAAGACCTGCATCGCCGGCAAGTGCCCCCAGTAGATGGAGCGCGGCCCACGTGGATCGATGAAAAGGCACTCCGCCCGGCAGCCCGGACGACGAAGCGCCACCGGTCCGCCGCCTGCGCCCCGCCGGACCCTCTGGCGACAGCGCGATCGCCATGCCGCGCCGGCTGATCATCGGTGTCTGGCCGTGCATTTGCCCGCCGCAGGCAGACCTCAACCGCCCAGCGCCAACGCCCGCCCTCGCGCCGCCAGCCCCGAGTACACCAGCCGCCAAGTCCAAACCGTGATCGTGCAGCGCCTTTTCGCCGCCAACGCTGCCCAATCCAGCTCAACCGGGTCGTCGATGCCGTCGAACTTGTCAGTCTGCGTCTGGCCTCACGTTCCAACACAAGTCCGCCTCTGGCACATCGGCGCCGACTCCAGCCCTTCGACCTCAGCCGGCGCCGCGACTTCATCGCAACGGACGCCGCGCTCGAACACTACTGCACGCACCTCGTCGAGTCCGGCTTCGACGGCCGCCGCGCGCACCACCGAGAAGATCCCAACCCACATCCGCAGCTTGAGCGCCACCAAGGTCACCAACGGGTAGCGCCTTGGAAGTCGAAAACCTCGCCAGCGCCTCGCTCCGCCGCCCCAAAGCCTGCACACACCGCAACACGCCGAAACTGCACCAGAACATGAAGCTGCACCTGTCCGGCGCAGCCGGCTGACCCTGAAAACCCCGCAAGGTCGCAATGTTCTTGATACC
The DNA here is from genome assembly GCA_016875335.1 of Deltaproteobacteria bacterium. Classification (GTDB taxonomy): domain Bacteria; phylum Myxococcota_A; class UBA9042; order UBA9042; family UBA9042; genus SXRM01. Next base: position 4,606 of record VGRO01000183.1, on the reverse strand, counting down.
AGCGGTCATTTGCATCAAGGCCCCCGATGCGTCGCCGTCCCCCGTTTCCGCGCACGACAACAGCCAGAACCATGTGAACATGCGCCCACACCTGACACTGGCCCTGTGCTTGGGCCTGTCACTGTCCGGCGCAGCCGGCCGACCCTGAAAACCCCGCAAGGTCGCAATGCCCGTGGCATCCTTGATTCCTCGCACGCCACCTTTCGGCAACAACCCGACCGCCAGCCTCACAGGCGCCAGACCTCAACGCCTCGCCCGCTCGCCGTCACCTCCGCAGTCTTGCTGCCGCGCTCGCCCCACGGCAGCGCCTCCGCGCGCAGGTCGAAGATCACCAGCACACCCTCGCCGAGGGCCATCCTCTGCAGGTACTCGTCGATCTGCAGCAACCCCTCGGCCAGCGGGTCTTTCTTGCCTTGGCGCCAGAGCTTGAGTTCGATGGCGATCCACTGCGGCGCCGGGCCTTGCGACCAGCACAGCAGCAGGTCCAGGCGCTTGCGGCCGAGCCCATACTCGCGGTCGATGCTGCCGCCGCCGTTGACCACCTTCTGCAGGAATGCCATGAACACGATTTGGTGCGCCGCCTCGGGCCAGTGGGCGCGCTTGAGCATCCACTCGCCGTTTTCGCGCCAGAACTCGACGAACTGCGCCATCAGGCTCGGCCAGTCGAGGCTGCCGTCTGGTCGCCGCCAACTGGGCAACAGGCCGTGGATCTTCGACTGTGGATGGGCGGCCAACTCCCGGGGAATCACCTCGCGGTAAATCTCATTGGCGACCGCCAAGTTGCCGTCGATGGTCGCGACCAACCCAAGGTCTCGACAATACTCCACATCGGCGAAATCGGAGTCGTCGCGCTCGCCGGAGTCGCCGGCCAGCATCGGTTCAATCACCCGCCGTACCCGGTCCTCGCACAACCGCGCCGCCAAGCTGTCGATGTGGGTTACGCGATCCAGGATCAATTGCTCCTTTGCCGCGTCGATCTGCGCGACGTCGACGGGGCCGGTCCAATGCAGCCTGCTGATCACCCAATCAGCAAGTGCATTGACCAGGAATGGCTGGCCGCGGCTCAGTTGCCAGACCCGGTCCAACGCGGCCTCGGTGAAACGCTGGCCGGTCTCCGCAGTGTGCTGGCCATACAGGTCACCGATCTCCTTCGCGGTGAAGTAGGCAACCGTGATCGCCCGCTTGCTGACATTGAACGGCGAAGCCGTGCCAATACGCGGCGACCCACCGGAGGCGGCCTTGTAGTCGCGGATGTTGCGCATGCCGAACAAGCAGACGCTGTGCGGAAATGGCGTGTCGCCGCGCGTGAGGTAGCCCGCGCGCAGTTGGCCGAGGACCGCCATGAGCGGCTCTGCCGGCAGGGCGTCGATTTCGTCGAGGATCAGCACGAGCGGTCGGGTCACCTGGCGAGACCACGCGGTCAAGAACGCGGAGAGCATGCTGGCCTCGCCCACGAACTCATCCGCTTTCGGCGCGTGTTCCTCCGGCGGCAGGTAGGCGCGACTGGCCCGCGAAATGGCATCGACGACCTGGCGCAGCGCCGGATCGATCGCCACGGTGGCGCGCGCCTCTTCCAGCGTTGCGTACACCGCCGCGTACTGACCCGTCCCGCGCAACGCCCGGGCAAAGGCCTGCATGGACGTGGTCTTGCCCGACTGCCGCGGCGCGTGCAGTACGAAGTAGTTGCCGGCTTTGACGAAGTCGAAGACGTCGGCCGGGATGCGCCCCAGCGGCGGCAACGTGTAGTGCAGCGCCTCGATGTTGGGGCCAGTCGTGTTGAAGGTGCGCGGCATGGCGGGCCGTGGCCGCAGCGTGCGGCGCGGGCCGCAAGCGTACCACGCTGCAAGTGGGTTGGGCATCGATCTGCCGCGACGGCGCCTTTGCCCTCCCTTGCCCAAACGCGCAAACCGATCCACGCTGCACGCCGCTGTGCGCCCGCCACGCGCACAGCCCGGGAGCGCCATGTCTTTGCCCGCCGACCTCGCCCCTTGCCTCGCCGTCGCGACCCAAGCCGCCGCCGCGGCCGCCCAGCTCATCCGCGACGCCCGCGCGACCATGACGCCGAGCGACCACGGCAGCCACCTGGACTGCGACGACGCTGCGGAGCACCTCATCCGCGCGCGGCTGCTCGACGCCTTTCCAGCATTCGGGTACCTCGGCGAAGAGACCGGCGGCGTGTCGCGACCGGGCGCTCCGGTATGGGTCGTGGACCCCAACGACGGCACCCATGCGCTGGTGCGCGGCGAGCGCGGCTCGGCGGTGTCGATTGCCCTGGTCTGGCAGGGTCTGCCGGTGCTCGGCGTGGTCCACGCAGTCTGCGCGCCAGACGACGCGGGCGACGCGCTGGCGTGGGCCGAAGGATGCGGACCGATGACCCGCAACGGCCAGCCTGTCGCGCGCGATGCGACCGAGGTGCCGTCGGTGGTGCTCGGCGCCTGGTCCAGCGTGAAGGGCATGCACAAGGCGGTCGCGCCGTTGCGCGTGCGGGTGTTGCCGAGCGTGGCCTACCGTCTGGCCCTGGTGGCGGCGGGCGACGCCGTGGCGACCTTCACCACCTACTACCCGGCCGCTTGGGACATTGCGGGCGGCCATGCGCTGCTGCGGGGTGCGGGCGGCGACCTGTTTCGCAGCGACGGCCGACCGGTGCGCTATGGTCCCGACGGCAGCGGGTCGGTCGACGCCTGCGCGGGCTGCCTGCCGGCCGACAAAGACCGCGCGCTCGCCATCCTGCGCGGCCTGGAAAACCACGGGCCGCGGTCCTTGGAACTTGGCCCCTTTGCTCCGGTCAAACCCTGGCCACAGTGCGACGACGCCGGGCGGTTGGCGCGGGCGCACGGGTGCCTGCTCGGGCAGTTGACCGGCGACTCGCTCGGCGGCCTGGTCGAGTTTCGCGGTCCTTCCTCCATCGCAGCCGAATACCCCGACGGGCCGCGGCGGCTCAAAGACGGCGGTTCGTGGAACCTGCGCGCTGGTCAACCGACCGACGACAGCGAGATGGCGCTGTGTCTTGCCCGCACCTTGTGCCGCGACGGCGCCTTCGACGCCGACCAGGTCGCGCGCGGCTACCGGGCCTGGTACGACTCGCCGCCCTTCGACATCGGCCGCACCACGGCCACCGCCCTGCAGTACGCCACCGGCGACCACCCGGCGGAGCGGGCCACAACCCACGGAGACCACCAAAGTCAGGCCAATGGCAGCCTGATGCGCTGCAGCCCGCTCGGCATCTTCTGCGCCGGTCGGCCGTTGGACCAGACCGTGCAATGGGCCCGGCAGGACGCGCGCATCACCCACCCACACACGGCGTGCCAGGAGGCGACTTCGCTCCTCGTCGCCACAATAGCCCACGCCATTGGGTCGGGCGGCGACCGTAGCGAGGTGTTTGCCTTCGCACAGGCCCAGAGTCGCATGCTGTGCGGGCCGCAAGTGCAAGCCGTGGTGGACCGTTGCGCGAGCCCGCCCGCCGACGTCACCCGTCAGGCCGGATGGTTCGAGCACGCGCTGCAGTTGGCGTTCTACCACCTGCGCGGGACGGCGAGTTTCGAGGACGCGCTGGTGGACACCGTGCGGCGCGGCGGCGATACCGACACCAACGCGGCCATCGTCGGCGCGCTGTTGGGCGCGGTGTTGGGCCGCGAGGCGATTCCGCTGCAATGGCGTGCGATGGTGCTGACTTGCAGGGCCGAGGCCGCGCTGGGAGCCGCACACCCGCGGCCGGCGTGGCTGTGGCCGATCGATGCGCTGGAGGTTGCCGAGCAGTTGTTGGTGGTGGGGCGCGGGTGAGTTCGGCTCGTTTCGCCAGAGCGTGTTGAGGATTGATTCCGCCCCGATCTTGCTCGCTGGTCGACCCGCCCATGAACTAGTACCAAAGATCGCTAATTCGCTCCGGGTTCGCCCGGATTCAACGGTGCATCATCTTGCGGCGTGAGGACCCAGCCGAACTGCTCGACGAGGACCGCCACAAGGTTTTCACGGGTATCGCGCAGCGGCGTCGGCTCCCAAACACCGCTGTAGCCGGCGATTTCCAGGGTCCACTGTGTGGCGGTGTCGCGGCGCAGGCGTGCGTGCCGCGTCGGGTCGGCCTTGTCGCCGGACTCGATGGTCAGCAGGTCGCCGCGGGCGCGCACGCGCAGGTGGCCGAGCCCTTGGTATTGATGGAGTTGTTGCTCGAGCCCGTTTGCGTAGAACTTGGTCGGCAGCGCTGGCATCGGCGGCTCCGGGCCGCGTCAGGCGGCCCTGCGAACGCGATCTTCGGGCCGGACGTACCGCCATGTCCAGCGAAATGGGTGTGCCAACTCGCGCGACCACAGGTCGATGTAGCCGAGCAGCCGCCGCTTGGCCGCCGCGATGTCCGCGAAATCCGCGTGGCGAAGCACGCGCTTGTCGACGATGGAGAAGAAGATTTCGACCTGGTTAAGCCACGACGCAGGAATCGGCGTGTGCACGAAGTGAAAGCGCTTGCCGTGGCGTTCGTTGAATTGGGTCCAGCGCTTGTCTGGCCCGTCGTAGTGCGTGTTCAGGTTGTCCCAGATGACGTAGACGTCGCCGGTCGGCTGGTGCGCCGCAAGTTTCTCCAGGAAGGCCACGGTCTGGTCGGCGGTGCGGTGCT
>VGRO01000182.1 GCA_016875335.1 Deltaproteobacteria bacterium | reverse complement strand
CGGCACGTTGTCGGCGCCAGCGGGGGCGAGGCAGTTGCCGGTGCCCTGGTCGCAGGTGTCGTTGGTGCACGGGTTCTTGTCATCGCACACCTTGTTGGTGCCCTTGCAGGTGCCGCCGGCGCAGGCGTCGGCGGTGCACGGGTTGTCGTCGGTGCACGGGCTGCCGTCGGCGTTGGTCGAGACGCACTTGCCGGCGTTGCATGCTTCGGCGGTGCAGGGGTTGTTGTCGCTCGGACAGTCACTATTCTGGGTGCACGGCTTGGTGCAGTTGGGGATGGCGCTGAACACGCACTTGCCGCTCTGGGCGTCGCAACTGTCGGTGGTGCAGGTGTCCTTGTCGTCGCAGACGAGCGCCGTGCCGCCGCAGGCGCCCTTGGTGCAGATGTCGGTGGCGGTGCACAGCTTGCCGTCGTCGCACTGGGCGCCGTCGGTCACCGGCGTCGCGGTGCACTTGCCGGTGGCGGCGTCGCAGGCGTCGGTGGTGCAGGCGTTGTTGTCCTCGCAGACCGCCTTGGCGCCCGCGGTGCACTTGCCGGCCGCGCAGGTGTCGTTGACGGTGCACAACAGGCCGTCGTTGCAGGCGTCGCCGTCTTTGACCGCGGCGTTGGCGCATTTGCCGTCGGCGGCGTTGCAGCTGTCGGTGGTGCAGTCGTTCTTGTCGTCGCAGTTGGCTTTGGCGCCGGCCGCGCAGGTCGAGTTCGTGCACTTGTCGCCGGTCGTGCACAGGTCGCCGTCGTCGCAGGGCGCCGCGTCGGTGGCGGTGTTGGCGCACTTGCCGGCGTTGCACTTGTCGGCGGTACAGCCGTTCTTGTCGTTGCAGTCGGCGTCGCCGGTGCAGTTGCCGCCGCAGCCGACGATCGGCTTGGTGATGCAGTTGCCGTTGGCGGTGTCGCAGGCGTCAGCGGTGCAGGCGTCCTTGTCGTCGCACACCTTCGGAGTGCCCACGCACTTGCCCGCGCTGCACACGTCGGTGGTGCAGGCGTTGCCGTCGCTGCAGGTCAGCTTGTCGTCGTTGGCTGCGGCGCAGCCCTTGGACGGGTCGCAGCTGTCGGCGGTGCACGGGTTGCCGTCGTCGCAGGTCTTCTTGGCACCGGCACACGCGCCGGCCGCGCACTTGTCGTCGCTGGTGCAGGCGCTGCCGTCGTCGCAAGCGCTGCCGTCAGCACCCGGCGTCGACACACACGACCCACCCTTGCAGGCGTCGGCGGTGCACGGCTTGCCGTCGTCGCAGTTCTTGACCGCGCCGGTGCAGGCGCCGTTGACGCATTTGTCGTCGCTGGTGCAGGTGTCTTTGTCGTCGCAGGCGCCGTCGGTGTTGGCGGTGACGCACTGGCCGCCCTGGCACGCATCCTTGGTGCACGGGTTGCCGTCGTCGCAGGTTACGGCCTTGCCGGCGCACTTGGTGTTGGCGCAGGCGTCGCCATTGGTGCAGGCGTCGCCGTCGTCGCAGTTGCCGCTGGCGGCTGCGAACTCGCAGGTGCCGCCTTTGCAGCTGTCGGTGGTGCACGGGTTGTTGTCGTTGCAGTCCAGGGCCTTGCCAGCGCAGGCCCCGCCCGCGCAGACATCGCCGCTGGTGCAGGCGTTGCCATCGTCACATGCGCCGCCGTCGACCGGAGCCGCGCCGCACTTGCCCGCGGTGCACTTGTCGGCGGTGCACGGTTTCTTGTCGTTGCAGTCGCCGTCGGCCTTGCATTCGTTGTTGCAGCCCGGGATCGGCGCCGAGGCGCACTTGCCGGTGGCCTTGTCGCAGGCATCGGCGGTGCAACTGTTGCCGTCGTCGCAGGCCACGGGCTTGCTGGCGCACGCGCCGGCTGCGCAGGCGTCGTCGCTGGTGCAGGCGTTGCCGTCGTCGCACAGGCCGCCGTCTTGCACGTTGGCGGTCAAACACTTGCCGGTCTGGGCGTCGCAGCTGTCGGCGGTGCAGGTGTCGCCGTCGTCGCATTTCTTGGGCGACGCCACGCAGGCACCGGCGGCGCATGCCGGGCTCTGGGTGCACAGTTCGGCCACGCTGCACAGGGTGCCGTCGGCCGCGTTGACGATCTCGCACTTGCCGGCGTTGCACACGGCGGCCTTGCACGGGCCGATCTTGACCTTCATGGCGCAGTCGAGGTCGGCGACGCATTCGGGCGGCGCGACATCGGGACTGACTTCGGCGACGACGTCGGGCGCGATTTCGGGGCCAACGGTGCTGTCGGGATCGGGCGCGGTCTCGGCGACCGCATCGGTCCCGGGAGCCACCTCTCCGACCGGCGGCACGTCGGGCTGGGCGACTTCGGGCACCACGTCAGGGTCAGGCGATGCGGTGTCGCCGTCCACGGGCTGCACGGCGTCGGCGTCCTCGACCAGCACGACGTCCGTCCCCACGGTCGTAGAGTCGACGTCAGCGGTGCCGTCTTGACCGACGGTGGTGTCGACCGGCCCGGCTTCGGAGCCCGCGGCGTCGGGCGGGGTCGGCACGTCTGGCGCGACGGCGGTGTCGCTGCCAGCCCCCGTGTCGACCGCGACCGCGCCATCGAGCGCAGCGACGTCGGCGCCCCCAGAGGTGTCGTTGCCGGCGTTGGCGGAGGTGACCACCGTCGCGTCTTCACCGCAGCCCCACAAGGCCGCGCCAACAACAGACAGCCAGAAAGTGGACCTCGCGAGGCCGCGCTTTGCCGCGCCCCTCGGACATCGACTGGGATGCAAATGGTCGTTCATCGAATCCTCCCTCACGGCCCTTGGCGGCTGCTCCAGAATGGCGTTGCGGTCGCGCGGCGCGCGCGGCGCCGGGTGGTGGTGTCGGACTCCGGCGCGGAACCGACGACCACTTGGCGAATTGTCGACGCGGTTGATGCGCCCGCAAGCATGCCTGTCAAGTCCTCGCAGTCGCACACAGATCTTTCCACTCCGCCAGCGTTGGCGAAACCGCTGCATGGGGCCATGATTGCGCGACCGCGATTGCCGTGCCGGCAAAGGGCGCTGGCGCTCTCTATGCAATCCGCGGACGTTGCCGTTCACGAACAGGGAGGAACCCGTGCGCACACAATTTCGAACCACCTTGCGCAGCGCGCTGACCGTCGCGGTCGCGGCGCTTGCCATCGCCGGCTGCAAGAAGGAAGAAGCCAAACCCGCAGAGGCCAAGGTGCCCGAGGCGCCCAAAGAGGCCCCAAAGGAGCAAGCCAAGGAGGCCCCGAAGGAAGCTCCCAAAGAGGAGCCGAAAGCCGCGGCGCCAGCGCTGGTGCTCGCCGAGGACAAGGACAAGGAGATCCGCGCCAAGATGGAGTCGGGCAAGCCCGAGGACCTGCTGGCCGTGGCGCGGGAGACCTTCGACTACTTCAACGCCGCCAAGGTCAAGGCCGACAACTCCGGCTTTGAAGACGGCCAGTTGGCACCCAAGCTCGCCGACGCGCTGGTCAACAAGTTCAAGGCCGCAGCCGCAGCCGGAGCAGACGCCGCCGCCAAGCAGAAGCTGGTGGACGACTTCGCTGGCGTCGTTGGCCCCAACGTGTCGGGTGCCAAGACCAAGGTGCACCTGGAGTGGCTGTCGAACACCCCGGCGTGCGCGATTGTGGCCGGCAGCCCCGCGGCGGTCGACGCTGCGGCAGGCGCGTTCGCGACCGTTGCGAAGGATGTGCACAGCGGCTTGCTCAGTTGCCTTTTCCAAAGCGGCCCGCAGATGGCCAACAGCTACTTCGGCATCGCCGACGACGCCAAGGCCAAGACCGCGCGCCTGGGCAAGGCGCTCGCCGGCACCGCCGACCCAGCGGCCGTCAAGGACCTGCTCGGCCGCCTGCCGATGTTCAACCCGGCGCCGGGTGTGGACGAGTTCGGCGACGCCGCGGTGGCCAAGTACAACGCCGCCGACAAGGAACTCATCCAGGCGCTCGGCCAGGCGCTCAAGACCGCCTGCAACACCAAGCAGTTGGCCGACTATGCCGGCAAGGTCGGTGCCCTGCCCGACCCGCTCAAGGGCGAGCTCAAGCCCATCGCCGACGACTTGGTCAAGACCGCTGGCGAGAGCTGCAAGAAGTAGCCGGATCTGGCCTGGCGGGCGGCTCCCTCGTACACTCGGCGGGCCGCCCGCTGCGGCGCTTGGTGCCGCGTTGCCAGCCCCGACACCTCCTCACATCCACGTTTTCGCCTGGGCATTGGCGTGCATCTGCACCGTCGCCTGCCGCCCGGGCCTCGACGACGCGACAGCGACGCTGGCGGTGCCCAGGTCGCTGCCGCCGTTCGCCGCCCTGCCCCAACCGGCCGCAACACTGCAGCGCTCGCAAGAGTTGACCGCAGAAGCCCGCGAAGCCCTGCGCAGTGGCCAGGAGACGCAGGCCTTGCAGGGGCTTACGCTGGCGCTGACGACCTGCCCCGCCGACCCGGACGCCCGGCTGGAGTTGGCGCGGTTTTTTGCGACGCGCGGCCGATCATCGGTGGCCCTCGAACTCTTCAAGCCCGTGCGCGCTGCGTTGGCGTCGTGCGGTGCCTGCCAGGACCTGCTGCAACGGGCGGCCGAGGACCCGGCGTTCTTTCACCTGCGCAAGACGGACGAGGGTGCCGCGCTGTTTGCGGGCCTGCCCAAGCATCCGCTGCCGTGGAAGAAATGGGCGACCGACGCCGCGGCGGCCCTGCAAGCCGGCGACCCCGCGCGGCTGCTGCCGTTCATCCACAGCGAGTTCCCGTACGACTTGCTGCGCAGTTGTCCGGCCTGCAAGAACCCGGCAGCCCAACAGGTCCAGCGGCGCACGCTGACCGGCCCATTGGCGGCCGGAAAAATCGCACAGCGCTTTGACACCGCCCATCCCGAGGCGCGCGGTGTGCCGCTCGACCTTGCAGGCGAACCGACGTGTACAGCGGGGTGCTGCGACTGGCAGGCGAGCGCGCCACCGGCCGAGAAGCGCGTTCAGCTGCAACGCCTTTGCTTCTGGCCTGTTACACCTGGACGCGCCGCGCTGACCGCAATCGCCTTGCGCTACGGGCCGACGGACGAATAGGCGTTCACCTTACGCCTTCGGCCGAAAAGCCACCACGCGCGCCGGGTCGGTCTGCAGGAACGGGCCGCCAATCAAATCCACGCAATACGGCACGGCGGGCATCACCGCGTCCAGGCATTCGGCGATGGCTTTGGGCTTGCCGGGCAGGTTGATGACCAGCGACCGGCCGCGGACGCCGGCGATCTGCCGCGACAAGATGGCGGTGGGCACCTGGCGCAGGCTGGCCGCGCGCATCTGTTCGCCGAACCCGTCGAGTTCCTTGTCGACGATGGCGCGGGTAGCCTCGGGCGTCACGTCGCGCAGCGCCGGACCGGTGCCGCCGGTGGTGACGACCAAGCAGCAATCGGCCTCGTCGCACAGCTCGCGCAGCGTCGCTTCGATAAGCGGTTGCTCATCGGCGATGAGGCGGGCCACGGGCTCAAACGGCGTGGTCAGCGTCTCGCGGAAGTACGCCAGGATGGCGGGGCCGCCGCGGTCCTCGTAGACGCCCTGGCTGGCGCGATCGCTGACCGTCACGATGCCGATGCGCACGGCTTGCTTGGATTCACTCATTTCCTTCTCGCTTTCAGCGCACACCTGCGCCCGCCGCGACCGGCCGCGCCGGCTGGACCAACACGCGGCGGCCTTGGTCGCCTTCGCTGACCAGCACCATGCCGTGGCTCTGCAGGCCCATCATCTTGCGAGGCGCCAGGTTGGCCAGCACCAGCACCTGTTGGCCGACCAGTTCGGCGGGCGCAAACGACTCTGCGATGCCGGACAAGATTTGGCGGGGCGCCGCTTCGCCGAGGTCGATTTCGAGGCGCAGGAGCTTGCTCGACTTGGGCACCGCCTCGGCGACCAGCACGCTGCCGACGCGCAGATCGAGCGCGGCGAACTGGTCGATCGGGACGTCTGGGCGAGCCGGGTTCGCGTCTGGCCGAGGCGGGGATGTTTCGGACTGGACGCGGGACGGTGCTGCCGCGCCCTCGGAAGGTTGGGTTGCGGTCGGCGCGGCCGGCGCGGCGGTCACCGGCGCCACGTACTCGTGCTTGGCAAACAGCGGGGCGCCGCTGGCCACGGCCGCTCCAGGGCTCAGCTGGCCCCACTGCAGGCCCGCAAGCTGCACAGGCGACCCACCGGCCCCGACGCGGCGCAAGATCTCAGGGGCGCTCGACGGCAACAGCGGCTGCAACAAGGTCGCGGCGATGCGCAGGCCCTCCAGCGCGCAGTACAGGGTCTGGCCGGCCGCCGCCGGGTTGTCGCGCACGGTGCGAAACGGCGCGTCGTGCTGGATGAGCTCGTTGAGCCGGCCGACCAGGGCCAGACCATCGGCGGCCAGGCGGTGCAGGCGAAAACTGCGGATGGACACCGCGGCAGGCGCCGGTCGATCGCCCGTCCACACCGGATCGGCCACGTCGGCGGCGGTCGCCGGCCGCAGCAGCACCTCGGCCAGCTCGCGCACTGCAGCCTGGGACGCGGTCGTCGGGTCGGGGCTCGCGGGCGACGGCACCTTGCCGTCAAACCACTTCTCGACCAACGCCACCGTGCGCTGCACGAGGTTGCCGAGGTCATTGGCCAACTCGACGTTGTTGCGGCGCACCACCGCCTCTTCGCTGAAGTTGGCATCCTGGCCGACCACCATCTCGCGCAAGACGAACCAGCGCAGCGCCTCAGGGCCGTAGCGGTCGGTGATGTCCAACGGGCTGACGACGTTGCCAAGGGATTTCGACATCTTGGTGCTGTCGACGAGGAACCAGCCGGTGGCAAGGAAGGTGCGCGGCAACCACGCCTCGCGCGGCCGGTCAAAGGCTTCGGCGAGGCCCATCAGCATCGTCGGCCAATACACTGCGTGGGTGGTCAGGATGTCCTTGCCCAAAAAGTGAGCGACGTGCGGCCACCAGGCGGCGTAGTTCTCGGCACCGGTCGCCGCCGGGTCGGGCCAGCGCGAACCGTCGGTCGGTGGTTCGGCGTCGAGAAACCCGATGGCGGTCGCGTAGTTCAGCAGCGCGTCGAACCAGACGTAGGTGACGTAGTCGGGGTCAAAGGGCAGCGCAATGCCCCACGACAGCCGCGAGCTGGGACGCGAAATGCACAAGTCCTGCAAAGGCTTGTCGAGAAAGCCCAACACCTCATTGGCACGGTGGGCAGGGTGGATGGCGATGGCGCCACTGGTGATGGCGTCGCGCAGGACCGACTGGTACTGGCCCATCTTGAAGAACCAGTTCTTCTCCTTGAGCCGGACGACCTGCCGACCACAGCTCGGGCAGTTGCCGTCCTGCAGCTCTTTTTCCGTCCAGAAGCGCTCGTCGGGCACGCAGTACCAGCCCTCGAACTCGCGCGGCACCACCAACCCGCGGTCGTGCAAACGCTGCAAGGCGCGCTGCACCACCGCCTTGTGCCGCGGCTCCGTGGTGCGGATGAACTGGTCGGGTTCGCACAACAGGCGCGGCCACACCGCCTTGAATGCCGCGTGCAACTCGTCGCAGTGCGCTTGCGGGTCGATGCCGCGGCGGGCCGCCGCTTCCTGCACCTTCTGGCCGTGTTCGTCGGTGCCGGTCAGCAAGTAGGTCTGATCGCCCAGCAACCGGTGCGCGCGCGCCGCCACGTCGGCCAGAATCGTGCAATACGCGTGGCCGATGTGCGGCTTGTCGTTGACGTAGTAGATCGGCGTGGTGACGTAGAAGCGCTCGGGCATGCAGAACGGCGGCCGACCTCGCGGCGGGCGCGCAGGGTAGCACGGGATTGCGGCCTGGGCGACGTGGGGGCGAGTCGACCAGCCTGCCGGCAGAGCAACGGCATCGCGTGGTGAGCTGCCAGCCAGGCCTCGGCGCGCATCGCTCGCTCAACCACACCGGCCTCGGTCGGGCCAATTTGACGCCCGCGGCCGCCGCGTGCGCCAATGGCTGACCATGAGCCACGCCGCCACCCCGACCCTGACTGAACGACTGGCAAGGCGCTACGCGCGACTGGCCGTGCGGCGTCCATTCGCGGTGCTGGCGGTCGCGCTGGCCATCGTCGGCGCCTGCGGGTGGTACGGCAGCGGCATCCAGATCCGTTCGGACCTTGCCGACCTCTTTCCCGAGAGCACCCCGGCCGTGCAGGTCGCGCGCGTGGCGCAGGACACGCTGAAGTCCGCGGCGCAATTGACGCTGATGATCGGCAGCCCCGACCGCGCCAAGAACCGGGCGATCGCCGAACGCGTGTGCGCGACCGTCAAGGACTGGCCGGAGGTCGCTGCCCTGGACTGCCGCCGCGAGGTCGAGTTCTTTCGCAAGCACGGCGCCCTCTTCCTGAGCGTCGCGGAACTCGAGCAGGTGGATCGCGACGTCGCCGAGGCGGTCCGCAAGGCCACCGAGCGGCAGTTGGTCGACGACGCCTTGACGGAGGGGCTGGACGACGCGGCGACACCGACTGCGCCGCAGGCCGCCGGGCCAGCGATGGCGGCGGCGCCGGCAGACGCCATTTCGCCGACGACGGCCAGCCGCTTCAAGCTGCCCACCGACGACGACCTCAAGAAGCGATTCGCAGGCGACGACATCCGCGAATGGGACGAAAGCGCGGACGGTACCGCACTGGCCGTACGCATCTTCCCGACCATCGCCCAGAGCGACGTCGAGAAATCCGCGGCCTTCGTGCAGCGCCTCCGAGACACGGTCGATCGCATCAAGGCCGAGATCAACCCGCCGGCCACCGTCGCCATGTCGGGCGACTACGCCGAGATGTCCGCCGAAATCAGCAGCATCAGGAGTGGCCTGCTGGTCACCTCGACGCTGGCGCTGCTGGTCATCGCCGCCATCCAGGTGCTGCACTTTCGCCGCTGGCGGGCGCTGCTGTTGATGACCGTGCCGCTTTTGGCCAGCAGCGCGCTGACGCTGGCTTTCGCCAACGGCACGCTCGGCTACCTCAACGTCATCACCGCCTTCATCTTCTCGATGCTTTTCGGGATGGGCAACGATTTCAACGTGTACACGCTGAGCCGCTACCACGAGGAGCGCGCCGCGGGTCGCTCGCCGGCCCAAGCCGTGGAAGAGACCGCAGCGGGCATGGTGCGGGCGCTGCACCAGGCCGCGCTGACGACATCGGTGGCGTTCTTTGCGCTGACGGTCCTCGAGTTCCGCGGCTTCTCGCAGTTCGGGCTCATCGCGGGCGTCGGCGTCGAACTGGCCCTACTGTGCACCCTGGGCTTCTTCCCGCCGCTCATCATCGCGCTCGACCGTCTGTCGCCCGACCGGCCCGTCACGGCAGCGCAGGCGGCGGGCGCGCGGTGGATGGGCGCAGTCGCCGACCCGCGCTTTGCCCGGTTCTTTCTCGTCGCGATGGGGCTGCTGACGTTGGCGTCCTTTTTCATCGCTCGCAACTACGATTTTGAGACGGATTTTCGAAAGTTGCGCACCGTGGTATCCCAGCGCCCGCCCCAAGCCGGCGAGGCCGAGAGCCCGCAGGCCGAGCGCAAACGGCAGGCGCAGTTGCTCGAAGAGAAGGTCCGCGCCGAAAGCTCGGGCCGCACCGGATCGCCCATCGTCGTGGTCGCTGACAGCGTGCAAGACGCCGCCCACATCCACGCCCAGCTGGAGGCGCACAGGGGCGCGTGGCACCGCGTTCGCTATTTCGTGTCCATCCACAGCTTCGTCGCCAAGGACCAGGCCAGCAAGTTGCCGATCATCGAACGCATCGCCAAACGGTTGCGCGACAAGCGCGAGGCGCTGACGGGTCAGGACGCCGTCGACGCCGACCGGGCGCTGGACCTGCTGCCGTCAAGAGGCTACGGACCGAACGACCTGCCCGATTTCGTGCGCAAGCGCTTCCTGGACAAGCACGACCGCGTGGGCCGCTTCGTGCTGATCTACGCGCGCGGCAACCTCGCAGAGGCCAACTCGATCCGCGAAGTGACCAGCCAGGTTGGGCAGTTCCGGGTGCCGGACGGCGCGGGCGGCGAGCGCGTGTACCGCAGCACGGCCAGCTTCTTCATCCTCGCCGAGGCCGACGACATCGTGCGCAAGGAGGGGCCGATCGCGGTGCTGCTCGCGGCCCTGGCCGTATTCGCGGTCATCCTGTGGCACTTTGGGAACTTGCGGCTGTGCCTGTATTCGTTTGCACCGCTGGTGGCGGCGTTCGTGGTCTTTTTGGCGCTGGCGCACAGCCTGGATCAGGCCATGACGCTGTACGGCCGCGACCTCGGGCTTGCAGACCTGCCTGGCCTGTCGCTGAACCTGTTCTCGGTGACGACCTTGCCCGGCATCCTGGGCATCGGCATTGACGGCACCACCCACATCCTGCACCGCTGGTACGAAGAGGGCGACAAGGCCGACGTGCGCCAGATCGTCCAGCAGGTCGGCGGCGCGGCGTGGATTGCCCTGCTGACCACGACCGTTGGTTTCGCAACGCTCATGTTCCAGGACAACCGCGGCATGCAGACCATCGGCGCGATGGCCACGCTCGGATTGTTCTCGGTGTGCCTGCTGGCGAACCTGATTGCGGGAGCGCTCCTGGCGGTGTGGCCGCCCAAGCGTTCGGCGCCGACTACTGCCCCATGAACACCGCAGGCCGCTTGGCGAGGAACGCGGCCATGCCCTCGCGCTGATCGGCGGTCGCGAAACAGTCCGCAAACGCCCGGGCCTCTGCGTCGATGGCCGCGTCGAGGGACTGGTCCGCGCCTTGGGCGATGACGCGCTTGGCGGCGGCCACGGCGAGCGGTCCGCGGGTCGCGATGCGCCTGCCGAGATCGATCGCCTTGGCCAACAGCTCCTCAGGTGCGTGCAATTCCTGAACGACACCGTAGCGCAGCGCCTCGTCCGCACCGAACACGTCGCCCGAAAGCACCCAGCGCCGCGCGGCGTGCACGCCGATGATTCGCAGCAGCCGCTGCGTGCCGCCAAAACCGGGGATGACGCCGAGCGTGACCTCGGGCAGACCCAGCTTGGCCTTGGCCGACGCCAACACGATGTCGCACGCCAGCGCCAACTCGCAACCGCCGCCGAGCGCAAAACCGTTGACCGCAGCGATCACGACCTGGGGCATCTGGGCGATCCGCCGGGCCACCGCACCGCCGGCCCGCGCAAAAGCCAGCGCTTCGTCAGGGGCCATCGCCTGCATCGCCGCAATATCGGCGCCGGCCACGAATGCCTTTTCGCCCGCTCCGGTCACCACCACCGCGCGGATGGAGGGGTCGGGCGCCAGCGCGGTGAGGCGGTCGAGCAGCGCGACCAACAGCTCTGCGTTCAGTGCATTCAAGGCCGCAGGCCGGTTGAGCGTCAACACGGCGACCGGTCCGTGGTCGTCGCGCAGCACCAGCGCAGGGGCTGGCGCGGCAGATTCTGTTGTCATCGGGTCACCGCGCCGCCGGCGTCCAACGATCGCGACCGGCGGTCCAGCGCAAGGGCCATCGAGCGGGCTACTTGCCGCCGCGCTTGCTTGCCTTCAAGGGGTTGAGCACCTTGGTCTCGACCTTCTTCTCGATCTTGGCGTGCGTCGCGAAGTTGCACATGCCGCCCGCCCACTTGGCGCCCGGATTGGCGTAGCTGTTGCAGTGTCCCACCCCGTCGGCGAGGCGGACGTGGCCGCAACCGACGCACTGCGAGACGATCGGCTGGAAGCCGAACTTGCTGAATCGGGCTGACGTGGCGGCGTCGGCGGCAGGGGCGTTGATGGCGTCGGACATCGGATCCTCGGGGTCGGGCGGGCCTGAACGGCAAAGGGTGCGAAAAGTCGAAGGATTGCCGCGGCCAGGCCGGCGGCGAAGGGGCGACAGGATAAAGGCGGGGTGGGGTTTCGTCAACTGGGCGCGGGCGCCAGAATCCACCGCCCCGCGCCGGCCAGCCGCGGAGCGGCGGTGCCGGCGCCTTTTTTCGCCTCCACGCCGTGCCCGGCAGCGCCCGGCGGACCTTTTTTGCCCCCGGTTTTGCCGCCCCCCGCTGCGTTCCGCGCGTCCTAGGGGCGTTTGCGTGCGTTTGCGCCA
>VGRO01000181.1 GCA_016875335.1 Deltaproteobacteria bacterium | reverse complement strand
GGCCGACCCTCGCGCTGTAGCGCCGCGCGCACGGCGGGCCCATCGGTCGGTGGGTCGGCGTCGATGCGCGCGAGCAGGGCGACCACACCCTCGCGGTAGCCGGCGGGCACGTCCTCGCCTCCCGCCGCCAGCGCCGCCAACACGTGCGGTCGCGCCGCAGCGCCCAGGTGGAAACACAAGCCTTCCAAGACGTTCCATCGTGCCCACGCGTCCACGCCCTGCGCTGCGCCGCCACAGGCCGCGAGCAAGGTGGTCCACGCGGCCTTGTCGGCGCCAGCGGCCAGGGCGTGGGCCGCAGATTGGATGACCTCCAAGTGTGCTGCGCCGAGCGCAACGACCGCGTGCAGCCACGGCAGCGGGCGCGGGTCGGCGAAGCGCCCGAGGTGCCCCAACGACACCAACCGGTCGTCGACATCGTCGGGTCCTGCGCGAAAGGCGCACAGCGCCACGCTGGCAAATGTCGAGGGCGGGCCATGACGGGCCAGGAACACGGCGCAATCGCTGTCGGGCGCCACGAGCGGCCGTTCGCGAGCGGCGCGCCTTGCCAGACCCACCCAGGCCTCGGCATCCAAGCCCTCGCCGTGGCCGAGCACGGTCAAGGCCGCGTTGGCCACGCGCGGATCGCGGTGGCTTGCGGCGCACTGCGCCAAACGCGCGCGAAAGGCCGCAGGCAGCGCCAGATCCTCCAAGAGCGGCGCAAGCCAGGTGGCGACCACGTCGGCGCTCGCCGCCGACCACAACTGGTCCAGGGGCGATGCACCGTCCAGGCGCGGCCCGAGGTGCCAGGCCCGGTCGCGCAGCGCGCGCAATTGGTCGGGCCACTGCGCCGGGCGGTCGGCCACGTCCGCGGCCTCGCTGCACCAGCGTCGCCAAGAGTCGTCGGTGGTCATCGGGGCCTCCGGCGCCGCAGCCACACCCAGAGACCGGCCGCTGCCGCCGCGATCGCACCCAGTTCGGCCGCCAGCACGGTCGGCATCGGCGCGGACAGGGTCGGCGCAGGCTGTGGCGCGCGTCGGTAGGCGGCCAGGCGGGCCTCTTGCGCGTCCAAGGTGTCGAGGCACTGGCGGCGCAGCCGTCGCGCGGCCGCGTCCGAGCTGCCCTGTTCAAGGGCCTGCCAATACAGCCGCGACGCTGTCGCCACCCGCCGCAGCGCCTGGGCGTGCACGAGCGCCATCCGGCCGGTGGCCTGCTGCACATCGGGATCGTCGGGGTCGCCGCTGTCGTCATCCAGCAGCGGCTGCCCGGGCGACCGCGGCGGCCCCTGCCCCAAGCGGGGGTGCATGGCCGCGACGGCGGCATCGACCAGCGTCCCGCCTTGGCGGCTGCCGAGCCGAGCCAGGGTGCGCACCAGGATCGCCCCGGCGCCGTCGTCGAAAGGCTGGCTCTGAAAAGCGCCCGACAGGTGGGGCTTGAGGTGTTCGCCCAGTGCCGCCAGCAGTTCAGGGTCGTCGGCGTCGGTCTGCGTCCATGCGGCGGCCAGCGCCGCGGCGGCCGGCTTGCCCATGCGCAAGCGGTCGAGTTGCAGCGCGAGCCAGGCGTCGCTGTACCACTGCGCCAGCGCCAACGTCTGGCGGGCGATCCGCAGCGCGCTCGGCAACAAATCGAGGTAGCCGCCAGCGGTTCGCCACGCCATCGCAAGGCGCGACGCCTTGGCGTGCGACCACAGCCCCGGGCCGCCGAGCGGCACGTTGGCCGCCGGGTTCGCCGCGTCCTGGACGTAGTGCAGCCCCGCCGACC
Organism: Deltaproteobacteria bacterium; assembly: GCA_016875335.1. Lineage (GTDB taxonomy): Bacteria > Myxococcota_A > UBA9042 > UBA9042 > UBA9042 > SXRM01. The sequence continues at coordinate 10,205 of VGRO01000181.1, read as the reverse complement.
ACCACATCAGCGCCAGGTACTCGCCCACCTGGTTGTCCTCGGTGTCGCCCCAGGTGCGCGCCAGGATCGCCAGATCGAGGTGGCGCTGCGCCATCGCTTCGGCAAAGGACGGCAGCGCCGCCGCCGGACCCAGGTCGGGCGCGAAGTTCCAGGGCGTCGCCGCGAGGCAATTGTCGTCGGCGCACGGCGTCTCGATTGCCAGGGCGCGATGGGCGTGCTGCAGGCTGGCCTCGTCGGCCGAAGCGAAGGTCAGCCCCAACACCGCCGGGTCGGCGGGCAGCGGTTGGCCGCTGCTGTCCGCCAGGACCCGCCGCCGCGCGTCGCAGGCAAGGCGCTTGCGGTTGCGCTGGTCGAGGTCGGGCATCGCCGACCCCTGCACGACCAGGTTGAAGCGGTCCAGGCCACTATTGCGCTGGAATTCTTCCAGACCCCACACGGCAGGCGTAGGTTCTTGCGACAGTCCGAGGAATCCGCGAATTGCAAACGCGTCAAAGGCCCGCGGGTGCGGATACCGTTTGAGGAAGCGGTCAGGGTCCGCGCCGTCGCGGTCTTTCTCGTCGCTCTTGTGCGCCAGCGCCCGGCCGACCCACAGGTAGAACTCGACGAACTTGTCGTCGTCCGGCGTCAGCACCATGCCGGCGGGCACCACCGGCCGCAGCGCCTTTTCCGCGAGATAGCGGTGGACGTCGGGACTCCACGCCAGCGCGGGCGCGGCTGCAAGACAGGCAACGCCCGCCGCCACCGCCCTGGCGAGCGCACGAGGAGGCGCCCACCTCACCGCAGTGCAAACGCGATGGGCTTGCCGACCGCCCGCGAGATGGTGGTGCCGAGCGTGGCGCCGAGTTCGTCGAAGTTGCGCGGGTCGATCCACTTGCCGGCAGAGGGGTCAAACTGGAAATGCCACGCGCGGTCGCCGGCCGCGTACCACACCTGACGCAACGGCGTCTGGTGGTTGAGGATGAACAACTTGCCGCCCTTGCACCGGATGCGCACGGCGTCGGCGCTGTGGTCGGCCTCGACCTCGTCTGGGTCCTCGAGATCGAGGCGATCGGTCACCGCCTTGTAGATGGCGGCGGTGCGTTTGCGGAACTGCAGTTCATCCATCGGCGCCATGGGTCCACGAGGCGCACGGGGCGCCGCGCGAAAATAGACCCGTCCGGCTCCAGGGGCAAGCGGATCGGCCCGAACGGGTCTGCCCTCGTTCAGTTGCAGGTCTTGGTCACCACGAAATTGTCGATGTACCAGCCGGTCTGGTCGGTCGGCCCGCAACAGCCGTCGATGGTGTCGTAGCGGAAGCGCACCCGCGTGCTGGAGGTGGCCAGGCTCGACGGCACGGTCATTGTCACCGTCTGCCACGACTTCTGCGGCGACCAGATCGGATTGGTGTAGTCGATGGCAATCTGCCACGACGATCCGCCGTTGTACGAGATGTCGACGTATTCGCGGTCATAGTTGCCGGTCTCGTTCGACTGCCAGGTGTTGAACTTGATGGTCCCGCCGCCCTGCAGGTCGAACACCGGCGACATCAAGAAGCTCTTTTCGGTGCCGCTGCTGCCCATGTTGGGCGTGCCCCAAACCTTGCTGCCGAAGTTGGCCGGCGAAGTTCCGCCCGACTTGGTCGTCAGGTTCCACATGTTGAGGCTGCCACTGGTCACACCCGTGGACCAATCGGTCGTCGACGCCTCGAAATCGTTGCTGTACACGATGGCATTGCCGGGCGAGTTGACGTTGCCATCGCAGTTCTCGTCCACGGTGTTGCACGGCACCTCGGCCGCGCCCGGGTTGATCTTGTCGTTCTTGTCGTTGCAGTCGCCGCCTTTGGTCGCAGACCACGGCGGCTTGGGTCCGTTGCAGATCTGGATCGGCTGGCCGGTGCCGTAGCCGTCGCCGTCGTCGTCCAACCACCAATTCTTGCCACCGGCCGCGCCCTCGTCGGTCTGGCCGTTGCAGTTCTCGTCCACGCTGTTGCACTGCTCTTCGGCCCCCGGGTTGATGGTGCCGTTGCCGTCGTTGCAGTCGCCGCTCTTGTTGGTGGTGAACGGCGCCTCGGCGTTGCACAGGCACTGCGAGATCGAGTTGCCGCCGTAGCCGTCGTTGTCCAGGTCCACGTAGTAGTTCTTGCAGCCCAGCGCGCCCTTGGGGTCGACGATGCCGTCGCAGTCGGTGTCCTTGCCGTCGCAGAACTCGGCGGCCTTGGGGTAGGTGTTGGCGTCGTTGTCGTTGCAGTCGCCGCTGACCGCCGTGGTGTAGGGCGCCTTGGCGTCGCACAGGCATTTGGGGGCGGCCAGGTACGTGCCGTAGCCGTCCTGGTCTTTGTCCAAGAAGAACGGCGAGCAACCGTCCGCGCCCGCCGGGTCGATCTGGCCGTCGCAGTTGTTGTCGATGCCGTCGCACAGTTCGGCAATCTTGGGGTTGATGGTTGCCACTTGATCGTTGCAGTCGCCGCCGGTGAACTCGGTGAACGGATACGACGGCTTGCACAAGCACTTGCCGACCGCCGATTCGCCGAACCCGTCCTTGTCCGCGTCCTTGAGGTACTTGACGCAGCCGATGGAATTCTCCTCGTCCACCGCGTTGTTGCAGTTGTTGTCCTGGCCGTCGCAGAACTCCTGGGCGCCTGGGAAGATGGCAATGTCGCCGTCGTTGCAGTCGCCGCCTTTGGTGGCGTTGTACTCGCCGCCGAGCGCGCACAGGCACGCCCCCGAGGCCGCCGCGCCGTACTTGTCGCCGTCCTTGTCGATGTAGACGACTTTGCAGCCATCGGCGCCCATTTCGTCGGTCTGGCCGTTGCAGTTGTTGTCGACCCCGTCGCACGACTCGGTGGCGCCGGGCTTGCTCTCGGCCTTGGTGTCGTCGCAGTCGCCGCTGCTGGTGGCGGTGTAGGGGGCTTCTGCTTTGCACAGGCACTTGTTCAGCGAACTGTCGCCGATGCCGTCGCCGTCCTTGTCGGCGTAGTAGACCACGCAGCCCTTGGCGCCCGGTTCGTCGATGCCGTTCTTGCAGTTGTCGTCGATGCCGTTGCACACCTCTTGGGCGCCCGGACCGATTTCGGGGTTCTTGGGCTGGCAGTCGCCGGACTTGCTGACCGGGAAGAACTGGTTGGGGCCGCACAGACACGCCGATTCCTGGCCGCCGCCATAGCCGTCGCCGTCGGGGTCGCTGTAGTGGGGCACGCAGCCCTGGGCGTCCTCCTCGTCTTGGGCGCCGTTGCAGTTGTCGTCGACGCCGTTGGCGCATTGCTCGGGCTTGGCGGGGCTGACCAGAGCGTCTTTGTCGTTGCAATCCTTGTTGTTCTTGGCGTTGATCGCGCCCTTGGCCGCGCACAGGCACTGGCCGACGCCGGCCCCGAACCCGTCTTGATCATTGTCGGCGTACAGCACTTCGCAGCCCTGGGCGTCGGTGCCGTCGTCGGTCTGGCCATCGCAGTTCTCGTCTACATTGGTCGCGCACAGTTCCTTCTGGCCGGGCGAGATGGCGGCGTTGAGATCGTCGCAGTCGTCCTTGCCCTGCGGGCACACGATGGGTTTGTCGACCACCGTCAGCTTGGCGTCGCAGTAGCCGTCTTGATCGTCGTCGCAACCCTGGTCGGTCTGGCCGTCGCAGTCGTCGTCCTTGTCGTTGCACACCTCGGTGGCCTTGGGGTTGATGAGGCCGACCACATCGTTGCAGTCGCCGTCTTGCAGCGCGCTGGTCTTGCCGTCGGGACCGCACAGGCACTGGGCCTGGCTGCCGGCCGGCGGCGTCTTGCCGAACCCGTCGCCGTCGATATCGACGTAGTAGGGCTTGCAACCCTGGGCGCCGGGTTCGTCCACGCTGCCGTTGCAGTTGTCGTCGACGTTGTTGCAGGTTTCGGTCGCGGCCGGACTGATCGCGGCGTTGGCCGGGGCGCAGTCGGCGGCGTTGGCGGCGCCGTCGTTGTCGATGTCCGGGTCGACGCAGTCGGCTTGGTTGTCGCCGTCGGTGTCTGGAAAGCCATTGTCGGTCGTGGCGTCGCAGTCGTCGTCCACGCCATTGCATTGTTCCGTCGCGCCTGGCTTGGTGGTGGCCGCCGCGTCGTCGCAGTCGCCGCCGACGATCGCGGTGTAGCTGCCGTCGGCCTTGCACAGGCACTTTGCCGGCGTGTTGGCGTCGCCCGCTCCGTCCTTGTCGGCGTCGGTGTAGAATGGCAGGCAGCCACCCGCGTCCTGCTCGTCGGTCTTGCCGTCGCAGTCGTTGTCATTGCCGTCGCAGGTTTCGGTGGCCGGCGTCGGCGCGTCGCAAGCGCTCAAGCCCTGGGTCGTGCACTTGCGCTGGCCCTTGCACGTGCCGGCGTCGTTGCTGAGGGTGCAACTGGTCTGGGCTCCGTCGATGACCATCTTGGGCGAACAGGCGCACTCGCCCGTGGACTTGACGCACTGTTTGCCCTCGCCCTGGGTGCCTTTGGCGTTCTTGCAGTCGTAGCCGGCGTAGCAATCGGCGTTGCTCGCACAGTTGCCGCCGCAGAACCGCCCGCCCGGGCCGGTGTCGACGCACAGGGCCCCTGCGCTTTGGGCCGCGCACTCGCTGTCGGCCTGGCACGGTCGGCACAGGGCATTGAGCGTCGCGATGCAGATGAACTGCGGGTCGGTGGCGGACGCGGCGGTGCACGCAAAACCGGTTGGACAGCAATCGCTGCAGGTCTTGGTGCACATCTTGCCGCTTGGGCCCTCGATGCAATAGCCGCTGTCGCAATCGCCGGCCGATGCGCAGGGCGCGCCCGGGTCGCCGGGCTTGGGGGTCGGCGGAAAGTCGCAGTTGCCGTTGATCGCGACCGCGTCCGCGCGACCGACGCCGTCGGAGGTTCCGCGCGCGCCACCGCCATCGGCACTGGCCGCCGCCGTGTCGTTCGCCGGGTCGCCGCCGTCTGTGGCGAACCGCGGTCCACCCGAATCGAGGCCCGCCTGCGCGGTGCCGTCGACTCCGGCGACTGCGCCGTTGGCATCGCCGCCTTCGCTGCAGGCAAGCAACGCTGCTGCGGCCAGGGCGGCCACGGCCCACGGGGCCCATCGCGTGCGGCTTCGGGTCGAGGTCCTGCGTCGGTCCATCGCGTGACTCCCATCGGCAACTGGCAGGGCTGCGTCGGCTCCTCGCCGCGCACAGAACCTTGCAGCATAGCAAGAACGCGGTGCGCGCCAAATTGGGAAGCGCCCTCCCCAACCGCTCGGGATTTCGCGCCCCTTGACTTGGCCGGCGTCCCGCGCAACCGTGTCGCCATGCGCACCTTTCCATTGCACATGATCCGCTTGCACCTCGCCGCCCTGCTGGTCTCGGCGGAATTCCTAGGTTGCGGTAATTCAAAGACTTTGCCCGGCACGGATGCCGCCGCGGTCGCGTTCGACGCCGTGGGCGACGCACCGGCCGCGGATGTTCCGTCCGAGGTTGCGGGCGATGGGCTGCCGACACCTGGAGCGCGCGGCTGGGCGATCGCGCGCAACGTCGTGCACATCCACAGCACCTACAGCCACGACGCCTGCGACGGCTACATCGACAACTTTCCAGGTCAGGTCAGCGCCACCTGCCTGGACGAACTGCGCGTTGCGCTGTGTGAATCGGGCCTGGACGTGGCGTTTCTGACCGACCACCCGTCGCACATGAAGGAGTTCGGGTTCGACAAACTCTTGCAGATCAGGACCGACAAAGGCGACACCGCGGTCGGCCCGCCCGGCAAGCCGCACGCCAACGTCATCCACTGCCCCAAGGGCGAGGTGCTGCCGGCGCACGACGTGGTGGTCACCGTCGGCTACGAGGGCACCCACAACATGGCGATCGCCATCCACGAGCACTTTGCCGACGGCAAGCTGCAGGGCCTGTCGTTCTCGGACAAAGACAGCAAGATCGAAGACGTGCAAAAAAGCGTCGCCGCCATCCACGCCGCCAAGGGCCTGTCGTGCAACGCCCACAGCGAAGAGGACGACATCAGCGTGCAGCGGATGGTGCAGAGCGGCATGGACTGCATGGAGGTCTACAATACCCACGCCAACTTCAAGACCATCGTCGGCATGGGCGCGGCGGGATCCAAGATGAACCTGGGCCGGGTGTTCCTGCTCGACCGGCTGCTCGGACCCAAGGACAAATCGCCGGACCCGGACCTGGCCGTACTCATCATGCTCGACATCCAGCCCGAGGCCGCGTTCACCAAGTGGCAGGCGGTCAACGCGCAACGCAAGGTGGCCGGGGTTATCGGCAACGACGTGCACCAGAACGTGGTATTGGAGCCCTATTGTGGTCCTGGCGGTCAGTTCGAGGCGTTGTGCGATGGGCTGGTGGACCAGTACCCGCACCTGGTGGCGCTGCTCAAGAAAGGCGGGCCGGTGATGATGGCCGACGGCCGGCGCATCGACGACTACCGGCGGCTGTTGCGGTGGATCTCGAACCGCACGTTGGTCACGCCGGGCAAGCCTGCGACCGAACTGGCTGAACAGACCAAGCAGGCGATCGCCGCCGCACGGACCTGGGCGGTCTACGACGTGCTCGGCGATCCCCAGGGCTTGGACATGGCCGCGCGCGACAAGCAGACCGGCCTGTGGGTCGAGGTGGGCGGCGCGGCCAGCGCGGGATCGACCCTGTACCTGCGCGTGCCCGACGTGCAACCGATGCCGTGGGCGCACTGGACGACGGCCGACGCCCACGATCCCGCCAACTTGCCCGAGGTATCGCTGGTGCTGTGGCGCATTGCGGCCGGCGAGGCCACAGCCCAGAAGGTGGCCACGCTGTCGGGAGCGCCGGGGTCGCTGCTCAAGGTCACGCCCGACCAGCCCGGCCACTACCATCTGGAGCTGCGCATCGTGCCCAAGCACCTGCGGGCGCTGATGAAAGGGTTGCTCTCCGCCGAAAAGGGTCCGGAACTCGTGGACCTCGAACAGCGCTGGGCGGTGGGCAACCCGATCGAGATCAAGCCGTGATCAGCGGTGGTTGCGTGAACCAGGCCTGGACAACTCGTAGGCGAAACCCCAAGTTCGCTCCGTGATGCAGGCCGTCATGCCGCAAAGAACCCGCAATACGTTTGCCTACAAGCTGCTTGTTGCGTGAAGGGGCCTCGCAGCCCCCTCGCGCGCCCATGCGCGCTCACCCCCGCGTCCGGCCGCAGCCGCGGCCGGAAGTACCTCGGCCCTGTTGCGCGCCGGAACCCGGCGCGGACTTCGGGCCTGAGGTACTAGTTGCCGGTCCGGAACGCCGCCGGCGGCACGACCATCGCGCGCAGACCTTGGGCGTCGCGGGTGGTCGCGCACTTGTTGGGCTCGCTGCCGGTGCATTCCTTGATCGGGCCGTTCAGGTAGTCCATGAACAAGTCATGGAATCCCTTGAAGTCGTCGGCCGCACCCTGCGGGGCCAGATCGCCGCCCCACGAGTTCTTGATGCGGAAGAACGAGATCTTGGCCTTGGGGTCCAACGCAGCGGCGAGCGCCTTGGGATCGGTGACCTCCACGCCGGCCTTGAGCGTGCCAAACCCCGGCACGTCGGTGACCTCGTAGTCCTCGATGACGGTCATGTGGCCGCCCTGGCGACCCGGCGTGGCCGGCGGCGCCCGGAAGGTCTTGTCGGCACCCATGGCGTTGAAGTCGACGAACCACGTCATGATCACTGGCAATTTCAGGTGCAGCGCCTCCTGGGTGCGCTTGAGGAAGGTCCGCCGCGCGGTGCCGGTCTTGGTGCTCGGGTAGAACGACTCAGTCCAGGCGTATTTGCCCGAGCGACGGGTGAAATCAAACGACGACGACGCGGTGCCGATGGCTTCGGCGAGCGTCACCATGCGCTTCTTGCCGCTCTCGGTTACCCAGCCGACGGTCATGTCGCGCGGGTGGCGCATCCCGGCAGGCAAAGTCTTGCCGGCTTTGAGCAAGTTGCTGCTGACGGACTTGCCGAACGTGGTGTCGAGCATCGCCACCACTTCGGGCTTGAGCTGCCAGGCCTTGTCGAGTTCGGCGCGCACCAGCGCCCGATCCTTGCGCTTGGCGGTGTCTGCGAGGGCGCCCGTCTTGAGCGAAGCATTGATCGCCGCCAAGGCCTGCGACTGCCGCTCGCTGCGCTGGGCTTCGGCTTCTTCGGGGATGAAGGTGCCTTCATCGACCAGGCCATAGCGCAGCATCAACTCGCCGGCCACGCCAAAGAAACCGCCGGTGGCGATCTGGCCCTTGTCCAGGAACTCCACTGCGCCCGCGCCCGCCGACCCGCCGGCGATCTCCTCGTACCAGTGCCAGTAGCTGATGTACGACTCGCTCAGGTTGAGCTTGGCGCCGTTCTGGCTCAGGTGCAGCGACTCGACCCAGCCGACCGTGGCGTAGACCCAGCAGTTGCCGATCGATTGGCGCTTGACCTCGGTGTTGGCCACGTTGGTCAGATCGTCTTCGGCGGCGCCGGACGGGTCTTCGGTGGCGCAGCCGGGCGGCAGGGCCAGGGCCAGCAAGGCTGCGGCGGCGGGCACAGCGGCGCGGCGGCGCAGCAGGTCGAAAAGGGCGGAGCGGTGCAGGCGCATGGGTTCCTCGGTGGGGGCCACAGGGTTCAGGGCGGCGCAGGATAGCCCAAGCCGCAGGAGTTGTCCGCGTTTTCCTGCGCGCCGCAATGTCACGTCATGGTCATTGCGGCTACCAGCGCGGCCGATCCGCCAAGATGGGCGAACCCGCCCGCCGTCGCCCCGGCGCGGGACCGCCCGCGCGATCGGTCGCCGGTCCGCCCAGCGTCTCGACCTGCAATTGCGCAATCGCCTCCTTGGCTTCGGGGGGCAGGTCACACGCTTCATTGCCGCATTGCAAGCGCAGGTGCAGGTGATCGTCGTGGCCGTCCAAGTGGCGAATCGGCGTGTGCAGCCAATCCGCTTGCGGCCGCGGGTACTGGATGACTTTGGCCAGGCTCTGCGGGGTCTCGCCCGCGCGCAACGCCGCCTCGTACAGGGCCGGTTGCAGGCTGTAGTGGACGAAGGCGTATTGCACGCGCCCGGTCGCCAAGAGCGCCCGCAGGAAAAGCCAGGTGCGGTCGGCGTCGAGGGTGTCCGCGGTGGCATCGGCGAGGTACGGCGCCGTGAACGCCCCGCGCAGGTAGTAACCGATGTCGGCGTCGAGCCCGCCGCGGTGCGACTTGTGCGGAGGCAGGCAGCCACCGCCGTCCTTGCTGAGATCGCCCACCATCAACGGCGGTTGCAGCGGGTGCTGGGCCTGGACCTGGCGCGCGGCGGCGACGATGAGGTCCACCATCAGCGGTTTGCCGTAGGCGTTGTAGGGCCTGCGCAGTGTATAGGCGTCGTCCACCGGCAGATGCACGCCGCCCGCCAGCACCACGCCGTCGTGCGGCGACTTGGCGACCAGCAGGCGCTTGCCCGCCTTGAGCTTCTTGGTCTTTTCGGACAGGTCGTTCAGTTCGCGCACCCGGGCCTCGGAGACGCCATAGCGCTTGGCGAACTTGGCCACCGTCTCGGCCTTGCGCGCCCGACCGTAGCGCCGGCCGCACGGGTCCTTTTCGGGCTTGCTGCGCTTGGCCAGGTGGGCTTTGCACTCCTTGGACTTGCGCGCGGCTTTGTCCTTGCACTTGTCGTCGAGTTTGGCGGCGGCGTCCTCGGCGGCCCGTTCGGCCTCGGCCTTGGCAAAGGCCTTGCACTTCTTGGTTTTTGCCTCTTTCTTGTCGGCGCACAACTTCTTGATGGCCTCGCGCTCCTTGGCTTGGGCTTTCTTTTGTTTGGCGGTCAGCGGCTTTTCGTCGGTGGCGGCCTTTTCGGCTTTTTCGGCACCCTTGCCTTTGACGTCTCCGGCCTTGCCAGGCTTGCCTTTGGCGGGCTTGGTCGCGGTGGCTTTGCCTTTTTCCCCCGTTGCCTTGGTCTTGGCCGCCGGTCGGGCGGCCTTGGCGGGTTTGCCCGTCAGCACTGCCGCCTTGGCCGCGGTTGCCTTGCCCGTCGTCTTGGTCTTGGCGTCGGCGTTCGGGTGCAAAGTCAGGGCCAGCGCCGCGACCACCACCGCCAACCAACTGCGCCACCACGCCGCCATCGCCCGCCCTGGCCGCCCGGCGGCCTCGGCCGTTGTACCGTGGGGTGGCGAACGACACAAATTGCCGGACGCTAGGAGCCTGTCGGACGATCGTCCGACAGGCTCCGTGGTGGTTGCGATCGGGGCAGCGACCAAGAACTGCCTGAAGTAAATTCAGGCAGTTTCGGTCGCTGGCAGGCCGCAGCCGCGGCCTGCCTAGGAGCCTGTCGGCCAGAA
>VGRO01000180.1 GCA_016875335.1 Deltaproteobacteria bacterium | reverse complement strand
GAAGTAAATTCAGGCAGTTTCGGTCGCTGGCAGGCCGCAGCCGCGGCCTGCCTAGGAGCCTGTCGGCCAGAATCTGCCGATTCTGGCGTTTCGCCGACAGGCTCCTAGCCGCCCGCGCCGCCGCCAAGCGGCCATGGTTTGCCGATGCCGCGCTTCTTCAACACTGCCGGACCGAACGACCCGGCTGAGCACTACACGCTGCCGCCGCTGGAGCGAATTCCGCCGGACTTGCTTGATTTGGTGCAAACCGAACACTACTTCGTGCTGCGCGCCCCGCGCCAGTCCGGCAAGACCACGTCGATGAAAGCGTTTGCCGAGCAGTTGCGCGCCGAAGGCCGCTGGGCGGCAATGCACGCAACGCTGGAGACCGTCCGCGAAATCGACGACGTGCCCACCGCGCTGGCCAACGTCCTCGCCGCCTTGGCCGACGGTGCCGGCACCTGCCTTGTCGCCGACGAAGCGGCACCTGACCCCGCGGTGTTTGTCAGCGAGCCCCGTGCGCTGTACCACTTCCGCCCGCGCGACTCGCAGCGCCTGAGGTTGTGCCCCCTTTGCCCGGCAAGGCGACCGGCCTACCGAATCACCCGCACCGCTGAGGGGTCGACGCAGCCCTGCCGGCCGTTGGCGAGCCGGATCTCGAGGCGGCCATCGGCCAGTTCGCCGATCTTGCGCACTTCGATGCCTTCGGGCAGTCCCATCGGCTCGCCGACGCCGCGACAGGCCACCAGCGGGGCGTCCTCGGCGACTACGACCGCGGTCACCAGCGTGCGGTCGACGTGCACGGCAAAGGCGAGCCAACCGCCCGCGGCCCATTGCAAGGTCGCGCATGCGCCAAGCGCTGCTGCAGGCCGCCAGTCGTTCTTGCGTTGGCGCCTCCACAGGCCGGCCGCGAGCACGCCACCGCCGGCCAACATGGCCAGCAGGGCCAAGAACGTCCGCGGAGCGCCGCGGGCCAGCGCCACGTCGATTTCCGGGCTCTCGTCGAAGACGTGCAGGGTCTCGTGGCGGCGGCGCGCCAGCTCGGCGAGATCCTGACGGGCCAGCGCAAGGCTTGCCTCGATGTCGTCGCGCAGTGTGGCTCCGGGCGACAGCCGCAGCGCTTGCCTGTAGTTTGCGACGGCGAAGCCCAATCGGTCTGACTGGTATTGGGCGTTGGCCAGGTTGTAGTGCAGCGCGGCTGACTGCACGCCGCGGGCCAGTACCGCTTCGTAGGCGTTGCACGCCTGGACGAAACGGCCGGCGATATAGTGTTGGTTGGCCTCGGCAAACGCACTGTCCAGGTCGGCCGCCCGCGCGACGCTGGGCGCCACGGCCACCATCGCGAGCAGTAGCGCCGCCGCGACCGCAGCGTCTGTGGCGCGCGACCTGTGCCACTGAGGCTCCATTGCGCGCAACGCGGACAGCAGCTTTTGCGCCGTGGCGTTCAGGTCGTCGCTGCGGTTTTCGGCGGGTGCATAGCGCGCGTAGTCGCAATGCTGCAAGAGGGCGGCAAGTTCGCGCGCGTGCGCCTCGGCGATGCCGCGGGTCCGCAGGCGGTCGACAAACACCGCCTCGCTGGCATTGAGGGCGTCAGCGACGCCGTGCAAGGTCAGGTACTCGCCGACAGCGGTGCGCAGGGCCCCATAGGCCAGATCGGGTGCACGGTGGGCCGCGGCAACCAAGCACCCTTCCGCGCGCGCCAGCGCCCCAGCCTCCGCGCGCTGCGGGGCCATCCGTTGCCGGCGCCTCCGCAGTCTGTCGCCGAGCGCCAGCCCCAAGAGCGCCAACCATGGCATCGCCGCGCCAACAGGGACGACCGGCGACACGTACCAGGGCTGGCTATGGCTCGACAGCAAGTCGAGCGTGGCCGCGATCGGCCGCGGCGTGTGCCGCTGTGGCGGCGCCGGTGGCTTGGGGGCAAGCGCTGCTGGGCCGGCAGCGGCGGGCGGGCCAGCGGACGGGTTCGCGTTTGCCACTGGGACAGCCGCGGTTCCGAGGGTCGGGCCCGGCGTCGCCTCCGCGTCGGCCGGCTTGACTTCGACCGTGAACGGGCCGAGCTTGTCGACTTGGAACACCGCGGTCTTGGGGTCGTAGCTGCCAAAGGTGGTCTCGGGCAACTCGAAGCGCCCCGCCTGCGCAAAGCTCAACACGTATTGCCAGGTGCGTTGCCCGGTCGTGCCGCGCTCGGACTGGCGGACCCCATCGGTCGCGCGCGTCGGCAGAGGCTCCACGGTCATGCCGTCTACGGCTGGCGGCGCGAGGGCCCGCAAGTTGAGCAAGTTGCCATCGCCGGCGACCTCGTAGTGCAAGAGCAGCCGCTCGCCTGCCTTGACCTTGTGGGACTGGCCGCTGGTGCCGCCGACCGACAACGTCGCCCTGGCTCGCAGGGTGCCTACACTGCTCGGATCGAACCCGGGGGGCCGGCCCGCATCGGGCACGGCGCGCACCGTCAGGACGACTGGCGCCGCGGCGATCTTGGCGGCGCGCGACTCGAAGAAATCGCCGATGTCGAGGCGAAACGCGGGCCCGTCCAGCCGAACCTGCCCCGGCCGCGCGGGCGTCAGCAGCACCCGGTGGGTCAGCGTGCGCTGGTACACGCGGCCGGCGATCTGCACAGCTTCGGGCTCGGGCCGCTCCTTGAGCAGGTCGAAGGTGTCCAGCCCACCGTACCTGGGCGGGCTGGTCTCGCGTACGCCGCTGATCTGGGTGTTGCGACTCCAATAGAGTTCGTAGGTCAAGATCACCGGCTCGCCGACCACCGGATGGGGCTGGCTCAGCACGGGGCGCACGAACGCGGCCTGACCGACGTAACGGCGCAGATCGGCGGCTTGGTCCGCACCGACCGCAGGTCCGGCCGCATCGGCCTGGCTGACCACCTCGACTTCGACCGCCACCGTGCGCGCCACCACTTGACCGCCCAGATACAGTTCGACGGGCCCGATGGTGAATTTGCCGGCTTGCAAGGGCGTGCCGACGAACGTGAAGTTCTCGACGCGCTCGATGTCGCCGTTGACGATGCTGACCTGCGACTGCCGGCCGGCATTGCGGAACTCGAACCCCGGCGACGCCAGTTCTGTCATCTGGCTGAACTCGCCCGATGCGCTCACGGTGACGCGCAGTTCTTCGTCCAGTGCAATTCGCCGCGTCGAAGTCTGCAACTGTGCGCGCGCAGCCGCCCACGCCAGTGCCGGCGCGCACAAACCCATGGCCAGTGCGACCAGCCCGGCCGAGGCGCGCGTCCCCCGCAGCCCGCACATGATCGGCTACCAGTCCTTGTCGGGCCGCGCGTTCTTGAACGGGGACCGCCGCAGCGCGTCTTGCGCCTCGAGGTTGGCCGGGTTGTGGTCGTTGCGTTCCATCTGGCGGCGGCGTTGCTCTTGTTCGGCCTTTTGCTCTGGGGTCTGCGGCGGCTGGTCCTTCTTGTCCGGTTCGGGCTTGGGCTGCTCCTTGGCGCCGTCGTCCTGTTTGTCCTTGTCCTGTTTGTCCTTGTCTTGGGGGTCCTGCGGCTGGTTCTGCGGCTGATCGCTCGACGGAGGCGGCTCTTCCAAGCGCAGGACGTAGAAGTTCTCGACGCCCGGCGCCGCCTGCACGCGGATCTTGAGGACCCGGTCCGCCTTGCCTCCCTGCACCGTCGCCGCCGAAATGGCGGTGCGCTGCTGGCGCGCGTGCGGAGTGTCGTGCGCAGGGGCGCCCTGACCGATGCGGCCGTCCTCGCCAGTTGCGGTCTGTGCCCGGGCCAGCTCCTTGACGCCTGATTCGTCGAGCACCGCCAGGTCCAGGGCGCCGTGCGATCCATCATAGCGCGCGCTGATTTGCAAATTCTGTCCGGCTTTTTGGGTCACCTGCAGCCAGTCGACGTCGCCTTTGCACAGCCGCAGCAGCCGCTCGCCGCCGACCTCGACCGCCTTGGCGTCCTTGGCGGCGTCGTTGGGCTCCAACTCGTCGTTGCCAGCGGGGCATGGCGGCAGGATGCGCAGTTGCAGCGTGTACGGCAGGTCCAGCCGCGCGCTGACACGGTCCACCGCGGGCGGCGGGGTCCCCGGCGGCAGCGCGATGTGCGGGATCGGCTTGGGCACCGGCGCCGGCTGGCCCGTTGCGGCCGTCGGGGTGATCGGCAGGCCGGGCTGCACCGCCACGGGCGCTGCGTCCACGGGTTCGGGCGCGAGGTTGGGCAAGCCGCCAGCGGGAAACTGCGGCGGTTGCACGCCGCCACCGGTGACACGCACGCGGTAGCGGCCAGGAGGTGGCGCCAGGACTGCGACGGTTCTGACGATGGAACCGCTCGCCGCCACCGGTCCGCCGTGACCGGCGCCCCAGCGCTGGCCGCGCTCGTCCCAGACCTCGACCGTCAGCGACCCCGCCAGCTCCGCCGCGTCCGGGGCGTCCTGTACCGCGGCGCCGAGGTCGACGAACAAGCTCTCGCCGTCCTTGAGGTCCACCGCGTACCAATCGTCGTCGCCCGGACAAAGTTGCAACTCCTTGAGCGGCTGTTCGGTCATCTCGCGGTCGAGCGGGTTGGCCTGGATGGCCTGGTCGTTGTCTTCGTAGGCGTCGTCGCGGCTCGGACAGGGTGGCAGGATCTCGATGGCGATGTCGTAGTCGGCCTCGGTGTCTGCGGCCCCGGCCACGCGCACGAACACGGCCGGATCGCGCCAGACCGCCAGGCGCGCGGTGGTTCCGTCCTTGCCCTTGGCGCCGCGCGACAGCACACGGTCTTGGGCATCGACGATTGCCACGTGCAGTTCGTCGGTGCCGAGATCGGTCTTGGACTTGACGGCGACGCGCACGCCGTACCCCGGGTCGAGGTCGACGCGGTAGTAGTCGGGGTTTCCGGGGCAGATCCGGCCAACTGCGGGCTTGCCAATCGGGAAAGGTTTGGCTTGCGACGGCGTGTCATTGGGCTCGCTCGGTTCGCGCAGCCGCTCGCACGCGGGCAGAATCTTGAGGGTCAACGTGTAGGGGCTTTCGGCCTCGCCGGTGTCCGCCACGTCGACCAACGCGGTCGAGGCGCCCGCAGTCGCGGTCCACTCGGCCTTGTCCGCCGCTGGCGCGCCTGGTTGCGCGCCCGCGAAGGTCTGGGCGCCGTTGCTCGACAGAATCGCGACGTTGACCTGGGGTTTGGCATTGGGCGCGGTGGCGTCGTCGGTGGCACTCGCGGGCTCGGGTTTCAAGGCAACGCTCGCCGAGACGCGATCGCCCGGCTCCACCGCCAACGCAAAAAGATCGCGCTCGTTCGGGCAGATGCGCAGTTCGAGCTTGGCTTCGCGTTCACCCTCGGGCAGCGAAATCGCCTTGGCGGTTTCGGGCGTGTCGTTCGGCTCGTGGGTCTTGTCGCGGCTGGCGCACGGCGGATAGGCCCCCAGGCGCGCAAGCTCCAGGTTGCGCTTGACGTCCGCCCGCTCCGGATTGGCGAGCAGCGCCTGCTCCAGGCTGTGGACCGCGAGCTTGTAGTGCGGCACCGGGTCCTCGTCGGCCTTGGCAGCGGCAGGTTGCGGCGGGGCCTTGGGGTCGCCATTGGGGTCCGCCGAGGGGGCGGCCTTGGGTTCCGCGGATTTGAGCGCCAGTTGCTTGGACTCCAGGTCGCGCGCCCAGGCCAATTGCGCGGTGCCGAGGGCATAGTGGATGTCGGACTCGAATGCGCTGTCGCGGGCCTGCACGGCGCCGAGCGCGCGCGACAGGCTGGTCACGGCGTCGGCATGGCTGCCCATCCACGCCTGGGCCACGCCGATGTCGTACCAGATGAGTGCGCTCTCTGGCCGCGTCGCCTGGGCCTGCTTGAAGGCGCCGAGCGCCTCGCCAGGCTTCTTGGATTCCACGAGCTTGCGTCCGCTGGCGATGTCGGGGTTCTCGCGCTCCAGCCACGCCGCTTGGGCAGGTTGAGGGGTGGCGGCCAAGCCCAAGCACGCCAAGGCGGACGCCGCGGCCAAGCCGATGCGACGATGCGACCCGGCGGAGCGCCGCGCCAACAGCAGGTCCAACAGCAGCAGCAGCAACGCCGGCCCCAGCAGCAACTGATAGCGGTCCTCGCCCAACTGCTTGAACTGCGCCAGAAACTCTGCCTTTTCCAAGGCGTCGAGTGCGGCGAACAACTGTGGGGCGATGGTCTGGTTGCTGTATCGGAACGACTGACCGCCCGTCGCCTTGGCGATCTGGTCGAGCAGGTCCATGTTGAGCTTGCTGAACACTGGGTTGCCCGCCTCGTCCTTGACGATTCCGGTCGTCGCACCGTCGGGCCCCAACATGGGCACCGGGTCGCCGAAGGCCGAGCCCACGCCGACCGTGTAGATGCGAATGCCCTTCTCGGCGGCCTTGCGCGCGGCGTCGAGCGCGGCGCCCTCGTGGTCTTCGCCGTCGCTGAAAAGCACGATGGCCTTGTTCTTGCTGCCCTTGAACTGGGGCATCAGGTTGTCGCGCAGCTCGGCCTCGGCCTTTTCGCGTTCGCCGGTCAGCAGCTCGGTCGCCAGCGCGATGGCCCGGCCGATGTTGGTACCGCCGACCGGCAGATCCTCGGGGCGCAAGTCGTGCAAATAGTTGCGGATGACGTCGTGGTCGCTCGTCAGCGGGCACTGCACGAACGGGATGCCAGCGAACGGCACCAGCGCCACACGGCCGCCGGCCAGCCGCGCCATCAGCGCCGACACCTCCAGACCCGTGCCCTTGAGGCGGTCGGGGACCACATCCTTGACCAGCATCGACTTGCTGGCATCGATGACCAGCGCGATGTCAATGCCGGCGTTGGAGATTTCGGTCTCGCGCAGGCCATAGCGCGGCCGAGTCGCCGCCCCGACCAGCAAGACCAGCGCCAGCGTGACCAGCCCAGCGCGCAGGCCCGTCCGCTTGGGGTCGAACTGCGCGACCATCTGGCGGACAATGGCGCCCCGACCCAGCGCAGCCAGTCGCTTGTGCCAGCCGGCCACCTGCGCGAGCGCCCACGCGCCCAGCGCCAGCGCGGCCAGCGCGAGCCAACCGATTTCGGGATTGGCCAAGGACAGGGTGTCGGCGTTCATCGTTTGACGTGACCCCTACACAGGAAAGGCCCGCAGCCAGGTGCGGCGCAGCAGTTGTTCCATCCCCAGCAGCGCCAGCCCTGCCAGCAGCCACCCGAAGAAGAGCTCGCGGCGATGCGTGCGCACCTTGACCTGGAAGGTGGTTCTCTCCAAGTCTTGGAAGTCTTTGCTGAACTTCTCGGCGTCGTACGAATCATAGAACGACCCGCCGGTCAGGCTGGCAACCTGCCGCAACAGCTCGGGATCGGTCGGGAACGGCCGGTCGGGCCGTTGATACAGGCGCCGGCCATGGCGGTCGGTCATCGGCTTGCCGCGCAGCGGGTCATAGGCGGGCAGCCGCGTCTCGCGCCCCGAACCGACCTGGAAGGTGAAGATGCGCACGCGTTCCTTTTGGGGCAACGAGGCAATGTACTTGGGCACCGTGCTGGCCTCGAGCGACCCGCCCTCCTGCTTGCCGTCGGTGATGAGGATGATCATGCGCGACTTGCTCTTGGCTTTCTCCAAGCGAAGAAAGGCGCGGTTGAGCGCGTCGCCGATCGCGGTGCCCGAGCCGTTGATGGTGCAGTTGTTCTTGCAACTGTCGGGCTGGTCCTGGGTGCGGCGGCCGTCGTCGAGCACCAGGGTGTCCAGCGCGTTGAGCAACCGCACGTAGTCGAGCGTCGGCGGAAAGCGCAGGAAGGCCTCGCCGCCGAAGACGACCAGGCCAACGCGATCGGACTTTCGCTTGCGAATGAAATCCTTGAGGATCGCGCGCGCGGCCTCGAAGCGGTTCTGCGGCTCCTGGCCGTTGGCCTGCAGATTGGCGATGTCGTCCTGGCTCATGTCGATCGCGTTCATGGAACCGGACATGTCCAGAGCAATCATGATGTCGATGCCTTCGCCGCTCAGCACCTCGGTGTCCACCATCTGCGGTCGCGCCATGGCCACGATGAGGACGGCGACGGCCGCCACGCGCAGCCAATCGGGCAGCTTGCGCAACCGCACCCGCACCGTCGGCTGCACGCGGTCGAACGCACCCAGCGACGAGAACGCGACAGCGGCCGAGCCCTGCCGGCTGTGCAGCCACGCCACCGCGGCCAGCGCCACCAGCAACAGCAGGAACCACGGGTGTTCGAGCGTCCAGGACCCCGTCATGTCGGCCGCCCCCCCATCGCCCAGGGCATCAGCCACAGCAAACCCGCCACCACCAAGAGCAGCACCGCGGGGGCCCAGCTCGGCGTACCGCGGCGCCGCAGCACTTGCGCGTCGATGACGCGGGTGTCGGCCCACTGGTCGCCCAGTCGGCGCGACTCCGGCAGGTTCAGGCAGGTGGCGGCCTCGACCACCAACCCCGCCAACGGCACCGCCAGCGACAGGTTGCGCAGCAGCCGCGGCCAGGCGTTGGCAACGCGCGCAGTCGGCAGGTCGTCTTGGGCCACCGCGGGCAGCCATTCGCGGCGCGGCGCAGCAGTGTCGTCCTGGTTGTCGGCGATCTGCAGGCCCACGATAGCCTTGCCTGGCGACTGCGGCCCCAACACATCGCGCAGCACCAGCCACAACGGCAGCAACAACAGGCACGCATCGAAAAGCGCCCGGTTCGCGGTATCGATGGCCACCCAGCCCAGCAGGGCCGTGGCGAGCGACCCAACCAGGACGTCGATGGCCAGGGCGCGCAACCGCAGCGCCTGCGGCGCCATCACCTGCAACCGCAGCCGCTTGATGCGCGCCAAGCGTTCGTCCTCGGCGCGGCGGGCCTCGTCCTGCTCCTGGACCGTCTGTTGGGTGCGCTCGACCACCTTGCGGACGAACTGCGCCTCCTTGCGCAGCTCGTCGGGGCTCGCCGGCACGTGCGCAAACTTGACGAGGTCGGAAAGCTCGGCAAACGACGCGATTTCGTCTAGTTGCACGCCGCGCAGCGACACCCCCTTGAGGTGGGCCAGCAATTCGGTGGTCGTCATGTCGATGGCCAGGAATCGAAAGCGCCCACCCAGGTACTGCCGCATGATTTCAGACAGTTCTGCGAACACGGCGCCCGGATCTTCGGTTTGCAGCCGGTCGGAGCGCTCCAGTTCATCCAAGCGCGCCAGAGCCACCGTGTGGGCCGGCGTCGGCGGCTTGGGCGCGCGGCGGGCCGCCCGGTCGCGGTAGAACCGCAAAGCCGCGGCGGTGGACAGCGCCGACACGGCCATCATCAGTGCAACGAGCAGGCCCACTTCGAGCGGCACGTTCTCCTCGACCAGCGGCCGCGGGGCGGGCAGCGGCGCGGGCTCGGCGAGGGTGTCGCCGGCAAACTGGCTCTTGACGGTCAGGCGAAGCGGCGGGATCGTCACGGTGCCCGACCGGCCCTGCCCGCCCGAAGCGTCGGTCTCGGTCCACGGCACCTCGATCGCCGGCAGCTTGAGGGAGCCCGTCCGCACCGCCAGCGCGGGCACAATCGCTGTCTCGACCACCACGCCCCCGACGGTCTGGCTCTCGGTGCGCCCCGGGTCGCGGATGTCGGCCAGCAGCGGCCGCAGGTCGGGCTTGCTCGGAAAGAACACGCGGACGTGGGGCGGATGGCGCAACGTGACCCGCAGCTCGACGCGCTGGCCAAAACCGGGCGTGGTCGTGCTCAGGTGCGCTTCGACAGAAACAGGGGGCGCAGAGGTGGGCGACGCACCGGCCGCCGCCTCGACCGCGCTTGCCGCGCCCGGTAGCGAGGTCTGGGCCGCAGCACCCCGCGAACACAGCAACGCGCACGCTGCCGCGAGGCCACCCGCCAGGTTGCACGCCGCCACGGCCCTCCGCACGGTCACTGCCTCGCCGCCCGGCGGCGAAAATACGTCACCAGCGCCGGTACGTAATCCTGACCAACCTTGGCCTCGACCGGCTCGGCACCGTGCTTGCGCAGCAGCGTCTCCGCCTTGCGGCGCAACACGGCCTGTCGCTGCCAATAGGCCGTACGGCACTGCGCGTCGCCCGCGTCGAACCACTGCACGGCGCCCGTTTCGGCGTCCTGGAGCGGCACAAGCCCCGCAAGGTCCGGAAACTTCTCTTCGACCGGGTCCGAAATCACCAGTGGCACCGCGTCGTGACGGCGCGCCAGCACACCGAAACTGCGGTCGAACTCCGAATCCAAAAAGTCGCTCAACAAGAACACGACACTGCGTTTGCGCACAATGCGCGACAGCTCGTCGCACACCATGTCGAGCCGGGTCTGCCGACCCTTGGGCGCGATGCGCAACAGATCGTTGACCATCCGCAGCACGTGCCCGCGCCCCTTCTTGGGCGGAACCACGTGTTCGATGCGGTCGGAAAACAGCACGAGCCCGACGCGGTCGTTGTTGGACAGTGCGGAAAACGCCAGGACCGCCGCCACTTCCGCCGCGAGGTCGCGCTTGCTGCGCTCGACCGTGCCGATGCCCATCGACGCCGACACGTCCACGGCAACCAGCACCGTCAGCTCGCGCTCTTCGACGTACTGCTTGACGAACACGCCACCGGTGCGCGCGGACACGTTCCAGTCGATGGTGCGAATGTCGTCGCCAGCCTGGTACTCGCGCACCGAGTCGAACGACATGCCGCGGCCCTTGAACACGGCGTGGTACTGGCCCGCCATGGTGTCGTTGACGAGCCGGCGCGTGATGAGCTCGATCTGGCGGACGCGGGCTGCGACGTCGAGCAGCGACGCGGCGTCGGCGTTGGAACTGGCTGGAGCGGTCGCGAACATGGACACGCGCGGCGTGGAGGACAAGCGGTCGTGGTAGGCCTACGGGACGGCGATTCGGTCAAAGATGCGCTGCACGACGTCGTCGCTCGACAACTGCACCGCTTCGGCCTGGTACGTCAGCAGCACGCGGTGGCGTAACACGTCGAGGCCCACCGCCTTGATGTCCTCGGGAATGACGAACGCGCGGTGGCGCAGGAAGGCGTGCGCCTTGGCGGCCTGGACCAGGAAGATGGTCGCACGCGGGGAGGCGCCGAATTGGATGAACTCAGCAAGGTCCGCGAGACCGTAGGCCTTGGGGTCGCGGCTCGCGAACACGATGTCGACGACGTACTGCTTGAGCTTGTCATCGATGAGGATGTCCTGCACGACCTTGCGGGCCTGCAACAGGCGCTCGCCGTCGAGCACCGGCCGGATCTCGGGAGCGTAGCCACCGGTCGCGCCGTCGAGGATCGCGCGCTCTTCGGCTTTGCTCGGATAGCCGACGCGCACCATCAACATGAAGCGGTCGACCTGCGCCTCGGGCAGCGGATAGGTGCCCTCCTGTTCGATCGGATTCTGCGTCGCCAGCACCAGGAACGGCTCGGCTAGCGTGTGCGTCGCCTCGCCGATGGTGATCTGGTGCTCCTGCATCGCCTCGAGCAGCGCCGACTGGACCTTGGCTGGCGCGCGATTGATCTCGTCGGCGAGCACGAGGTTGGTGAAGATTGGCCCTTTCTTGACGGTGAAGGTCTGATCGCGCGGGTTGTAGACCATGGTGCCCAAGATGTCGGCGGGCAGCAGATCAGGCGTGAACTGGATGCGCTGGAACTGGATCGACAGGCAGCGCGCCAACGTCTTGCAGGTCAGGGTCTTGGCCAGCCCGGGCACGCCTTCGAGCAGCACGTGACCGCCCGTGAGCAAGCCGATCAGCAACCGCTCGACCATGTGGGTCTGGCCGACCACCACCTTCTTCATCTCCTCCAAGATGGCGTCGACGAACTGCGATTCGTGGCGAATCATTTCGTTGAGCGAGCGGATGTCCTGCATCAAATCAGCTCCCGGGTTTTCAGGTAGTTGCGTGCTGCACGCGGGCCAGACCAGGCCCAATCTTCGTGCAATGGGCCGCGGCCGGCGGCACCAACCGGCGGCGGCGGCGGCCTATTCCCGCAGACCGGTCCGCGGGCGGGGCGCGAAGATAGGACGGCGACGCAGGTTGTAAAGGCGTTGACCGGGCCGGCGGCGGCGCCTAAGATCGCGTTCCGGCCGGGTCAGCGCCCGGTGCTCGCGCGACTAGCTCAGCTGGATAGAGTATTGGCCTCCGAAGCCAAGGGTCGTCGGTTCGAATCCGACGTCGCGCGCCAAATCTGCGATTTGTCGGACGTAGCGGATTCGAACCGACGCTGTTGCGTCTGTCGCGGCGGCGAGGGATCGGCGCTCCAAGTATTCGCGCCGTCGCCGCCTTGCCCATGAGCTCCCGGGATTCGCGCGACCACCAGTTGGCGTTGCACCCCGCAGCTGCCGCGGGCCGGCCTTCCTCGCTCCAAGTACTCGCGCGGCCGGCCCTTGCC